>DASVQK010000092.1:0-43588 GCA_036389105.1 Thermoleophilaceae bacterium
CGATCGCCGACCGCTCGCAGCTGTCGCCGTTCCTCGACCAGATGCGCGACTGCTACCGCAAGCAGGCGATCATGATCACCGAGTTCGGAGCGGAGGCCAACCGCAGCGGCCCGGCTGAGGAGCGCGGCACCTACGAGTTCCAGGCGGACATCCTCAACTACCACCTGGGCGTCTACGCGCAGAAGCCCTGGCTCTCCGGCGCGATCGGGATGCTGATGGCGTTCCACGCGCGGCCGGGCTGGGCCGGCGGCAACCCGTACCCGAGCCCGCCGATGCACGAGAAGGGCGTGTTCGACTTCGCCGGGAACCCGAAGCCGGGCGCCGGGGTGCTGAGCGCCTGGTACCACCAGACCCAGCAGTACGACCTGCCGGTGAGCCCGTGACGCGGGGCCCGCGCCGGCGCGTGGCCGTGCTGGCGAGCGCCGCCGCCGTCGCCGTCGCGGCGGCCTGGCCCGGCGGCGCCGCCGCCCAGTTCGCCCCCGCCGCCACCGTGGACGGCCCGAGCGCCGACGTGGTGGGCCTCGGCGGCGTCGACATCGCGCGCACGGACGCCACCGGGGCCGTGGCCTACCTGAAGCGCGAGCTGGCCCAGGTCCGCGTCTACGTGGCGCCGCTCGTGCGCGGCAACCCCGGGGCCCCGGTGCGCGTCGACACGGGCCAGATCGGGGACGCGTCGCAGCTGCGCATGGCGGCGGGCGACAAGGGCCGGACGGCCGTGGTGTGGGTGAACGGAGGGGTCCTCTACGGGGCCTACAAGGCCGCGAACGAGCCCGGCTTCGGCCCGCCGCAGCAGATCTTCGCGGGCGGGCCCGTGTCGGACGTGTCCTTCGACATGAGCATCTTCGGCGTCGGCTACGTGACGTTCACGACGCCCGGCGCGGGCGGGCGCGACGTGCGCGCGGCCCTGCTCGACGGCGGCAACTGGGCAATGCTGGCGCAGCCGATCGACATCGACGGCAACCGCGACGCTCGCGATGCCGCCGTGGCGGCGTCGTCGGACGGCACGGGCATCGCCGCCTGGACCGAGAGCGGCGCCGACGGCGTGCCGCACGTGTACGAGCGGCGCCTGCTGCGCGGCAGGCTCAGCACCGTGCCGCAGGAGGCCGGCGTGCCCGGGCTCGAGGGCCGCGGCGGCGGCGGGGCGGACAGCCCCTCGGTGGACGTGCACGACGACTCCACGTACGCCTGGGTGGCGTTCCGCCAGGAGTTCAACGACGGCGGCGCCACGCGCTCGCGCGCGATCGCCCGCCGCCTGGCCGGGTCCAGGTTCGAGAGGGTGGTGCCGGTCGACGGGCTGGCGTTCCCCACCGCGCAGAACGCCGAGCGGCCCACGATCGACCTGACCGGCCGCGGCTACGGGATGGCGATGTCCAGCCTCGCCGGCTCGAACGCGATCAACGGCGCGGTGCTCTCGCGGCGCCAGGACCCGCTCGAGCCCACCTTCGAGCCGCCGGTGGCGATCGACTCGGGCAACGGCGGCCCACCGATGACCACCGTCACCTCGTCCGAGGACGCCAGGGGGATCGTGGCCTGGCAGCGCACCGCCGACGGCTTCAACTCGATCCTGGCCCGCTTCTACGACGGCGTCCAGTTCCAGTTCCCGTCCACCCTGTCGCCCCCCGCCTACGGGACGTCCGCGGCCGACCTCGGTCTGGACGCGACCAGCGACGGCGCGGGCGACAGCGTCGTCGCGTTCGTGCAGGGCGGCCCCGCGCAGCGGCGCATCCAGGTCGTGGCGGTCCCCGGCAAGCTGACCGTGGGGCGCGTGGCGGGGACCCGGGCGTGGAAGCGCAACCGCCGCCCGGCGATGAGCTGGAAGAAGACCCAGACGGTCCCGTGGGGTCCGGTGCGCTACCGCGTCGAGATCGACGGCGTGCCGGTGGCGACCACCGACCGCACGAGCTACACCCCCCAGCAGCCGCTGAGCGACGGCGTGCACGCGGTGCGGCTCGTCGTCATCGACGGGCGCGGCGCCGAGACCGAGGGTCGCGACGCCGGCATCCGCATCGACACGCGCAAGCCCACCGGCCGCGTGCGCAGGATCGGCAAGGGCCTGTACTCGGTGTCGGCCTCCGACGGGCCGGCCATATCCGGCTCGGGCATCGCGTCGGCGCGGCTCGTCTTCGGCCGCCGGTCCGTGAGCGTGCGCGTCCCGTTCGTGGCGATCGTGCAGAACGCCAGGGTCCGCCACCGCGGCAAGGGCCGGCCGCGCCTGGTGATCGTCGACCGCGCCGGCAACCGCAAGGTGGTCAAGTGATGCCGGCGCGGGTGGTCGCGGCCGTGGCCGCCGTCCTGGTGCTCGCCGTGGCCGCCGTCCCGGCCCCCGCCGGGGCGGCCAAGCGCAAGGAGCTCGCCCTCCAGGACGAGGGCGTGTTCCTGAACCGCGCCTACTACGACCGCGAGCGGGCCCTGTCCCAGGCGCGCGCGCTCGGGGTCACCCGGATCAGGGCCAACGTGATCTGGCGCACCGCCAACGACTCCCAGCAGGAGCAGAAGCAGCGCCCGGCGGCGATCGTCTACGACTGGTCCGCGTGGGACTCGCTGATCGACGCGGCGGCCCGCTACGGGATCCGCGTGCAGCTCACCCTGACGGGCCCTGCGCCCGCGTACGCGACCGCCGACCACCGCCCCGGGGTCTTCGGACCGAGCGCCGGCCAGTTCGGCTCGTTCGTGCGCGCCGCGGTCCGCCACTTCAAGGGCCGGGTCAACCGCTACTCGATGTGGAACGAGCCCAGCCTGTCGGCGTGGCTGGCACCGTTCGACCTGGCGCCCGCTCTCTATCGCGAGCTGTACCTCGCCGGCTACCGTGCGGCCAAGTCGGAGGACAGGAGCGCGAAGGTGCTGTTCGGCGAGCTGCTGCCGTACAGGCGGCTGAAGTCCGAGTTCGCGCCGCTTCGCTTCCTGCGCGACGTGACCTGCACCACCCAGATCAAGGCCGGCACGCGCCGCAAGCCGCCGCGGCTCCTGCGCGGCCCGTGCAAGGGGCTGCGCGCCGACGGGATCGCGCACCACCCCTACGACTACTTCCGCTCGCCGTCGGCCGAGAACCCCGACCCGGACGGCGCCACCATCTCGGGCCTCTGGCGGCTCACCGGGATGCTCAAGGCGCTGGCCAAGAACCGCGCGCTCTCCACCCCGTCGGGCAAGCCGCCGGGCGTCTACCTCACCGAGTTCGGCTACTTCCACTCGGGCGCGTACCGCCTGTCCGACGCCAAGCGCGCCGTGTACCTGCCGCGCGCGTACTCGATCGCGCAGCGCTACCCCACCGTTCGGGAGATCACCCACTACACCCTGGTCACCCCTCCCTACGGCCTCCTCGGCAGCTACTTCGACCTCGGGATCGTGGACCTGTCGGGCAACCCGCTGCCGCCCTACAACGCGCTGGCGGCCTGGGCGGCGGACGGGATCGCGAAGGGCCGCGTGGTCGCGCCCGGCGGTCCGATCAAGCTGCCCCCCGCGCCGGCCTCCTGACGCCCGCGCCGATGCAGCGGTACAGCGCGTCGCGCAGCGGCTTGTCGCGCGGATCGTCGAACAGGTGGAAGCCCAGCCTGTTGGGCGCGTACGCGAAGCCGAGCTCGAGGTCCGGGTCCGCGTAGCCGAACGAGCCGCCGGCGCCGGTGTGACCGAAGGCGCTGTCGCTCGTGCCGAAGCGGAACGGCCGCGACGGCTTGAGGAACCCGAGCGAGTACGCCGTCTCGATGCGCAGCACCAGGTCCTTCGCCCCACCGCTGGGCTCGGCGGCGGGCGCCGCCAGCGCGGCCAGCGTGTCGTCGACCAGGCCGAGCGAGGGGCCGCCCACCGCGAACTCGCCGTACGCCCTGGCCACGCCGCGCGCCTGGCCCACGCCCGCGCCCGCGGGCAGCTCCACGGCGCGGTACTCCGGCAGGTTGAGGTCGGCGGGCCCTCGCAGGCGGGGGTTGCCGAACGCGCGGAACGTCAGCGAGCGCGGGCGCGTGAAGCCCGCCACCATCGCCGGGGGCATGACGTTCAGGTGCAGCAGCACCTCGCCCCGGCGGTAGGCCTTGATCTCGGCGATCCGCTCGTCGGGCACGTCCTCGGGCACCCCGAAGTAGAACTCGAGGCCCAGCGGGGCGGCGATCTCGTCGGCGAAGAAGCGCCCCAGCGTGCGGTGCTCGGGGTCCACCCGGCGGATCAGCTCGCTCTCGAAGAACCCCAGGCTGAGCGCGTGGTAGCCGTGCCGCGTGCCGGGCCGCCAAGCCGGCCGCTGGCGGGCCAGGATCCGGGCCAGCTCGTCGAAGTCCGCCAGGACGGTCGGGTCCAGCCGGCCGTGCACCGCGCACAGCCCGGCCTGGTGGGCCAGCAGCTGGCGGATCGTGATCTGCCCCTTACCCGCCTCGGCGAACTCCGGCCAGTAGGCGGCCACGCGCTCGTCGTAGTCGATCAGTCCGCGCGAGTGGGCCAGGGCGACCGCCATCGCCGCCATCCCCTTCGAGGTGGAGTAGACGAGCACCAGCGTGTCCTCGCGCCAGCGGCGGCGGCGCGCGCGGTCGCTGTGACCGCCCCAGAGGTCCACCACCTTCTCGCCGCCCACGTACGCGGCGCAGGCCGCGCCCAGCTCGCCGCGCTTCGTGAAGTTGCGCGCGAACTCGTCCGCCACCGGCTCGAAGCCCGGCTCGACGTGGCCCTCCACGGACGCGCCCTGCGTCAACGGCGCCGCCGCCGCTCGAGCTTCACGTTCCCGCCGGTCTTCCTCTTGGTCCCCAGCGCGTTCACCGCCACGGACAGCGCGCGCGCCCGGAGCGTCGCGCGGCGCCGCATCGCTCGCTTGCCCTTCGTGGTCAGCTTGACCTTGACCCGCTTGGCCGAGCCCGCCCTGATCGCGAACCTGCTCGAGCCCAGCGCCAGCTTCCTGCCCCTCCTGCCCGCCGAGGACCTGAGCGACAGCGTGCCGGCGCAGGTCCCGGTGACGCCCTTCGGACATGTGAGCCTGATCGCGGCCCTGCCCCGCTTCACGGGCACGGTCTGGTCGGCGATGCCCACGCCCCTCCACTTGTCCACCTTCGTCTTCACGGTCTGGTCCAGGCCGTAGGTGGTGCCGGCCGAGTTGGTCCCCACCAGGCGGAAGTGGTAGCTGCGGTTGGGCCTGAGCCCGGTGGCCGCGGACTCGACCGGCACGAGCGCCGTGCCCGCGGGCAGCGACCCGGGCGGAGTGCTCCTGCCGTAGTCGGTCGTGTCCCCGTACTCGAAGCGGTAGCTCGTGGCGTGGGTGTTGGGCGTCACCGTGCCCCGCAGCGTCGCTCCGTCGACCTTCACCTGGCGCGCGACGCTGGTGACCACCGACGGCAGGGTGAACTCGTCGGCGCCCATGTCCACCGCCGGGCCGACGACGCGCGGGTCGCCCTCGAAGTCGGCCGCCAGCCCGGCGGCCACGGCGTCGGTCGAGCCGCGGTCGATGGTGGGGCTGAACTGCGTCTGGTGCACGTCGGCGAAGCCGGGGCCGGCGTGGGCCAGGAACGGGCTGGCGCAGATGTTGTTCGCTCCGGGGAACGGTCCCGGCGCGCAGGCGTCGGAGCTCGTGACGGTCGTGCCCGCGCCAAACCCGGTCAGGTCGGTGCCGCCGATGTTGCCCGCCGCGATCGAGTTGCGCATGACCAGCGTGTCCTCGTCGCCGCCGTGCAGGCCCGCGGTGGCGCCGGCGCTGGTCTGGTTGCCGGAGACGGTGGAGTCGAGGACGGTGAGCGCGACCGGTCCCTCGGGGCAGCCACCGGCGTACAGGCCGGCGCCCTCGCCCCCGCTCGCGATCGCGTTGCCCGCCACGACCGCGTTCTCGAGGCGGGTGGCGGAGGTGACGGGCGTCGGGGGCCCGCAGCCCACCACGGCCAGCCCGCCCCCCTCGGCGTCGCCCGTGCCGGAGGCGGCGGGCAGTGAGTTGTTGGTGAAGCGGTCGTCGCGGCTGGTGAGCTGGTAGCCGGACACCCACTCCCCTCCGCCGGCCACGTCGAAGTCCGCCTGCGAGCCGGCCTCGATCGCGTTGGCGTCGAAGGCGTTGGCGCTCTGCGTCAGGGTGCTCGTGCCGTTGGCGCTCACGCTGAGCCCGCCGCCGCGCACGGAGCTGACGTCGGGCGCAGCCACGCGGTTGGCCGTGAACTGGTTGCGCTCGAGCGTCGTGTCGCGGCCGAAGAGGTCGGCGCCGGCGGCGCCCGCTCCCGCTCTGTTGCCGCTGATGACGTTGTCGCTCACGGTCGTCGTCGCGCCCGGCGAGTCCACCGACGCCAGGACCCCGCCGCCCGTGAGCTCCGTCGCGACGTTGCCCTCGACCCTGTTTCCGGTCATCAGCAGCGACGGGCCGCCGATCACGGCGCTCACGTAGATCGCGCCGCCGCTCGAGGCGGTGTTGGCCCCGGCGCTCGTGCCGTCGCCGAACCTGGAGCCCGTGATCGCGATGGCGTGGCCGGCGGTCGACGTGGTGGTCACGAGCGCGACCGCTCCGCCGCTGGACGTGCCGGTGGCGGCGTTGGCCAGGAAGCTGTCGTTGTCGAGCGTGGCGCTGACGTTGCCGTTCAGGTACAGGGCGCCGCCGGCCGTGGGCGCGCTGCTGTCCCGGAACGTGAGGTTCCTGAACACCGCGTGCAGCACGTTGCCGTCGCTGGTGGCGCCGGTCATGACGCGGCTGCCGCCCAGGCCGCTGCCGTCCAGCGTGGCGCCGCCGCCCGCCCCCTGGACCGTGATCGAGAACGGCGCCGGCCTGTTGCCCGGCAGGGTGTAGTCGTCGTTGCAGACCGCTCCGGCGGGCAGCGTCAGCACGTCGCCGTCGTTCGCCGCGTCGAGGTCGGCCTGGAGGCTGGCGCAGGTGGTGGCAACGGCCGCGGCGGGCGCCGGGGACGCCGGCGCCAGCACGGCGCCGGCGCTGAGGGTGGCGAGCAGCGCAGCGCGCTGCGGCGTTGGGCGAGCGAGTCCGATGAGGGCCACCCTAACGCGACAGTCCCAGCACGGCCATTGCATGGCGGCGGACGCCCGCGGGCGCGAGCCGGCCGCCCGCCAGCTCCACCGCGAAGGCGCTGCCGCCCGGAACCGCGTGGTTCTCCCAGCCCGTGGCGCGACCCGGGTAGCGCGGTAGCCGCCTGGCCGGTAGGCCCACCCGGCGCGCGTAGCGGCGCGCGGCGCGCGGGTCGCCCCCGGACGCCTCGTCCACCAGCCTCAGGTGCTGGTGGTACCAGACGGCCAGGCGAGGGCGGATGCGCAGGATCAGGCGGCGCGCCGCGCGCGACTCGGGCTCGGAGAACGGCCGCGGGCCGGACCAGAACACGCCACCGGGGCGGCCCAGCCGCCGCCAGCGGAAGCCGAAGTTGCGGTTCAGATCCACTCCGCGGGCGTTCTGGCGCGTGCCGGCCGCCGCGCCGTCCGGGTTCAGTTGGGGCACGACCCACACCAACACGCCCGCGGGCGGCTCGGTGCGGAGCAGGTGCCGGGCCACGGCCTCCCCGGCGCGCTCGTTGCCGTGGATCTCCCCGACCACGAGCGCGCTGCGCCCGGCCGTGGCCACGTCCCCGACCCGGTACGCCAGGATGGCGCGTCCGCGCACGGAGTGGCCGATGGTGAAGGTGCGGACGGGCGGCTTTGCCTCCGCGGTCGCCGTCGCCCCGAGCAGCAGCAATAAAGGCAGGCTCAAGCGCCGCATTCCGTCACCGTCCTGCTTTGAGGTCGGATAGCGACCTCAAGTCAGGAAGGTGGCCCCGAAACCGCTCCGGTCCACCCCTCATTGCTGCCGTGGGCGCACGCATGAAGAGCGGGGGCGGCGAGAGCGACCGCCGCGCTACGACTCCGGCGCGAACTCGACCTCCACCGCGAACTCGCCGCCCGCGACCTTCTCGAACTCGGCAACGCGGCCGGCGTCGGCCACGTCGTCCTGGACGGCGCCCAGGAACCCGAGCCGCTCGTCGCTGTCGCGCACCACGGCCCGCGCCACCTCGGCGCGCATCGGCAGCTGCGCCGTGGACTTGGCCTTGCGGATCTCGGCCAGCACGTCGGCCGCCACGTCCAGCAGGGCCCCGTCCGGTGCCTCGCCGTTCAGGTCGCTGACCAGCGCGTCGGCGGTGGGCCACGGCGCGCGGTGCACGCTGCCGTCCCGCCACCACGACCAGACCTCCTCGCTCACGAACGGCAGCGTGGGGGCGAACAGCCGCAGCTGCGCGTCCAGCGCGGTGCGCAGCGCGCCGTTGGCGGACGCCGCTCCCTCCGGGTCCCGGTCGCCGTAGCGGCGGCCCTTCACCAGCTCGAGGTAGTTGTCGCAGAACCACCAGAAGAAGGACTCCGTGCGCTCGAGCGCGCGCGAGTAGTCGTAGGCGTCGAAGGCGCGCGTCACCAGATCGACGGTCGAGGCCAGCTGCCGGAGCATGGCCACGTCCAGCGGCCGGCTGGGCGTGGCCGCGGGGCCCTCGTGGCCCAGCACGAAGCGCGAGGCGTTGAGCAGCTTGGTGGCCAGGCGTCGGCCCACCTTCATCTGGTTGTCGTCGAACTTGGTGTCCACCCCGGGCCGGCCGCTGGCGGCCCAGTAGCGGACGGCGTCCGAGCCGTACTGCTCGAGCATCGACATCGGCGTGAGCACGTTGCCCTTCGACTTCGACATCTTCTTGCGGTCGGGGTCCAGGACCCAGCCGGAGATGGCGGCGTTGCGCCACGGGGAGGACTCGTGCATGAAGTGCGCGCGCACGACCGTCGAGAACAGCCAGGTGCGGATGATCTCGTGCGCCTGCGGGCGGAGGTCCATCGGGAACACCAGGTCGAACAGCTCGTCGTCCTCGCCGAAGCCGCCGGCGATCTGCGGCGAGAGCGACGACGTGGCCCACGTGTCCATCACGTCCGGGTCGCCCACGAAGCCGCCGGCCTCCCCTCGCTGCGCGGCGTCGTAGCCGGGCGGGACATCGGAGGAGGGGTCGATCGGCAGCGTCGAGTCGTCTGGCAGGATCGGGCGCGAGTGGTCGGCCAGGCCGTCGTCGTCCAGCGGGTACCAGACCGGGAACGGCACGCCGAAGAAGCGCTGGCGGCTGATGCACCAGTTCACGTTCAGCCCGTCCACCCAGTTCTCGTAGCGGGCGCGCATGTACTCGGGGACCCAGTTGATCTCGCGGCCGCGGCCCTTGAACTCCTCCTTGAAGTCCAGCGTGCGCACGAACCACTGCCGGCTCGTGATGATCTCGAGAGGCCGCTCGCCGCGCTCGTAGAACTTGACCGGGTGCTCGATCGGCCGCGGCTCCGCGGCCAGCGCGCCGGCCTCGCCCAGCATCGCGCCGATCTCCTCGCGCGCCTGCTTGGCGCGCTTGCCGGCCAGGCGCTGGTGGGCCGCGCGCGCGGCCCGCGCGTCGCCCGTGTCCCAGCCGTCCTCGCCCCAGGGCACGTCGCGGATGCGCCCGTCCGGCTGGATCACCGACCGCACCGGCAGCTTCAGCTCGCGCCACCAATCCACGTCGGTCACGTCGCCGAACGTGCAGACCATCGCGATCCCGGTGCCCTTGTCGGGCTCGGCGCGCTCGCTCGGCTGGACCGGCACGGGGGAGCGGAACAGCGGCGTGACCACGCCCTCGGTGTCGAACAGCGAGCGGTAGCGGTCGTCGTCGGGGTGCGCCACCAGCGCGACGCACGCGGGGATCAGCTCCGGACGCGTGGTCTCGATCTCCACCGCGCGGCTCCCGTCCGGGCGGTCGAAGAGCACGCGGTACGCGGCGCTCGGCACCGTGCGGTCCTCCAGCTCGGCCTGGGCCACGGCCGTGCGGTAGTCCACGTCCCAGAGCGTCGGAGCCTCCTCCGAGTAGGCCAGCCCGCGCTCCAGGTGGTGGAGGAAGGCGCGCTGCGACGCGCGCTGGGCGCGCTCCCCGATCGTGGTGTAGGTCATGGCCCAGTCCACGGACAGGCCCAGCCGCCGCCAGAGGTCCTCGAACGCCCGCTCGTCCTCCACGGTCAGCCGCAGGCACAGCTCCACGAAGTTCTGCCGGGCGATCGGGATCGCCTGCTTCGGGGGCTCCGGCGGCGGCTCGAAGCCGGGGTCGTACGGCAGCGAGGGGTCGCAGCGCACGCCGAAGTAGTTCTGCACGCGGCGCTCCGTGGGCAGGCCGTTGTCGTCCCAGCCCATCGGGTAGAAGACCTCCTGGCCGCGCATCCGGCGGTAGCGCGCGATCACGTCCGTGTGCGTGTAGGAGAAGACGTGGCCCACGTGCAGCGAGCCGCTGACCGTGGGCGGCGGGGTGTCGATCGAGTAGACCGGCCGGCCGGCATGGCGGTCGAAGCGGTAGGTGCCGTCCGCCTCCCAGCGCTCGACCCACTTCGGCTCGAGCCCGTCGAGCGACGGCTTGTCGGGCGGGCCGGGGACGGGATTCGGCGCTTCGGGCGGCATGTGGACAAGCGTATAGCCAGCCGCTCCCGTCCCGGGAGGCCTCGACCCGCCCCGACGCTAGAGCCGGGCGTGCGTGACGCGCCACGCGCCGGGCGGCGCGAAGGGCGCGCGCGAGCGCACACGGAACGCCCAGGAGCCTGGGCGAACCCGGATCACCAGGCGGCGGGCGCGGGTGCGGGAGCGCAGCGTGTGCCAGCGGCCGCGCTTGCGGCGGGCCTGGACCTGGAACGGGCGCGTGCCGCGCGACCAGCTCAGGCGCACGCGCCGGCCGCCGGCGCGGGGCCCCGCGGCGGCGGCGCGGCGGGCGCCGTGGAACCAGGTGGCCTTGAGCCGCGCCACCGGGCTGCCGCGCTTGCGCTGCGGCGGGACCGGGGGCAGTCGCGAGCCACCCGCCGACTGCTCCGCGGGCGTGAGCGGCGGCTGGCGGTCGGGCTCGTCCGAGTCGGGCCCGGTCCGCGGGATCGGGCCTCCGGGTGGGGGCGGCTTCTCCAGCGGGGCGGGGGGCCCGACCCAGATCGCCGACGTGATGGCGGCGATCGACAGGTCCTGCGAGCACGCGTCCACGGCCTCCCCGGTCGGGAAGCCGGCGGCGCACGCGGGATCGACCGCGCCGCTGCCCTGCTGGAGGTACAGCACCGCGTAGGCCCAGCCGGGCGTGGACGGCGCCTTGAAGCGCACGTCGGCGCCGGGGTTCAGGTCGGCGCCCTCCACGGCGTAGTCGCCGTTGGCGCGCACGCGCACGATGCCGCGCCCGGGCAGGCCGTCGGCGCGCACGCGCAGCGGGGCGCCCACGGGCACCTGGTCGCCGATCCCGGACTCGTAGGAGCCGTTGCGGTCGCCGTCGCCCTCGATCAGCAGCCGGACGGCGCCCTGGTTGGGCGCCACGCGCGAGAGCGTGGTGCGACCCGCCTTGACGGCGGCAAGCACGTCGGGCTGCGCGGGCGACTTGGCCAGCGCCCAGTTGAGCGGGAAGCCGATGTTGAACGTGTTGGCGCCGTGCGAGTCGCTGCCGGCGGTCGCGCCGATCCGTGCTCCGCGCTGCAACCAGCACTCCCAGTACAGCTCGGACGGCTGGATCAGCGTGGTGGCGTTCCAGACCTCGATCGTGTCGGGCCGCACGCCGTAGCCGTACTTCCAGTGCAGCGGGTCGTCCTTCGAGTTGGCCAGCTCCGCCTGCTCGCACCTCGTGAACGGCTTGCCCGCGCGGTAGCCCGGGTGGTTGGCCTGGAACACGCCGCCGTCGGCGCGCAGGGCGTCGGCCATTGCGTTGGTGGACGCGGCGTCGCCCGAGCCCCTGGGATACGCGCGCGCGGCGCCCAGCATCTGCGCGTGGCCGCCCTGGAGCGACGTCTCGTACCCGCGGACCCCCTTCACGCCGTGGGTGCCGAAGGCCGGGTCGGACTGCGCGCGGACGTCGTCGTGGTCGGTGATGGCCAGGAACAGGAGCCCCTTGACCGACGCCTCGAGGAAGCGCTGCTCCACCGTCCCGCCGGACGAGTAGAAGACGTCGGGGCCGGTGTTGTCGTCGGTGGGCCCGCAGTAGGCGTCGTGCGAGTAGCACGTGTGGACGTGCAGGTCGCCCGGCACCCACGACAGCGCGCCCGCCGAGGCCGGCAGGACGAACGCAAGCGCCGCACACGCGCCCGCCGCGATGACTCTCAGTCCACGCATCCCCCGACCGGGGGTCAGGATCGCACTTCGGGCTCGGTGGCACGCCAGACCAGCCAGCCGAACACGAGCTGGAACGGCAGGCGCGCCCAGAGCGCCCAGGGCGGGATGCCGAAGCCCTTCGGCTCCAGCGCCATCTGAACGTTGGCCGGGAAGACGGCCGCCAGGAGCGCGATCAGCCACCAGCGCGCGAACGGGCGCGTGGCGGGGATCAGGACGCCGGCGCCGCCCACGATCTCGCCCGCGCCGCTCACCAGCACCAGCTCGCGGTGCGCCGGCAGGTACGGCGGCATGATCCGCTCGTACACCCTGGTGTGGGTGAAGTGCAGCGTGCCGAGCGCCATGAAGCCCAGGCCGACGGCGCCGCTCAGGGCCGGCGGGCGGCTGGACGACCCGGGCACGCCTACCCGCGCGCGAGCCGGGCGAGCGGGGATCCGCCCGAGCGCCGCCGCAGCGCGAGGCCGCCGCGCCGGCGCCGCGCCAGCGAGCCGAAGCCGAGCGCCATCGCGGTGTTGGCGGCGCCCGCCAGGAACATCCCGACCCGCGCGCCGGGCCGCGTGAAGCCCGGCGTGCTGGCGGCCCACACCGCGTCGGTGGCGATCTCGGTGCCCCGCAGCCAGGCCAGCGCCCACCAGTCGTCGCGCCCGCCGCGCCGGTCGGCCACCGCGTGCGCGGCGGCGAAGGTCAGCCAGATCGGCCCGCAGCGCCGGAACAGCGCCTCGGCGTCGTCGCTCGGCCGGCGGTGGCCCAGCACCCACAGCGTGCGGCGCGGCGCGAGCAGCGTGCCCGACCCGAGCGCCAGGTCGAAGGCGATCATGCCCCTGTTGGTCAGCCGGAGAAGCTCCTCGACGCTCGCCATCGCGGCGGCAGGTTAGCCGCCCGCCAACGCGCGCGCCGACCAGGGCTGCGGCGCGGCGACCCAGCTCGGCGCTAGATTCGGCCGCGTGAGGCGCGCCCCCGCTCCCCGTCTTCCTCGCGCGGCCACCAGCGCGCTGGCGCTCGCCTGTGTCCTGCTCGCCGCCTCCGCGCCGGCGGCGTCCGCCGGCAAGGAGCAGCTCTCGTTCATGCAGGACGACCGGGTGCTCACCTACTCCGGGCCGCAGTTCCAGCAGGCCGGGCTGGACCAGATGCAGGCCCTGGGCGTGGACGTGATCCGGTCGCTGGTCACCTGGCGGCGGCTCTCGCCGGCGCCCACGTCGACCACGATGCCGGCCGGGTTCGACCCGTCCGACCCGGCGTCCTACGCGCCGCAGGACTGGGACCCCTTCGACTCGCTCGTACGCGGCGCCCAGGCGCGCGGCATGCAGGTCTACATGTCGATCTCAGGCAAGATCCCCGACTGGGCGTCGGGCTGCAAGGTCAACACGCTGGGCGTCTGCCGGCCCAACGCGCAGCTCTACGAGGCGTTCGCGCCGGCCGTCGCGCGCCGCTATTCGGGCCTGTACCGCGACGAGAACCAGGGCGCCCAGGTGCTCCCGGCCGTGCACATGTGGGGGATCTGGAACGAGGCCAACCTGGGCCCGTGGATCTGGCCGCAGACGGTCAGGAGCGGCCACCGCAGGATCCGCACGGCGGCGCGCATCTACCGCGGGCTGGCCTACGCGGGCATCCGGGCGCTGCGGGCCAACGGCCACGCCGCGGACACCATCCTGATCCCCGACTCCGCGCCCCTCGGCGGCGGCACGCGGGCCACCAGGGCGGTGGACTTCTACGCCGACCTGTTCTGCGTCGACCGACGCGGGCGCCGGCTGCGCGGCCGTGCCGCGCGGGAGCAGGGCTGCGTCAAGGCCCCGCGACTGGACGCCAACGGCATCGCGGCCCACCCGTACGTCCGCGGGGCGGGCGCGCCGCTCCCCCGCGGCGGCACCACGCCGCAGCCCAAGGAGATACGCGCCGGCGCGATCTCGGTCGGCCTGATCGGCCGGCTCAAGCGGCTCATGCGGTTCGGAGCGCGAGCCAAGCTCATCCGCCCCAAGCTGCCGATCTATTTCACCGAGTTCGGTGTGTCCACCAATCCGCCCGACGGGCGGTTCGGCGTGTCGCTGTCCCATCAGGCCGCGTTCCTCAACCAGGTGGACTTCGCGGGCTACCGCGACTCGACCGTGCGCGGCGTCGCGCAGTTCGAGCTCGAGGACGCACCGCTGTCGTCGCTCACGTTCCAGACGGGGCTCGAGTTCGTCAACGGCACCCCCAAGCAGTCGCTGAGCGCCTACCGGCTGCCGATATTCGTCACCACCTCGGGTCGCAAGCGCGTGCGCGTGTGGGGCCAGGCCCGGTCCGCCCCGGACGGGGCCCCGGAACAGATCGAGGTCCAGAACCAGCCGAAGGGCCAGGCCGGATACACCACCGTGGCCACGCAGGCGGTGAACCGCAAGGGCTTCATCGACGTCCGGGTTCCGCGCCGGACAGGCACGTGGCGCCTGCGCTGGACGCCGTCCAGCGGGACCCCGGCCGTCTACAGCCGCGTGGCCCACGTGGACCGCTCCATGCACCGGCCGCGACCCGGCCTCGGCGTCGCCCAGCCGGGACCGGCGCCCGGCCCGGGGCCGTCCCCTCCGCCGCCGGACCTGGGCCACGGCCCGTCGCCTCCGCCCGGCTCGGGCCCGCCGCCGTCGGACACTCCGCCCGACCCCGGCGAGCCGCCCCCGCCGCAGTTCTGGCCGCTGACCATCACGTTCCAGCGCACCGACAGCTCGGAGACCGCGGACGTCAACTACACGCCCGGCACCGGCGAGGTCAAGATCCAGCCGACCGACGTCGTGTGCAACGACACCTGCTCCCAGAGCTTCGAGGACGGCACGCTCGTCACCCTGACCGAGACCCCTGGGGCGGGCTCCCAGTTCACCGGTTGGGGCGGCGCGTGCGCCAGCGCCGGCACCGGGACGACGTGCACGCTGTCGCTGAGCGACGTGCGCGACGCGATCGTGAACTTCGACAACACGGCACCCAGGCTGCCGCTGCCGACGCTGCCGTTCGCGCTAGCGGGGCTTTAGCAAGCGCCTCTGGACGCGGACCGACGCGGAGGCCACGCGCAGCCGGCTCTTGCCCACCGACACGGTGGCGCGGTAGCGGCGCACGCGCTTGAGCTCGGTGCGCAGCTTCGCGTGGCCGCGGCCGTCGGTGCGCACACGGCGGCCCGCGAAGGCCACGAGCGCGTCCTTCACCCGCCTGCCGCGCAGCGTCACGTGGAAGCGGAAGGTGTGCCGGGTGCCCACGCGCACCTTGCGCGGACGCACCGTGAGCTTGTAGCCGCCCGACCCGCCGCCGCCCAGGCCGGGCACGAAGACCGGCTCGCCCGGCTCGCCGACGAACACGTCGAACACGGCCATGTGGCTCTTGTCGCCCGAGACGTACGGGTTGTTGGTCACCAGCAGCCGCTCGCCGTCGAACCGGGCGCTCGAGGGCTCGTCGAACGGGATGTCGGTGCCGTTGTCGCCCGAGGTGTCGGACGGGAAGCGGGTCCGCTCGGTGCCGTCGGGCCCGATCACCACCAGCTGGTTGACGTCCGGCCCGACGAGCGCCAGGTACACGTTGCCCGACTTGGCCAGCGCGAACCCGTCCGGCGCCTCCTTCGGCCCGCTCTCCCAGAGCTTGGTCAGGAAGCCGGGGCGGCCGTCGTTCTCGATCGGCAGGGAGTACAGCTCGCCGGTGGTGGGGTCGTTGCCCGCCAGCAGCGTGGTCGTCCCGCCCGCGCTCGTGCTCACCAGCAGGTGGTGGCGGTCCGGGGTCAGCAGGAGACCGGCCGGGCCGAACAGTGCGCCGTCCAGCTGCGGGTCGGTGAACCAGACGTGTGCGGTGCCGCCGCCGGCCGGCACGCGCCAGATCAGCCCCTGGATGTAGTCGGTCACGTACAGGCTGCCGTCGGGCCCCCAGGCGGCGTAGTTGGGTTCGGCCGGGTTGTCGGTGGTCGTGGCCGAGCAGTCCTGCGGCGGCGCGCCGGGTGCGCACGGCATCACGTCGCGGAAGGTGCCGTAGGTGGCCTGGGCGCCGGTGTTCGGGTCGAGCGTGAGAACGCGCGGCGGGTTCTGGTCCATCAGGTAGAGCTTGCCGCGCGCGTCGATCGCCGCCACCTGCACGCCGTGCGCGGCTCCCGGCGTCTGGCCCTGCACCACGTAGGTGCGCTTGAGCCGGCCGTCGGGCGAGTAGGCGAACACCTTGGACGGGCCCGTGTCCTCGCCCTGCGCGTTGGTGAAGGTGCCCACGTAAACCGTCCGGTCGGGGGCCACCAGCGACAGGGCCGGATAGCCGGGGTCGCCGATCCGCGCGAACACGCGCGTGTCGAAGCGGTTGCGCGCCGACGCCGGCCCGGCCAGGGCCAGAGCGCACGCGCCGATCAGCGCGACGAGGACGGTGGCCCGGGCGATCCGCGCCGCGGCCACGCTAGCCGAGGATCTCGGCCGCCGCGCGCTCGCCCGACCGCACGGCGCCGTCCATGTAGCCGTTCCAGTAGGTAGCCGTCTCGGTGCCGGCCCAGTGGATCCGCCCGACCGGCGTGCGGATCGCCTCGCCGAAGCCCAGCAGCGTGCCCGGGCCCAGCACGCTCACGGGGCAGCCGCGCGTCCACTCCTCGGTCACCCAGCTGAACTCCAGGTAGTCGGTGGGCTTCAGCGCCTCGTCGCCGAACAGCTGCGCCATCTCCTTGAGCACGGCGTCCTTGCGGGCGGCGGCCGGGGCCGCCTGGAAGGAACGCGCGCGGTCGCCGCCGATGAAGCCCATCAGCACTCCCGGGCTCCCCTCGGGCGGGGTGATGTCGAAGGTCGCGCAGACCGGTCCCTCGTCGCTCAGGCCCTGTCCGGTCAGGCCCTTGTCGCGCCAGAACGGCTTGTCGTAGAACACCTCGGCCTTGATCAGCGTGCCCATCGGCATCCGCTGGGTCAGCTGGTCGCGCTGCTGGGGCAGCAGCGGCTCGTAGTAGATCCGGCCGGCCAGCGGCGGCGGGATGGCCACCACCACGTGCTTGCCGTAGAAGCTGCCGTGGTCGGACTCCACGCGCACGCCGCCGCCCGACTGCACGATGCGGCGCGCGGGCGTGTTCAGGTGCACGCGCTTCTTGCCGAGCTGCTTGGCCATCCGCAGCGACACGAGCTGGGTGCCGCCCACCATCCGCTTCTCCTGAGCGCCCCCGCGCGTGTTGAAGTTGCGCTCGAAGGTGCCGACGTTCTGCTCGTTGCCCGACGCCGCGATGTAGAACAGCGTGTAGAGCAGCGAGATGTCCCGCGCCTCGGCCCCGAAGATCGGCTCGGTGGCGATCGAGACCAGCTTCATGAACTCCTTGCTGCCCGACGAGTTGGCCTTGGCGTACGAGTGGAAAGTCTGGCTGTCCCAGTCCGCGGCGTTCTGCGCGGTCCACGGCTTGTCGACGGGCACCGACTTGGACATCTCGTCGAGCTGCGTGACCACCACCGCGACGTCGCCCACCGTCTTCGGGTCGGGCGGCGCGGTGCCGGTGGGGCTCTGGTCGCTGTACGTGGAGTTCGAGCCGCCCGAGCGGTACACGTTCAGACCCTCGTCGTAGGTATCGAACAGGCCCACACCCAGCTCCTTGGCCAGGTTGATGATGTGATCCTGGGTGGGCCCGACGAAGGTCGCGCCCAGCTCCGACACCTTGCCGCCGCCCAGGTCGTGGTTGAACGTCCTGCCGCCCACGCGGTTGCGCGCCTCCACCACGATCACCGACTTGCCCGCGGCGGCCACCTTCCTCGCGGCGGTGAGGCCCGCCAGCCCGGCGCCCACCACGATCACGTCGGCGCGCCGCTTCTTCGGCTTCTTCTTCTTGTGGCGCTTCTTCCTGGCCTCGGCGGGCGCGGCGGCGCCCAGCGCGCCGGCCGCTGCTCCGGCCGCTCCGGTCTGGATGAGCCTGCGGCGGGTGTAGTTGCTCTCGCTCAATCGGTCCCCTGGTCGAAGGCCGCAACAGCGTAGTGGTCGCTGCCCGGAGCGCGCTCCATCAAGCCGTCGGGGCCGTCCCCGTGGCGCCGGCCGGGCGCTCCATCCTCGGCGTGGCTACAGTTCCGCGCCTTGGACCTCCGCCAAGAGGAAGTAGTCCTCGAGACAGACCGCTACCGGATCGAGGGTCAGCTCACGCTGCCCCGCGAGGGCTACCGCAGCCGGCTGTCCGACTACGTCAACCAGCGCGACCGCGAGTTCTTCGCCATCAACGACGCCACCGTCACCGCGCTGGACGCGCCGGAGGTCACGCGCCACGCCTCGTTCATCATGGTCTCGCGCGCGCACGTGCGGATCGTGGCGCTGGCGGCCGAGGAGAGCTTCGGCACGACCGACGGCTCCGCCGGCGCGCAGCAGGGCTAGCCGGCGCACCGTCCAGCCATGAGCGGCCGGGCGCCGCTGACCCGCTAGCTCGGCACGAACTGCCCGTGGAACCCGATCGGGATGCCGTGCGGCACCCACGCCCGCGCGCGCTCCGCGAGCGTCCGCGCGTCGAGGGCCAGGGCGAACGAGCGGCGGGCCGCCGCGTCCAGCACCACGGACAGCAGGATGCCGTCGTCCTCCTCGCGCGCGTCGGGCGACGGCACGAACACCGGCTCGCCCGCGTAGCAGCCGGGCTCGCTCCAACGCAGCGTCGAGCCGTCGCGCACGTCCACCTTCACGACCTCGGCCCAGAAGTCGGAGTCGCCGCGCGAGACGCCGTAGGCGTAGTCGTAGGCGCGCCCGTCGCGGCGGGCGGCGTCGATGCCGGGGATCTCGAACGGCGTGTCGGTCAGGCGCTCGACCCGCACCTCGCCGCCGGACAGGGGCAGCCGGTGGCGGCGCAGCTCCGCGTCCGGCGGCGGCTCGGCAGCGCGGCGGCGGTCCATCGTGAACGAGTCGAGCAGGCCGGGGTCGTCGTAACCCAGCAGGTCCACCGCCAGCTCGTCGCCGTCCTCGAACGCGTTCACGTGGTGAAGCGCGAAGGAGGCGGGCCCCTGCCAGCGCCTGCGCACCTTCCCGGTGTCCAGCTCGACGGCCGTGAACCGCGTGCCGCGCCGCGGGCGCCACCTGTAGCTCTGGATGAACGGCTTGCGGCTCAGCGCCAGCTTCAGCGGGTTGACCACGAACGGGTACTCGACGAACACGGCGAAGCGCTCGGTCACCGCGAAGCTGTGCATGTACGAGGGCTCCTGCACGGGGATCGACGCGATCTTGCGCCGGCCCTTGCCCAGGTCGCCCAGCGCGTACAGCTGGTAGCGGCTGCGAGGGCCGAACAGCGTCATGTAGCTCACCAGCTCGCCGGTGCCGGGGTGGCGATGCGGGTGGGCCGTGGTCAGCTGCCCCTTCATCGCGTCGGGGTAGTCCACCACGCCCAGCGTGTCCAGCGTCTCCGGGTCGAAGGCCACGGGCAGCGGCGTCTCGGTCAGGGCGATGAAGCGGTCCGCCACGCGCGCGAGGTTGCCGTGCGCGTTGTCGGTCAGCTCGCCGTCCGGGGCGAACATCGACGCCACGCGGCGGAACATCGTGCGGCATGGGTCGCTGGCGAACTCGCGGTAGTGGATACGGCCGTCCTCGCGGAAGCCGCGGTAGGCGCGGCTGTCGAGGAAGCGATTGGCGTAGGACACCTGGCCGCCGGCGAAGCCGAACCGGTGCAGCATCGACATCCCGTCGAACCAGTGCTCCACCGTGCGGCCGGCGGCGTCGTACAGAGCGGGGCCGGTCCGCAGCAGCGCTCCGTCGAGCCAGGCGGGCAGCTCGCCCTCGACGGGCAGCCGGTCCACCTGCGCCTCGCTTTCAAGGGACTGGAAGCCCACGGAGGCGTTGGCCGCCGCGTCCCTGATCCCCTCGATGGTCGCCTCGGTCACGGGCCATTGACGGTAACTGCGGCAACCGCAAGTGTCAACGAGAGGCGCGCTCTGCGCCGCCGGGGGCCCCCTAGGCGGGGCTCGGGCGCACGGAGAGCACGGGCGGCAGGCGCGTGGCCGCGCCGAACCAGCTGGCGCCGGCGTCGCCGGACCCGAACACGTCGCCCGAGGTGGCGCCGAAGTACAGCTCCAGCCCGTCGCCCTGCCCGGCCCAGTCGAGCGCCTCGCGCAGGACGGTCAGGTATGCGTGCCGGGGAGGCAGGCCGTCGCCCCGCGGCGCCCAGGTCGCCCCGGCGTCGCGCGTCTCGTACACCCGGACGACGCCGTCCGGGGTCACGCGATCGGTGTCGGCCGTCAGCGGGATGACGTAGGCGCTGTCGGGGTCGGCCGGATCGATCGCCAGCGGGAAGCCGAAGTCCGAGGGCAGGCCCGCGCCGATCTCCGTCCACGTCTGGCCCGCGTCGTCGGAGCGGTAGACGCCGCCGTGGAACTGCATGAACATGCGCTCGGGGCGCGCGGGCGCGCGGTGTATGCGGTGCACGCACAGCCCCACCTCGTCCTCGGGGACCTCCTCGGGCAGGTAGCGCGCCTGGAGGCCCTCGTTCCCGGTGCGCCAGGTGGCGCCGCCGTCGTCGGTCAGCCAGATCCCGGCGGCCGAGATCGCCACCGCCAGCCGGTCGGGCTCGCCGGGCCATGTGACGATCGAGTGCAGGCACAGGCCGCCGCCACCCGGCTGCCACGACCCCCGGGTCGGGTGCTCCCAGAGCGCTCGGTTGAGCTCCCAGCTGGCCCCGCCGTCGCGGCTCTCGAAGAGGACGCCCGGGTCCCCGCCCGCGTACAGCGTCCCGTCGGCCTCGCCGGTCACGATCGTCCAGATGCGCTCGAGCGCCTGCTCGCCGCCCTCCGGCAGCGCCAGGCCCTCGGCCTGCGTCCAGTCGCCCGACGGGTCGTCGGCGTACCAGAGCTGCGGCCCGTAGAAGGCCGAGGTCACCGACGCCAGGAGACGGCCCGTCCGGGGATCCCGCAGCGCGTACTCGACCGTCTCCCCGGCGAACGCCCGCGCGGCCACCTCGAACGGCGCGCCCGGCTCGCCCTCGAGCACGAACAGCCCCTTGCGCGTGCCGACCAGCAGCTCTCTCATGCGCCGCCCGAGATCGCCGGCAGGACCTCGACCCGATCCTCGCCGCGCAGGGCCGTCTCCTCCCCGCCCTGCTCGCCGTTGACGAAGACGTTGATGTGCCGCCG
The DNA here is from genome assembly GCA_036389105.1 of Thermoleophilaceae bacterium. GTDB lineage: Bacteria > Actinomycetota > Thermoleophilia > Solirubrobacterales > Thermoleophilaceae > AC-37. The sequence goes on from DASVQK010000092.1 coordinate 21,052, forward strand.
GATCAGCCCGCGCTCGTCGATGATCCACCCGCGCATCGCCGGATGCTCGCGCTCCAGCTCGCGCAGCACCTCGACCACCGTGCCGCCCTCGAGCGGATGCTCGGCACGGTCCCCGGCCAGTCCCTTCAGGGGCCCGCGTAGACGCACGAGTGGCATGAGCGGGATCGTAGCCCTCGGGATGGGCGGCTGCCCGCTTCGATCGTTGGAGCCGTCCTGCCCTGAGGGTCCATGGCAACCACTAGGCAGCACAGCGGCGAAGTTCGCCCCCGCCGATCGGCGAGCGGCCCTACTGCACGGAGCCTCCCGGCTCGGCCGGCGCGCGCGCCGCGGAAAGCGCCTCGCGGGCGCGTACGGGCGCGGGGATCAATCCCGCGCCCACCAGGATCAGGGCGAACGCGGCGCCGCGCACGCCCACCACCAGGGCGTCGTCGCCGAGCCGATCTCCGAAGACCGCCAGGCCGGCGACGATCGTCGACAGGTTCGCCGCGACCGACGTGACCGCGATCACCGCGACGCCGTCGCCGATCTGGAGGCTGCGAGCGGAGGCGTAGAACGAGAAGACCGCCGCCGTCAGGATCACCACGCTCCAGGGACTGAGGAGGCCCGACGGCCCGCCGTCGAGGTCCCCCGAAAGCGCCTTTATCGCCACGTCCGAGATCCCGAACCCGAGCCCGGCCGCGATGCCGAGCAGCACGCCGCGCTGGACCGGAATGCGCTCGATCAGGTGGGACACGACCAGCAGGAGGCCGACGAGGATGGCGATGCCCTCGAAAACGATCATCCCCGCGAGGGAGTAGCCGGAGTGGGACTCGCCGCCACCGCCGCCGCCGGTCAGCGTCAGCAGGCTGAGCGAGACCGCCACCACGCCGATGCCGAGCCACTGGCGGCGCTGGAGCTGGAACCCGAAATAGCGTTCGGCGAGCACCGCCAGGAAGACGAGCCCGCCCGCCAGCACCGCCTGGCCGATCGAGATCGGAGCCAGGCTCAGCGCGGCCACGTGGAGCGCGAACGCCACCGCGGCAACGCCCCAGCCGATGGTCCACCACTTGGAGCGGAAGAGGTCGGCCGCGCTGCGCAGGGGATGGCGCATGTCGACGTCGGGGGCGGCAACCGCTCCCCTGTGCTTGAAGAGGAACGCGATGTTCGTTCCGAGCGCGGAGAGCAGCGCGCAGATGAGTCCGACGCCGACGGCGAGCGAGACGTCGGTCATCCGGGGGTCCGGGTCATGCCGTTGACGGTAGGGCGTCCGGACGCGGTTGGCACCCTCGGACGAGAAGATCGGATCCGCCGTCCTAGCGGACAGTCGCGCTCCATCTGTACAAGCGCGCCAGGCGAAATCCTGTACTCGCGGACAATGACGGTCCCCGCTCCCCCGCCGAGACTGGCCCGGTTCTCGAAAAGGAGCGCAGACCTTGAAGCTCGTGATCGGCATCGTCCGTCCCGAAGTGGCGAACGACGTGCTGGAGGCCCTCTACCGCGCGGAGGTGCGCGGCCTCTCCATCAGCCGGGTGCAGGGGCACGGCGGAGAGCTCGACCGCGTCGAGACCTACCGCGGCACGACCGTTCAGATGAGGCTGGCCGAGAAGGTGCGCTTCGAGATCGCCGTCTCGGACGACTTCGTCGATCCGACCATCGCCGCGCTCTGCGAGGGCGGCCGCACGGGTGACGTCGGCGACGGCAAGATCTTCGTGGTGCCGCTGGAGCGCGCGGTCCGCATTCGCACGGGCGAGAAGGACCATGGCGCCGTGACGCCTGTGAGCGCATGATCGACGTCCCGACGATCCTCGCTCAGGCGGCCAAGGTGGACACCGGCGACACCGCCTGGATGCTCGCCGCCACCGCGCTCGTCCTGCTGATGACCCCCGCGCTCGGTCTCTTCTACGCCGGCCTGGTGCGCGGCAAGAACACGCTCAACACGTTCATGATGTGCATCGGCGCGATCGCGATCGCCGCGGTCATGTGGGCCGCCGTGGGCTATTCGCTCGCGTTCGACGGCACCGGCGACCTGATCGGCGGGCTGGGCCACGCATTCCTCAACGACGTGACGTTCGTGCCGCGCGAGGGGACCACGATCCCTCACTTGGTCTTCTTCGCCTTCCAGGCGACCTTCTGCATCATCACGGTGGCGCTGATCTCGGGTGCGGTCGTCGAGCGGATGCGCTTCGGCCCCTTCCTCCTGTTCGCGGCCCTGTGGTCGGTCCTGGTGTACGCCGTCCTGGCCCACTGGGGGTTCGGCGGCGGCTGGCTCATCGAGGGCTCGAACGGGGTCGGCATGCTCGACTTCGCCGGCGGTATCGCGGTGGAGATGGCGTCGGGCTTCTCGGCGCTCGCCGCGGCGCTCGTAGTGGGCCAGCGGAAGGACTACGCCCGGCAGGCGCTGCTGCCGCACAACTCCGTCTACGTGCTGCTCGGCGCCGGCCTGCTGTGGTTCGGCTGGTTCGGCTTCAACGGCGGCAGCGGGTTCAACACCGGCCAGAACAGCGTGCTCGCGTTCACCAACACGCTGCTCACGCCGGCGGCCACGCTCGTGGTCTGGTTCGTGCTCGACCTGATTCGCGGCCGGAGGGTCACGGCCATCGGCGCGGCGACCGCCATCATCGTCGGCTGCGTGCTGATCACCCCCGCGGGCGGCTTCATCGCCCCCGGCTGGGCGATGCTGCTGGGCGGGCTCGGCGCGCTGCCGAGCTACGCCGTCATCGTCTGGCGGCCGCGCACGAAGGTGGACGAGACCCTCGACGTGCTCGCCGCTCACGGCATAGCGGGCTTCGTCGGCATCCTGTTCATCGGGTTCTTCGCCCAGCAGAACTGGAACGGGATCTCCGACGGGCTTCTCTACGGCCACGCCGCGCAGCTCAAGTGGCAGGCGTTCGCGGCGCTCGCGGCGCCGGCCTACGCGTTCGTCGCGACGTTCGTCCTCCTGAAGGTCATCGGCGCGCTCATGCCGCTGCGGGCCACGGAGCGCGAGGAGTCCACCGGCATGGACGTGACGCAGCACGGCGAGGAGGCCTACGCCTCTGGCCAGGGCGCGATCCTGGTCCTGCCGGACGGCGACGGGGACAGCGGCCGCGGCACCGGCCGCGGGGCGGTCCCGGTGGGCGATCCGGGGGTTGCCTGACACCGTCGGATCGTCGACCGCTGCGGCGGACGAGCTGGCTCGGGCCTAGGCCTCGAGCCGCTCCAGGACAAGCTCCATCACCTCTCCCCGGCTGCGCGCGCCGTGATCGGCGGCCATGAAGTGGTTGCCGATCCAGAGCGAGAAGGCGATCATGCAGCGGGCCTCGACGTCGTCCTCGCCGGGGCAGAAGGCGCCGAACAGCGAGCGCATGTAGTCCATCCGGCGGTTGTCGACTCGTCGCAGCCGCTTCGCGACGGCCGGCTCGCGCCGGGCCCAGTCGCGGACCGCCAGGTCGATCCTCAGCAGCTCCTCCCTTGAGCGGGCGAGCGCGAACAGCCGCCGCAGCCTCGCCCGGGCGTCGCCGCCCTCGCCCTCGACGCGCTCGATCACCTCGTCGATGCTCGTCCGCTCCCACGTGTCGAGCATCTCCTCGAGCAGCGCGCGGCGGTGGTCGAAGTGCCAGTAGAAGCCGCCCTTGGTGACGCCGAGAGCCCGCGCCAGGGGCTCGATCCGGACCGCGTCGGGGCCGCCGGAGGCTAGGGCCCGCAGCCCCTCCTCGATCCAGCTGCTCCGAGGCGTGCGGGTGAGGGCCATCGTCTATACGGTACCGTATGGATCGAGGTCCACGAATGAGTCTCCCGGACACCGCGCACACCTCCCGGCCCTGGCGGATCCACGAGCTCACGCGCGACTTCCGGCTCGAGGACGTGTGGGCGCTGCCGACCCCCGGCGGTCCGGACGACTTCCCGCGGCTGGTGGAGCTGGCGACCTCGCTGGACCCGTCGCGGAGCTCCGCGGCCGCGGTCCGCATGCTGTTCGCGATCCGCTGGAGGGTCGGGGAGCTGCTCGGGTGGGACGGCCCGGAGGCCGGCGTCGGATCCAGGGTGCCGACGCTCCGCGACCGGGTGCCGGCGGAACTGCGCGAGACCCCGACCCAGGACTTCGACGCGCTCCCCTTCAGCTCGCTGTACCTGACCGAGGACGAGTTCGCGGCGGAGACCGCCAACCGAACCATGCACGGGGTCCTGCACCTCGGCTGGGTACCGGACGGAAGCGGCGGCTATCGCGGCCAGATGGCCGTTCTCGTGAAGCCGAACGGACCGCTCGGGGACGCCTACATGGCCGCGATCAGGCCGTTCCGGCACCTGATCGTGTACCCGCCGGCGATACGAGAGTTCGAGCGGGAGTGGCGGGCCGGCACTCGCCCGGCGTCCGGGGTGGGCGCCTCGGCGTGAACCTTCCCCCCGGCCAAAAGCGGATCGACGGGTTCCCCCGCTTCGGCACGCACCTCAACAAACCCCCGCCCGCCGTCCCCGCCGATCCGGTCATCGAGGTCGGCGGCGCCGTGGCCCAGCCGTTCACCGTCCCACTGGCCAGGCTCGCGACGCTTCCCCGCCGCGAGCTGACCGCCGACTTCCACTGCGTGGGTGGCTGGTCCGCCACCGACCTGCACTGGGAGGGGGTGGCGTTCGAGACCTTCTATCGCGAGCTCGTCCAGCCGTCGGTCGAGCCGCACGCGTCGGTCACGCATATCGTCTTCGGCGGTCTCGACGGCTTCGAGTCGGCCCTGGCGGTCGAGGACGCCCTGGCGGAGGATGTGCTGATCGCGGTCCGTCTCGACGGCCGGCCGCTCGACGCCGACCACGGGGCGCCGGCCCGGCTGGTCAGCCCAAGCCAGTACGGCTACATGAACACCAAGCACCTCTGCCGGATCGAGCTCCACACCACGGCGCCGAAGAAGCTCCGCGCCGCGACCCGGTTCACCGAGCTGGGACTGCGCGGTCCGCTGGTCATGCGCCACCCGCGGGCGAGGGTCTGGCAGGAGGAGCGTCATCCCTACCTGCCGGCCCGCCTGCTGCGGCCGTTGTACCGGGCACTCATCCCGCCCCTTGCGTACCTCTGTGCTCGGGGCAGCGGGCGCGGCCGTACCCCACCGCCGTCGCCTTGAGCGGCAGCGCTCAGCCCGCGCGCGGGAGGCCGCCGAAGGACGCCGTCAGCTCCGGCTGGTGCCGCAGCGTCTGGAGCACCACGCAGTAGCGCTCGGTCAGGCGCAGCAGCGTCTCCAGGTCACCCGCTTCGGCGTCGGTATCCAGGTCGAACTGGAGCCGGATCGCGCGGAACCCGACAGGAGCCTCCTTGCTCACCCCCAGCGTTCCGCGGAAGTCCAGATCGCCTTCGGCCGTGATGGTGCCGCCCTCGACCGCCACCTCGAGCGAGGTCGCCACCGCGCGCAGCGTCACCCCGGCACACGCCACCAGCGCCTCCAGCAGCATGTCGCCCGAGCACAGCAGCGAGCCGTCGCCGCCGGTGGCGGGATGGAGCCCGGCCTTGGCCAGAGCCGAACCGGTCCGGACCGAGCAGCTGATCCCGTCGTCGAGGTCGCCGCTCGCGCTGAGCGTCACGACCGCGGACTCGGGCTCGTCGCGATAGCGCTCCTTCAACGGCGCTTGAACGGCTCGCAGCTCCTCGGCACGCATCGGCTGGATGCTTGCACAGCGTGGGCGCCCCGAGGTGGGCGGGAGACGCGAAGCGATCGCCTTTCTTCGGGGACCGGTCTCAACACGTGCCCCGGCGCGAACGGGCAGTCGGTCCCGTTCTACGACGGCGTCTTCACGAACCTCGGCGACTACTGACGGAGACGCCTGCCCGGTCCGGGCGGCGCAAGCATTCGGTGTCCCGCGTATGCCCCACCGTGTGGCCGTCGGCCGCTGGTAGGGTCCGGCGTGCCGAACAGTCGGAGCGCTGGAGGGAGCTCGAATGGCACGAAAGATCGTGACCCACTACGCCGTGTTCCACAACGTCGGCAGCACGTCGAGCGTCGTCGTCTACTACCAGGGCGGCGGCGCGGACACGATCGCCGACCTGCCGTTCGCGGAGGCCTCCTACGTGGTCGACCTGCTGCGCAACGAGAAGCCGATGTCGTACGACCACGACCGCAAGCGGCTCTCGACCTGGTCGCCGGAGCCCGTCGGCGAGGAGGAGTAACGCCGTGGCCCGGCGGGTCGTGGGCAACTACGCGGTGTTCGAGAACGTGGGCGGCACCCGCGACGTCGTCTTCTACTACGACGGCGGGGGAGCCGACTCCGTGACCGGCGTGAGCGCGGCCGAGGCCGCCTACATCGTCGACCTGCTCCGCAACGAGAAGCCGATCTCGTACGACCACGACCGCAAGCGGCTCTCGACCTGGTCGCCGGAGCCCGTCGGCGAGGAGGAGACGACCCTCGACCTCGACGCGTGGCTCGACGCGCGTCCGGGGATCGCCGCCGCCATCGTCTGGGAGGACTCGGGGGGCGCGCACGCTTGGTCGAGCTGGAGCGACGGCTGGAAGGCCCAGCTGCGGCAGGCGTTCGCGGCCGCCCGCAACCGCAGCTCGATCCCCGTGCCCGACGTCCCGCAGAACCAGCAGGCCCTCGCCGACGCCGACCAGGTCGTGCAGGTCCTGTCGGCGGCCGACGCATGGGCGTACTTCAAGGCCAGCGTCGCGCAATCGCTGGCCATCGACGCCGGGCGGCAGGTCGGCTGGTCGCTGGGGAGCTACTCCGCGGAGCAGCTCGCGCAGATCCTCGACAGCCGCGAGATGTTCCGCTGGCAGAGCTCGCCCGCGGGGTACCGGATCCAGGGCATGCACGGCCGCGTGACGCCCGCGCCGCCCGCGTTCACGTACGAGTTCCTCGGGAAGACAGGGCTGATCGGGTCGTCGCGCCTGAACACGCTCGCCAACGTGATCGGCTGGTGCCGAGCGAACCTGGTCCACTTCCTGGGCGGCACCGACACGGCGAACATGGTCGACCAGTGGCAGTACCGCGGCTTTCCGCCGATGACCCGGGTGATCAACGGGACGGTCCAGACCTCTCACCCCGAGTCAGGGAACAGGCGCCGCACAGCGGGCTGCTGGGGCACGGTCGGCCTGCTTCGCGCGCTCGGGCGGGCGATCAACGTCCCGGTCGACCTCGTGACGAACGCGGGCCACGCGCAGGCGTGGTTCATGGCCGACGACCGCTACCTGAGCCACGGCGACGACCCCTACAACGCCCTGACGAAGGCGACGCCGCCGATCCCACCGGGCGAGATCCTGACTCCGAAGGCGAGCTTCGACGCATGGTTCGGAGCCGGCGTGCCGGATGAGGAAAAGGCCGACAACGTCGGCCGCCGAACGCGCGAACTGGCCGTCGCGTACCTGCCCAACTACCTGCTCCACGCCTACTGCGCCGACCAGGCCGCGGGCGCGGGCCACGCCGACGGCGAGGTCTTCGACATCTTCGAACGCGACTACACGGTCGCGGAGCTCGAGGCCCAGGACCTGTGGGGCCGGATGGACGCGAAGATCGCCGCGTTCGGGGGTTGCGCAGCCGTGCCATAGGACCTCCACGGCGCGCAGTGGTCGAGCTTCGCGCCCTTCGAACCGTACGCCAGAGCCCTGCGTAACAACCTCTGGGAGGTACCGATGTCAGCCCTACCCTTCGTACGCGCGGCGCTCGCCGCCGTGACCCTCGCACTCGCCGCGCCTGCCGGCGCGGGCGCGAGCTTCACCGTCGTGCCCAGCCCCAACGCACCCGTGGGCCAGAGCGCCCTCAACGGCGTGCGGGCCAGCTCGGCGACGGATGCCTGGGCGGTCGGCTCGTCCTGCTGCGCGACCAACAACTTCGGCCGAGCCGCGCTCACCCTGCACTGGAACGGCAGCGCGTGGTCGGTGGTGCCGAGCCTCGACACGCGCTTCAAGGACGAGCTGCTCAATGCCGTGATCGACATCTCGCCGTCGAACGCGTGGGCGGTGGGCGAGACCAAGCAGTCCGGCTACAGGTCGGGCGTGCCGCTGATCCTGCACTGGAACGGCTCGTCGTGGCAGCCGGTCGCGCCGCCGAGCGACACCACCGGGAAGCTGCTCGCCGCGGCCTCCTCCTCGGCCACCGACCTCTGGGCCGTGGGCGACGACAATCACGGCCAGCCGCTCGTGCTGCACTCGGCCGGCGTGGGGTGGTCGCACGTCCCGCTGCCGCAGTTCGGCTCCTCCATCAATCTGCGCGGCGTGCGCGCGTTCAGCCGGACGGACGTCTGGGTCGTCGGCAGCCAGGGCAGCGCCAGCACCCTGATCCTGCACTGGAACGGCGCAGTGTGGACGCGGGTCGCGTCGCCCAACCCCGATCCGTTCTCGAACGTCCTGCACGCGGTGGGCGGCTTCGGGCCCCGCGATCTCTGGGCGGTCGGCCAGCAGGCGAGGTCCAAGACCTCGACCGGCGTCCCGCCCGGCACGAGGACGCTCGCGATGCACTGGGACGGCTCGCGCTGGACCACCGTGGCCACGCCCAACGTCGGCGACGAGGACAGCCTGCGCGGCGTGGTCGGGAACGCGGGCGGCATGACGGCCGTGGGGACGTTCCAGAACGTGACCACGGGCACGCTCCGAACGCTGGCGGAGCGCTGGAACGGGACGAGCTGGGCCGTGCGTCCGACCCCGAACGTGGGCGCGGCGGACAACCTGCTGCGCGCCGTGTCGCCGATCCCGGGCTCGCCCGACGTTTGGGCCGTCGGCACCCACCTGACGGCAGGCGGGCCGACGCAGACGCTGGTGCTGCGCGGCTCCTGACGTCTAGCCGAGAAGAAGCTCGACCACGAGCACGCCGCTCGTCGAAGTCCCCTGGACCTTCTAGCTTCCGCGCTGAGGTGGGGCGCCGAGCCAACGCTCCAGCCCGGGGGCGGGCGATGGCTTCCGTACCGCGGGTGCCGAGGGGCTGTCGTCCTCCTGCTCGGCCGCCGTCGCGGCGACGTGCCGGACCGCGATTCCGATGATGCGCTCGACGCGGTGCGGCAGGTCGATCTGAAGCCACTTGGACACCCCGGTCGGGAGGGTCGATATCACGACCTCGTCGAACCGGGACGGGTCCCACGCCTCCTTCACGGCGACCACCGGATCCGAGTCCCCGAGCTCGCCGCATGCCTCGAGTCCAGCCTCGCGCCAGCCGGCGACTATCGCGTCGAGGCGGCTGCGGGCCTCCTCGAGTCGGCCGGGCAACTGCGGTAGGAGCAGCGTGAACTCGGTGTCACCATGCGCGGCTCGCTCACGCAGCGCCTCCATCAGCTCGGACGAGTCGGCGGTTTGATTCGCCACCACGAGGACGCTGGACTTCCAGGCCATGTGACTCCCTTCCACATGGAAGGTACCTGACGTCGACCGCGCGGTCCAGCCTGCCTGAGGTCGCCGCGCCGACGTCTACTGCCAACGAGGGTCCGGACCCGAGAGGCCGTGCCAGGGTGAGCGGGGCCCGACCGGTGCGCCGGGCCCCGCGCCACTCCGCCGGTCTAGGAATCGATCGCGAAGCTGACCACGGGCGGCACCGGCCCGGTCACGACCGTGTAGCGCGTGTCGTTCAGGCAGATCGACGGCGGCGTCTGGCCGGCCGGCGTGACCTTGAGCGACAGCGGCGGGGTCGAGAGCGTCACGATGTCCTGCGTGCACGGCGTGACGTCCGGGGACGTCTCGACCCGCACGATCTGATCCGGCGCCGCGTTCACCGACAGGCGGACGCCTCCCGACTGCGGGCCGGAGATCCGCGCGCACACGTGCATCTCGGTCGTGTTCGGGTGGGTCGTGTACAGGAACACGTCACGCCCCTGGAGGTGCAGGTTGATCAGCTCGCTCGGGGCGCCGAGCGCACCCGTCGAGCAGGCGGTGGATGCCTTGCCCACCGGCGGCGGCGTGGTGTCCACCGGCGTTGGTGGAGCCGGGTCGGTGTTGACGTCGACGTCCGCGATGTCGAGTCCAGGAAGCTCGGCCATCAACCGCTGCTTCAGGTTGCCCACCTCGAAGCACAGCCACGCCCCGGGCAAGAGGGTCGCGGTCGCGTCGAGGTAGAACGGGGTTCCGAGGATCTGGCCTGCTCGATGGGATGCGGCGCGGGTACGAGGTTGCCGGGCACCGTGGCGCACGCCTGGGAGTTCGTATCGGAAGCGACCCGCGGGGTCCCAACGTTCGTGTTCGGGTTCACCTCGACCCGGGAACCCGCGTCATACTGGTCGGCGACCTTGACCCGGTAGCAGAGCCAGGTGTTGGACGGATTCGCCGGGTCGGTCTTGGTGGCCACCCTGAAGAAGACGCTTCGGTTCGCGAGAAACCCGTCGTTGAGCGTCGTGGCCCCCGTCGTGCAGGTCTCGCTCACCCCAGCCACATTCGCGTGGCAGCCCGTCACCGCGACCAGCGCTCCGGTGATCGCCAGGAACCTTCCGATGCGTCGAACCCGATGCCCCTCCTCGCTCTTACGATCCGCCGGGCCCGCGCCTGGGGTGCCACTCGTATCGCTCGCGCCGCAAGAATCAAACGCTCAATATGTGCAAACCCCCCAGCTAGGGGTGGCTGAAGCGGGTACGTCCGCTCCGGAACCGCGGGCCACGACCGCGCGGCCTTCGTACGGCCATGTTGGATGCAGCCCGTAGATCCCACCTCGGGAGCCGGGTGGAGGGACGGCATTTGACCCTGGCTGCCCAACTATCGGACTTGGCGCATTGACACAAGACCGTCCACCCGGTTACCGTCTCGACGTGTACCACAGGCGCCGAGTCGTATCCGAAAATTCTCGGACTCTGTATCCACCCACCGACGTTGCGGTAGGTGGACGGGGCCTTGCCGCCGCGGCAGGCTGAGCGCCTGGACGCTCGTGGCCACCGCGGTCGCGCTCGCGGCGCCGGCGGCTGCACCCGCCAGCAGCACCCACGACCTACGCGGCGACTGGCTCGTGTGCGGGCCGAGCGCGGTCGGGCCCTGCTCGGCGGCTGAGCAGACGTGGACGATCACGTCGATGGACCTCGCGTCGGGGCAGTTCTCGGGTCACGGCGGGGGGACCGGGTCGAACACGCTCACCTTCTCGATGACCGGCACCGCCACCGGCGACTCGTTCGACATGAACAATTCCCACAATGAGATCAGCTACTCAGCGCACTGGACGGGGACGATCGCCGCCGACAACGACTCGATGTCGGGGACCTGGCAGGACAGCGGGGGGCAAACCGGCAGCTGGTACGCGCAGCGCACCTCCGGGCCGCCCGGCGGAGGAGGTGACAACAGCGGAGACGGCGATGGCGATGGCATCCCCGACTCCTCAGACGCCTGCCCCGACAGGCCCGGCACCAACGCGAGCATGGTTGCCCAGACGGCGGTGGGCCCCGCCCGACGCGCAACCGCCAGATCAGCCCCCACCCGCACCTCCCTCAGAATGCACTAATCCCAAGACCCTGCTCGTCACCTGTGCCGACCCGAGCGGCCCCGCGGGAGTGTGCGGCCCGACGGGGACGATCCTCCCGCAGTGCTACTTCACGGTGGATCTGCCGACTGTCTGCGGACCGACTGGCACGATCCTCGTGGCCTGCGCGGGGCAGGGTCCGTACATCGTGGCGTGCGGGGGCTTCGGGACGATCCTGCCCCAGTGCACGCTGCCACCGCCGCAGCTTCCGGAGGTGTGCGGACCGCAGTCCGGCACGATCCTGCGCGCCTGCACAGGCGCGAACTCAGCTATCTCGGGAGCGCCAAGGTGCCGCCGCAGATCACTCGTCATGCCGCCGACACCCATCTCCGAGACCTCCGGGAACGGAACGGGCCGCCGGACTACGAGAGGAAGGATGTCCCACGACTCATCACCTTGCTCGCTTACGACCCGAGGCTTGAAGGGTTCATCAATTCGCTTCGCGACGCGGTCAACGAATATCGCGCCGAGGCGCTCAAACGGGGACGGCCGCGGGGCAAACGGATCGGCCCGGCGGCGAGGAACCTGGTCCGCGCGAGCTCGACGCGGATCGTCAAGCGCTTCGAGGTGCGCCGCGGTCGACGTCACGTCCGCATCCGGATCCGTCTCTTCGCACAATGTGGTGAAGAGGCTCACACGCGCGGCGGGCAGCGGCGCCCGCTACCTGCCGGTCCGGGTGATCGTCTCCTTCGAGGCCGACCCCATGCCGGTCGCTCGCTTCGTGGACTTTCCCCTTCGCATCCAGCGCAGTCGGTGGCCCGACCGGCGCCGCTTGGCCCGAACGGAGGCGAATCGGCGCGCCGGTCATCCCGCGCTCACAACCCGTCATGCTGCTCGCCAGGGTCTAGCTCGTCTAGGCCGCCGACCTGTGCACGTAGCCGGCCTAGTTGTCGCAGGCGCGCAGCACGCAGCTGGGCTGCGACTGACTCGCGCCGCGCTCCGTACTCGCGCCCACCACCGCTTCGACTCTCCGCAGTGAACATATCCACCAATAGTTCCTCGAGCTGAGAACGTAGCCCGCGATCCTCTTCGAGGACGTACGCGTGCATTGCCCACGCACGAACGACCATCGAGATGATCGGATGGTCGTGGTGCCTTTCAAAGAGGCGCCGAAGATGAGGAAGTGATCGTCCTTGATGCAGATTGAACGCAAGCAGAGTCATAAACATTTCCTGACCGCTCTCGTTCATGAAGTCTGTGTCCTTCAGCAGCGAGTCGGTAATTCCGGCAAGATGAACGGTTCCGAGCTGCCCCTGTACCCCGAGAAGCATGCTGATGACGAGCAGGAGGCGCACAACACGCTCGATGTCTGTCAGCTCAGCGTCATCAATCTCTTCTTCATGCTCACTGACGAAGTCGCGTACCGCCACCACAGCTCCTGCATCTGATCCGAGCGCGCCAAGAACGCTCCACCCTCGAATGGCTTCCCTGAGGGCCCGGGACTTCAGATCAATATTGTCGACAAGTTCGGAGGACCTTAGGACCCAGGTTTGCAGGCTGACTGCCTCCGCAAGCCGGGCGACTGCACTATCCAAAGTCGGATCACTTGGTAGCTCGACATCGAGCTGTTCATCAATGAGCGCATCGAGACGCTCCTCCTCCGTCTGCGGGTCCACAGGCTCAGGCTCTGGTCCTTCGTCCTCCAAAGCTTCTTCTGCCGACGCAAAGACGCGCGCCCAGCCTTCCTCGCCCTTGAGCGACTCGAATGTGGCCGCGACATCTGTGAACTCCCCTTCCTGAAGTATCTCTGACAAGGTTTGGGTGGAGGCTTCGAGCAGCTCGTCGCTGCTCCGCACGAGCGCGGCCGCGTGGGAAATCGCGTCGACGTGCATTAAGGGACGTCGAAGGATCTCAATCCGGAACTCCGGGTCCTCGAGCATCCACTTCGCCGTAAAGAGCGACGCCAACGCCGGCTGTCTAAACCCAACTGTTCCCTCGTCATGTTGTATGAGAATGCTACGGGCAATCAAACTATCGAGCACCTGCCCGGGCGACAGCCGCGGCCCCCATCCTTTCGACTTGAACCAACCTAACAAGTATTCCTCAGCGTCCAAGCGACTAACCGATGTGACGCCCCGTCTAACCAAGTACTGGGCAAAGGAGCCCAGAAGATACTCACGCCGCCGATAGTCCATCGCCAGTTGCTCGCGGTCCGCGATGTCATCACGGCCAAGCAGAAGGCTTACATAGGACTCTAATAGGCTGCTCGCGTTGCCTGATTGAAGGTCCTCTGGGTTCACTGACACCATCACGGCGACAAGCGCGGCTAGGATGAACGGCGTGCGCGGAAGGTCTTGGGCGCGGACGATCCCAACGATTCGATCGACGAGCAATTGGGAACCCGGCCCTGCGATGTTGCGTACGAGGGCGCGGATCTCCTTCCGACCGAACGGGGCAAGGAACACACTTGTACACGTGAGCTCCTCGCGGCTTAGCGTCGCAAGAACTGCATCGTGTTCTTGTTCGCGACATGCGAGTACCCACTTATGTTGAGGATGGGCTTTGATGTAAGCCGCGAGTATGGCGAGCCCCCGGCCGACGGGAGCGACGTCATCCACGCCGATGAGAAGCGCTGGCACGTCACCCCGTTGCGCATCCCAGCCAACCATCCGCGCGCCGCGGTTGATTGCGGCGTCGATCCCTCGAGTCGAGAACCGCTGCTCATACGGCACAAATACTGGGAGCAGACCAGGATCGCGCTTGTAGCGTTGGTCGAGTAACCACAGCACGCCCGTTGTCAAGCCGCTCTCCGAGTCGCCTCCGAGTAGAACGACCTCGGCGTCGTCCCATTCCGGATTCCAGGGCTCTACCGCGTCCGCGCGCAGATCGTCTTCGACTTGCTTCGCCGCTAGCGCGTCTCTATAGGGCAGGGGCAACAGACGAGGAGGCACCACGCGATCGTCGAGGAACACCTGCTCCGTGAGTCCTTCGCGAATCGCGACGGGGCTAATCTGTGGTGCGAGATCAGCTAGGCCTGTCCGGACGACATTGAATGGGGGATGAGCAACAGTGAGGAGCAGCCCTACCGCCGGAAAGTCAAACCGGCCGTCCTCAGCGATGTGAGTTGCCGCATCGAACTCACCACGATCGACCCACCAGCTTCGCACGGAGACGGTTGTTGCGTGAGACGGTATCTCCACGTCAACTAAGGAATACGAATTCGGGTAGGTTGCGTGCTCGTAGAGACAGCCAGCGCGCGAATAGACGGTACCTGCTCGGCGACGGATCTCGAGTGAGGCCGCCGGGTGGTGCTCATGCCCAGATAAGTAGACATAGTTGCCGCCGTCAAGCTCGCGTTGACATGCAGCTTCATCGAACGCGACAACCCAGTTGAGGGGGTGGTGACTCACTATAAGTTGAAGATCACACTCCTTGATCCCCTTCAGCGCTTCTACAATCTGATATTCCGAAATCAGCAGTCGACGCTCATCCCTTCCCTCGTGGGACCGCCACGCCGAATTGAGAGCGGCAATGCCAACCGTGTCCTCACCACGGTCGACCTTGTGGACACGCGCGAGCCGACCTTCAATCGCCACATCACACTCGTCGTACACTATCTCGTGGTAGTCGTACCAGTTGGTCAGGCGGGCATGAAGTGAAGCCTGTGACTCCTGATCCTGCAGAAGCCGAGTTACAGCCGCCTCATTCGTCAAAATCTGCGCTAAGCCGACATCCTCGAACTGATTGATGCCCGGCCAGTGGACATCATGGTTACCGGGCACCATGACTAGCGCGTGGGCAGACAACGCTAGGGCGTCCAACAACGGGTCTATCAGAAGACTATGGCCGAGCAGGAGGTCTTCAGGTGTACCTGAGTGCGCGAGATCACCACTAAACACAATGAGGTCAATGGGGTGCTCCGCGTGCTGCTTCGCAACATCGGTCAAAAAGGCCGTAACCAAGCGCCCCTGGCCAAAATCTTCGTGTGCCGACGCATGAAGATCCGAGATATGGAGAATGCGCATCGATTAGTCCAAAGCCTATTTCAAGACGACCACGCGCCGGTGAGTGACGACGGTCGCGCAGGGCTCATTATGCACTTTGTCGGGCTAGAGCGCTGAGGTCGCGCTTTTCGGGATGCGTCCTAGGCGTAAGACAAGGCGGCTCAGTGACCTAACAGTTCTCGCTACCGGCGCTGAGTCGACTAGGCAGCCGACATCCGCAGACTTCGGATCGTGCGCCTGCGCTCCGCTCACACGATTGCGATGCGCTCCGTGCGCGTGGTGTCGCACCTGGGTGGCCTTGGAGCCGCGACGGCCGCGCCAGGTGGAGCACGCGCGATTACCGCCACGGATCTAGCCGAGCTCCTTGGAGTCAGAAGCGGACGTTTGGCGCTTCGATCTCGTAGCGGAGAGGGAGGGATTCGAACCCTCGAGGCAGGTTAACCCCGCCCACGCGATTTCCAGTCGCGCTCCTTAAGCCACTCGGACACCTCTCCGTGCCGCGAAAAGCGTAGCCCGAGCGGGTGACCACCCCGCCGGCCTCAGCCCGCCTCGTCGTACTCGTCGTGCAGCTTCCACCAATGGTAGGGCGGAGTCTGCGGGTAGCCCTCCGGCGAGTCCTCCCACTCCTCCTGGCGCCCCAGGGCGGTCAGGTCGAGGTAGTTCCAGGTGCCCCCCATTGCCTCGTCGCCGCGACTGTCGACGAAGTAGGTGCGGAAGATGCCGCGGTCGTCGCGGAAGAAGGCGTTGGTGCCGTGCCACTCGGCGACGCCGAAGTCGGCGTCGAAGTCGTCCGTGATCGTGTACCACGGCATGTCCCAGCCCATTCGCGCCTTCCAGCGCTCGATGTCCGGCTGGGGGGCGCGCGAGACGAACGCGAGGGTCGCGTCGCGAGCGTTGAGGTGAGCCAGGTGGGCCACCTGGTCGGCCAGGAACGAGCAGCCCCCGCAGCCGCGCTCCGGCCAGCCGGACACCCCGGGCTCGTAGAAGAAGCGGTAGACGATCAGCTGCCGGCGCCCCTCGAAGAGGTCGCCCAGGCTCGCCTTCCCGTCCGGGCCCTCGAACGCGTACTCCTTCTCCATGGCCATCCACGGAAAGCGGCGGCGGCTGCGCCGCAAGCGCGGGTCAGCTCCTTCTCCTTCACGAGCATCTCCTCGTGCGCGGAGTCCCATCCCTCGCGGGAGACGATCGGCGGTGTGTTCATCTGGGCGTGTCCTCCTTCGCGAATGCTCGGCCGGCTGACGATTTCGAGCCTACGCGCAGTGAAGCGAACTCGCCGCTCGCCCGGTTCGCCGACCCCTACAGCCCCAGCCCCCTCACCCCGCGCTCGCCCCAGCCGATGTGGTGCGCCACCTCGTGCCGCAGCGTGCGCTGCACCTGCGCGCGCAGCAGGGCCGGGTCGTGGCCGAAGTCGCGCTCCAGCGTGTCCTGGTAGAGCACGATCCGGTGCTCGTAGTCGCCGCGCGTGAACGGGCCGCCGAAGTGGTGCCCGTAAGCGCGGAGCTCGCGCCCGAGGTGCGACACGACCACCGGCACCGTCTCCAGCAGCTGCTGGAACTCGGACGGCAGGGCGTCGATCTCCTCCGCCACCATCACGTCGAACTCGGTCGGCTCGCGCTCTGGCGGCGGCCGGCGCGACAGCTCCTCGCTCCGGCGCACCAGGCGCTCCACCTCGGCCTCCGGCATCGCGTCGCGCCCGATCAGGGACACGGTGGCCCACGCCCCCAGCAGGATCAGCGCCGTGGCGGCCACCACGATCGCCAGCAGCCCGCCCGCCCCCGACAGCGACGGCGGGTTGATCAGGAGGAGCAGCGTGCCGACCGTGAAGGCGGCGATCGCCGCCGCGCGGAGGATCGGCCGGAGCTGGTCGAGCATCTCCCTGCAGGCTACGCTGCGACCCGTTTTGGCCCACCGGGCGCTCGGGTACGACTTGAAGTAGCCCCCGCCCGACTTCCGAACGAACTGGAGACCGTCCCGATGCGCAAGCTCATCCTCCTGATCCTGGCCGGCGCCGCCGCCGCGTACTACGCGCGCAGCCGCGGCCAGGACTCCGCGCCCGCCAGCGACTGGACCGCCACCGCCACCGCCACCCCCTCACCCCCGCCGGCCGGCGAGGCCGTCGCTCCCGAGACCGCGGAAACCGCGGAGAGCGACGCGGTAGTGATGCCCGACACCTCCGCCGACGACCCGCTGGTGCGGGAGCAGGAGAACGCCGCGCGCGCCGCGGCGGGCGCGATCGGCGGCGAGGCCGACAGCGTGTCCGCCGAGGCGGACCCGGAGATGCGCCCGGTCGTGGAGGGCTCCGGCGACTCCGAGGAGACCTTCGAGACCACCGAGGACCAGGGGCGCTAGCCGATGGGGATCGCCGTCGCGATACTCGCCCTGCTGCTGGTCGGCGCGCTGGTGGGCACCGCGCTGAACTTCGGCAGCCTGTTCCTCGGCATCCCGCTCGTGTTCCTGTTCATCGGCGCGCTGATCGGCAAGGAGCAGATGGAACGGCAGCAGAAGATCCTCCGGATGAAGCGCTTCCGCCGCGAGTCGCGCACCCAGAAGGTCGACTTCGACCCGGTGGACAAGCGGACGCTGGTCTGACCCCGGCCCGCGCTGGGCGAGAACCCACGTGAAGCCCGTCCACATCGGCTGCTCGGGCTGGAACTACAAGGACTGGCGCGGCACCGTCTACCCGAAGGGCGTGCCCGCGAGCCGCTGGCTCGAGCACTACGCGACGATGTTCGACACGGTGGAGGTCAACTCAACCTTCTACCGGCTGGCCTCCCGCGACGCGGTGGCCAGGTGGGTCGAGCAGACGCCGCCGGACTTCTGCTTCACGCTCAAGGCCAGCCGCTACCTGACGCACATCAAGCGCCTGACCAACCTCGGCCAGGGCGTCGAGCGCTTCTACGAGCGGATCGAGCCGCTGGTGGACACGCCCAAGCTCGGGCCGCTCCTCTGGCAGCTCCCCGAGAACTTCCACCGCGACGACGACCGGCTGGCCGCCGCGCTCGCGGCCCTGCCCGCGGGGCGCCACTGCTTCGAGTTCCGTCACAAGAGCTGGTTCGCGCCCGACGTCTACGAGCTCCTGCGCGAGCATGGCGCGGCGCTCGTGATCGGCGACCACCCGGAGCGACCGTTCCAGAGCTACGAGATGACCGCCGACTGGACGTTCGTGCGCTTCCACTGGGGCGCCCGCGGCAGGCGCGGCAACTACTCGGAGACCGAGCTCGAGGAGTGGCGGAAGCGACTCGCGGGCTGGCGCGAGCGGGTGGAGGTCTTCGCCTACTTCAACAACGACTGGGAGGGCTTCGCCGTGAAGAACGGCCTGTGGCTCAAGCGGGGGCTGGAATCGTGACGCCCGCGCGCGGGCGCGTCACTCGCCGGCGTTCTTCGGATTGCCCGTTGCCTGGTCCTCGCCGTCCTGAGCGTCGCCGCCCTGGCCCTCCTCGCCCGGCGTGCCGGCCTGCTCCCTGGCGTCCTCGTCCGACGCGCCCTGGCCCTCGTCCGCGGGCGAGCGGTCCGACGGGTCGTCGCCCGCGCCCTGGCCCGATCCCTCGCCGTCGATCATTCGCGGAGCTTAACGGGGCGCCGGGCGTGCCCGCCGAACGTCCCGGATAGCCTCGGCTCCCATGCGCGCGACAGCCCTCCTCACAGCCCTCATCGCCGCCGCCGGCGTGGCCGTCCTGACCGCGGGCGCCGGCGGACACACCGTGAAGGGCGCCCCCAAGTGCCGGATCTTCCCCAAGTCGAACCAGTGGAACCAGCGCGTCGACAACCTGCCACTGGTGTCCAACTCGGACGCGATCGTCCGCTCGATCGGCTCGACCGACGAGCTGCACCCCGACTTCGGCTCCGGCAAGTACGACGGCGGGCCGATCGGCATCCCGTACACGACGGTGTCGCGCCGCCAGAAGCGCTCGAAGGTGAGCTTCGACTACGCGGACGAGTCGGACAAGGGGCCATACCCGATCCCGAAGGACGTGCCGATCGAGGGCGGGCGCCAGTCCGACGGCGACCGGCACGCGCTGATCGTGGACCGCTACCGCTGCAAGCTCTACGAGCTGTACTCGCTCTACCCAGCGGGCGACGGCTGGCGCGCCGGCTCGGGGGCCATCTGGAGCCTAAAGTCGAACAAGGTGCGCCACGCGGGCTGGACCTCGGCCGACGCCGCCGGCCTGCCGATCCTGCCCGGCCTGGCCCGCTACGAGGACGTGCGGAAGGGCGGGATCGACCATGCCCTGCGCTTCACCGTGTCGCGCACGCGCCGCGCGTACATCTACCCCGCGCGCCACTTCGCCTCGGACCTGACCGGCGCGGACCTGCCTGCCATGGGCCAGCGCCTGCGGCTGCGCGCCGGCTTCGACGTGTCCGGCTATCCCAAGCAGGCGCGCGCGGTGCTGACCGCGCTCAAGCGCTACGGGATGATCGTGGCCGACAACGGGTCCGACTGGTTCATCAGCGGCGCGCCCTCCGGCCACTGGGACAACGACGATCTGCACACGCTGGGGCAGGTGAGGGGGAGCGAATTCGAGGTCGTGGACACGGCCTCGCTGCCCCGACCCTGACAGTCGCCCAGCAGGCGCGCCGCCCTCAGACGCCCCTGCGGGCCGGGCCGTCTTCGCCCGGACGGCTCAGGTCGCCGCCGCGCGAGCGCCGGATCAGGTAGACGATCGCGGTGGAGAACACCACCGACAGCAGGATCCCGCCACCGTTGCGGTGGAACAGCAGGGCGTAGACGAGGCCGGCCAGGAACGAGCCGGCCACGCCGACCAGGGCCGTCATGGGCAGCGACATGGGGTCGCGCCCGGGAAGAGCCAGGCGCGCCAGCGCGCCGACGATCAGGCCGGTGAAGAACAGGACGATGATGTAGGCGATGACGCTCAAGGGTCTCCTTAGAAGTGGCTTCCACCGTTAACTACCCCGATTGCCGGCTTTCGGTCCACCGGTACCGGCTTGCTCGCGTCCGCCACCTCGTATGCTTGCGCCGATGAGAGGGAGACGCCGCCTGGCCGCGCTGATCGCGGGCCTCCTCGTTTTCGCCGCCCCGGCCCTTGCCGCCACGTTCAACGGTGGCAAGTACGGCGGCAAGACGAAGCAGGGCAAGAAGATCTCGTTCAAGGCAGACGCGCAGACCAGCGAGATCAGGAGCCTCAGGTTCAGCGAGCGCGGCAAGTGCAACAACGGCGACCAGAGCCGCGGCTCACAGGGCCCCCTCTCTGCCGACGTCTCCGACACCGGCAAGTTCCACATCACGGGGACCAGCACCTCCGGAGCCACGAAGCTCACCTTCAACGGCACGATCACCGGCAACAAGGCCCACGGCAGCTTCACGGTCAAGTCCCGCTTCAACAGTGCCGGCAAGGCGGACCCGAACGGGTCCGTCAAGTGCTCCACCGGCAAGGTGAAGTGGTCCGCCAAGAAGCGGTAGCCGCCCCTTCGAGACGCCCGCTCGGCGACTCCGGCCTCGAGGTCTCGGCCGTCGGCCTGGGCTGCAACAACTTCGGCGGCCGGGTCGACGCGCGCGGCACACGTGCGGTGGTGGACGCCGCCCTCGAGGCGGGCGTCGACTTCTTCGACACCGCTGACATCTACGGCGGCCGCGGCGGCAGCGAGCGACTCCTGGGCGAGGCCCTCGAGGGGCGGCGCGACCGCGTGGTCCTGGCCACCAAGTTCGGCATGGACATGCACGACGGCAAGGGCCCGCGCGGGTCGCGCGACTACGTGCGCCAGGCGGCCGAGGCGTCCCTGCGGCGCCTGCGGACCGACCGGATCGACCTGCTCCAGTACCACGAGCCCGACGGGGTCACCCCGATCGACGAGACGCTCGGCGCCCTCGACGAGCTGGTGTCCGAGGGCAAGGTCCGCGCCGTCGGCTGCTCGAACTTCTCCGCCGAGCAGGTCGAGGAGGCGGACCGCGTGGCACGCGAGCGGGGGCTCGCCCACTTCGTGAGCGTCCAGAACGAGTACAGCCTGCTGGTCCGCGAGGTGGAGCGGGACGTGGTGCCCGCGTGCCAGCGGCTCGGCCTGGGCCTGATCCCGTACTTCCCCCTGGCCAGCGGGCTCCTGACCGGCAAGTACCGACGCGGCCAGCCGGCGCCCGAGGGATCCCGGCTCGCCGGCCGCGGACAGGTCGGCAGCGACCGGGAGCTCCGGACCGTGGAGGCGCTCGAGGAGTTCGCCCGCGAGCGCGGAGCGTCGCTGCTCGACGTCGCGATCGGGGGCCTGGCGGCAAAGCCGGCGGTCGCGTCCGTGATCGCGGGCGCCACGCGGCCGGAGCAGGTGCGCGCCAACGCGGCGGCGGGGCGCTGGAAGCCCAGCGAGGAGGACCTCCGAGCGCTGGACGCGATCGGCGCCTAGCGACGTCTGCGCGGGCTCAGTCGCGGCTCGCGCCGGCGCGCGTCGATGGCCTCGAAGCGGCTGTCGCGCGAGTAGGCGTGGGTGGCGCGCGCGCCCGGGACCATCGAGGGCTCCAGCCGCCGCAGCTCGTGCTCCGCGTAGTCCTCGGCGGTGAGCACGTCGATCCGGCGGAACGAGACGGCGCCCCCGTAGCGGCGCGAGCCGTCCTGCGCGGGGCGCACCAGGCCGCCGTCCTCGCGCAGGATCGGTCCGGCCGGGCGGGCGCAGCGCACGTCGGAGACGACGGGGTTCAGCCTGTGCGCCGTCCACGGGCCGCGCGGATCGGCGGCGTGGAAGACGTGCAGCTCGTCCAGGCGACTCGCCCCCGGGCCCGCGATCGTCGCGAACATCCACCAGCGCCCGTCGTGCCGGGTCAGCGTGGCGTCTGAGACGTCCACGTCGTCCATCAGCACCGTGTCCAGCTCCCAGCTGTGCGGGAAGTCCACCGCGCGGTGCAGCTCGAGCCGCCGCGCGGCCGAGGTCTCCGGCACGAGGAAGACCTCGCCCCCGTACTCGAACACGAACGGGTACGAGAGGTGGCAGTCGGCGGTCAGCACCGGGACCGGCGCCGCGGCCGGGCGGTCGTCGCGAAGCTCGGTGTGGGAGATCGCGGCGCGGGGGGCCCCCGGCGGCATGTGCTCGCAGAACAGGTGGTGGCGGCCCTCGTGCTCGAACAGGATCGGATCCGCGTACAGGTGCCCCGGCTCCCAGCGCACCAGGCCGGCGTCCCCCTCCCACGAGGCGAGCGGATCGTCACCGCGCGGCCGCACGAGCACGTACCAGGGGCGGCGGTACAGCAGCCTGATCGACAGCGCGCGCAGCCAGCGCGCCAGCGAGCGTGCGAGAAACGCCGCGCCGGG
>DASVQK010000093.1:0-22560 GCA_036389105.1 Thermoleophilaceae bacterium
CAGGGACTGCCGCGGGAGGAGGTCGAGCGAGTCATCCGCATGGTCGACCTGTCCGAGTACAAGCGCCGCCAGGCGCCGCCCGGGATCCGGATCTCGACCCGTGCCTTCGGGCGCGACCGGCGGCTGCCGATCACGAACCGCTTCGGCCGCTAGCGCGGTCGCACGGCCATCGTGACCCGCGAGAGGGCGCACAGGCGGCCCTCGTCGTCGGTGATCTCGACCTCCCAGACCCAGGTCGTCCGCCCGCGGTGGCGTCGCCGCGCCTGGGCGTGGGCCGCCCCCTCGAGGATCGGCCGGAAGAAGCTGGTGTGGTTCGACAGTCCCTGGGCCGACATCCCCTCGCCGGCGACCGCCATGAACGTGGCGTTCGAGCACAGGGACTCGGCGACGGCCGCGAAGGCACCGCCGTGCACGAGGCCCATCGGCTGCCTCACGCGGTCCTCGACGGGGAACCGGCCCCGGGCCGCGTCCTCGGAGATCTCCAGCGTCTGGAAGCCGAGTGCCCCGTCCAGTGTCCGCTCGTAGGGGATCAGGGTGGGCGGCTCGGCCGACACGCGCGGCAGGTTAACCTTTCGTCCTCCCGTGGCGACCTTCGACCAGCTGCCCGCCGAACAGCGGGCGATCATCGAGCTCGTCGTGCAGCGCGGCCGCTCCTATGAGGACCTGGCCGGGATGCTCGACATCACGAGCGCGCGCGTGCGCGAGCTCGCGCGCGAGGCCCTGAGCGACCTCGCGCCGGTCACCTCCGCCCGCGTGGACCGCGAGCGGCTGGCCCAGATCGCCGACTACGTGCTCGGCCAGCAGTCGGGCGCGGAGCTGACCGCCACCCGGGCCCACCTGCGCCGCTCCGAGGCCGCGCGTGCCTGGACGCTCTCCCTGGTCGACTCGCTGGACGAGATGTACGCGAACGGGACGCGCCCGGAGGTGCCCGAGGTGGGCGAGCCGGAGCCTCCGCGCCGCCGCGAGCGGGAACGCGAGCGCGAGCGCCCGCGCGAGCGCGAGCCGGCGCGGGCCCGCGACGGTCGTGGAGAGCGCGAGCCGCTGCGCGGCCGCGACCGCGAGCCCCGCCGCCGCGCCGAGCCCCTGTCCGCCGAGGCGGAGACCGCCGTCCGGCGCCGGCGCCTGGTGGCCGCGGGGCTGGCGGGCGTGCTCCTGCTGGCCGCGATCGTCTTTGGCATCACCCAGCTCGTTGGCGGTAGCGACGACGACAAATCGGCGAAGAAGTCGACACCAGCCGCCGTGAGGCCGCAGGGCGTGGCATTCGTGGCGCAGCGCAAGAAGGAGACCGACCTGGTCGTGCAGGCGAAGCTCCCGCCGACCAAGGCGGGCCAGGCGTACGAGGTGTGGCTGTACAACAGCCCCACCAGCGCCGTACCGGTCGGCGCGCAGGTGACCGACGCCAAGGGCAACTACCAGGGCGCCGGCAAGCTGCCCGGCGACCTGACCAAGTACAAGGCGATCGACGTCTCGCTCCAGACGATCCCGAATGCGGCCTGCCAGAAGGACGCCGCCTGCCTGAAGCGGACCTCGGCGCACAGCGGCAGGTCGGTGCTCCGCGGCGCGATCGCCTCGATCCAGCGCGTGGACCAGCAGGCCGCGGCCAAGGCGGGGCAGCCGAACATCATCGGCCAGCTTGCGCTGAAGCCGGTTACGGGCTAGGCGGCAGCAGCTTCCCCGGGTTCATGATCCCGCGCGGGTCGAGGCGCTCCTTGGCCGCGCGCAGGACCTCGAGCCCCAGGTCACCCACCTCCGCCCGCATCCAGGGCACGTGGTCGTGCCCGATCGCGTGGTGGTGGGTGAGCGTCCCGCCGTTGTCGACGATCGCCTGGCAGGCGGCGGACTTGGCGGCACGCCACTGGTCGAGCTCCTGGCCGCGCTGGGCGCGCGCCAGGAAGGTGAAGTAGAGCGAGGCGCCGGTGCGGTAGAGGTGCGAGACGTGGCAGGCCACGAGCGCCGGCGTCCCGCGCTCGCCGAGCGCGTCCCGCAGCGCGGCGCCCACCGCGCGGTGCAGGCCCTCCAGGCGCGACCACGTGGTGGCCGTCTCGAGCGCCTCCGTGAGCATGCCGCGGCCGAGCATCACGTCGCGCAGGTACGGGCCCAGGTACCGCGTGCGCAGCCATGCCCGGCCGGGCCGCGAGCCCAGCGGGATGCCGCCGCCCGCCCGCAGGATCCGCGTGCTCGCGGCGCGGCGCCGCGCGACAGCGGCCTCGTCGCCCTCCCAGCCCGCGATCACCAGGCAGCCGCCCGCGTGGCCGCGGACCTTCAGGTAGCCGCGCCCCACCCGCTCGAGGGCCGTGCCGCGCGAGGACATCGCCATCGCCAGCCGCGTCTCCTCCTCGTCGGACAGCCGCGCGACGTCGGGGGCCGCGTTGGCCTGCTCCATCGCGCGGAACGCCTCCGCGCCCTCCGCGAAGCCGCGGAACGACCAGCCCTCGTAGCGGCGGACGTCCGGCAGCGGCGCCACCTCCAGGGTCGCCTCGACGATGGCGCCGAGCGCGCCCTCCGAGCCCACCACCAGCTCGCGCAGGGCGGGCCCCGCGGCGGAGGCCGGCACGGGCCTGACCACCAGCTCGCCGGCGGGGGCGATCATCCGCGCGCCGCGCACCAGCTCGTCGATCCGCCCGTACCCCGTGGAGGCCTGGCCGGCCGAGCGGGTGGCCACGTAGCCGCCGATGGTGGCGAACTCGTACGACTGCGGGAAGTGGCCCAGCGTGAGGCCGCGGGCCTGGAGCCGCGCCTCGGCGCGCCGGCCGGTCAGGCCGCCGCCCATCGTGGCCGTGAGCGAGCGGCGGTCCACCGACAGGCCGTCGAGCCGGCGCAGATCGAGCGCTATCGCGGCCTCGAACCCGTCCTTGCTCGGGTCGAGGCCTCCCACCACGCTGGTTCCGCCGCCGAACGGGACGACCGCCACCCCGGCGGACCCGCAGACGCCGAGCACCGCCGCCACCTCCTGCTCCGTGCCTGGCACCACCACGGCGTCCGGCACGGGCAGCGAGCCGCCCGCCCGCAGCCGCACCAGGTCCGGGTAGCTGCGCCCGGCCGCGCGACGCACCCGCGTGAGGTCGTCGGTCTGCACGTTCTGGTCCCCCACCGCCGCTCGGAGCGCCGCGTCGGTGTCCCCCGGAAGCGCGGGGGGGTCGAGCGTGAGGTCCTCCAGCCGCGGCGGGGGCGACTCGGGCCCGTCGGCGAGCCCCAGCTCCTCGCGCAGCAGCGCCGCGCCCGCGTCGGACACGCCGACGGGATGGTCGGGCTCGCCCCAGCCCCACCAGCGCATCTGCGGGTCCGCGGCGCTCACTCCCCTCCCGTGAACGCCCGCCGCAGCCCGTCGAGCGCCTCGTCGAGCTGCCGCCGGGCCGCCCGCCGCGCCATGAACGCCCCGTAGCGCGACTTGCCGCGCAGCTTCTGCACGGCCTTCAGCTCGACGCGCGTGGCGCCCTCGCCCTCCGGCTCGAGAGTGATCTCGGTGCGCAGGTCGGCGAACACGCGGTCGAACGGTGACTCGTCGAGCTCCTGGCGCCAGGCCAAACGGTGCGGCCGGTGCGCCGCGGTGCGCGTGTAGTCGGCCCGCACCGGCCGGCCCCGCGGCGAGCGCATCACAGTGGTCCAGGCCTCGCGCGTGGCCTCCTCCACCCGCTCGACCCGCGGCCACCAGCGCGGCAGGTGGTACGGGTCCGAGACCACGTCCCACACCTCCTGGGGCTCGGCGGGCACGGTCCTCTCGCGCACCACGGTCGGCATCAGTCGGAGTCGTACACGACCAGGCTGTGCACGGCGCGCCCGGCCAGCCGCTCGCGGCCGCCCAGCGCGGCCAGCTCGACCACGAAGGCACACCCGGACACCTCCGCCCCCGCGGACTCCACCAGCCGGCAGAGCGCCTCCGCGGTGCCGCCGGTGGCGATCAGGTCGTCGTGGACCAGCACGCGCGCACCGCCGCGCAGCGCGTCGCGGTGGACCTCGAGCGCGTCCACGCCGTACTCCAGCTGGTACTCCACCGACAGCGCCTCGCGGGGCAGCTTCCCGGGCTTGCGCGCGGGTATGAAGCCGGCCCCGAGGCGGGCCGCCACAGCCGCCCCCAGCACGAACCCGCGCGCCTCGGCCGCCACCACGTAGTCGATCTCCCCGAGCTCGCCGGCCCGGGCCGCGAGCAGGGAGATGGCGTGGTTCAGGGCGCCGGGGTCCAGGAACAGCGGCGTGATGTCGCGGAACACGATCCCCGGCTGCGGGTGGTCCGGGATGTCTCGGATGAAGTCCTTCAGGTCGAGCGAGCCGGGCGCGGCCATCCGGACGGGCTCCGCTGTCCTAGCCCGTGATGTTGCGCAGATCCCGCACCAGCAGGAGGTACTTGAGGTGCGACGCGATGGCCGCCAGGTTCTCCAGCGCCTCGACCGCCTCCTTGCGGCGCTCGGGGTTGCGCGAGCGCAGCGCCGGGGCCAGGATCTGCTCGAGCAGGGCGGCCTCGCGGTCGGCGGAGGTGCGGAACACGCGCAGGTTGCGGCCGCCGACGCCGAAGCGGGCCAGCTCGGTGGTGGCGCGCACGATCTCGCGCTCGGTGTCGTCGTAGTAGGTCTCGCCGTCGCGCTTGCGGCCCTTGATCACGCCGTAGTCCTCCAGCTCCTTGACCAGCTTCGGGTCGGCGCCGGTCTCGTCCAGCACGTCACTCAGCCGGTAGAGGGCGCCCTGGCCGGAGACCGCCACGCTGGCCCGCCGGAGCGAGCGCGGGTCGGGGCCCTTGCCGGGCGACGACACCTCGGCCTCCGCCCGGCCCGCTGCCAGCTCCTGGCGGATGACCCTGAGCGGCAGGAACTCGTCGCGCTGGAGGCGCAGGATCGTGCGCAGGCGGGCCATGTCGGCCGGCGAGTAGAGCCGGTAGCCGCCCTGGGTGCGGCGCGGTGCCAGCAGCTTCTGGTCCTCCAGGTAGCGGATCTTGGAGATCGAGATGTCCGGGAACTCGCGCTCGAGCTGCTTGCAGACCGCGCCGATCGTCAGCGCCTTCTGGCCGGTTCGCTCCGCGCGCGCCGGGGCGGCCCGCTCCAGCTCGCCCCCCTCGCCGCGCATGTTCACCTCGGTGGCCATCAGCCCGCGCTCCCCATCAGCCGAGGTAGGTGAGCTTGTACTTGCCGATCTGAAGCTCGTCGCCGTCGGTCAGCTTGTGCGTCTCGATCCGCCGCCGGTTCACGTACGTGCCGTTCAGCGACCCGAGGTCGTCGATGTAGAGGCCGTCGCGGCGGCGCACGAGCAGGGCGTGGTTGCGGGAGACGGTGACGTCGTCGAGGAAGACCTCGGCGTCGGGGCTGCGTCCGATCCGCATCTGGTCGCCGCTGATCGCGAACGTCTCGCCCGAGCGGCCGCCGCCGGCGCGGATGACGAGCGTGCCCTCGTGCGCCAGGCCCTCGGGGTCGAGCGGCTTGATGTCGCCGGTGTCGTCGAGCTGCCAGGCCGCGGTTGTGTCATCGCTCTCGCCCTGGACGTCGCCCAGGAACGCCCCGCACTTCTGGCAGTAGTTCGCGCCCTCCGTGTTGACGAAACCGCATTCGGGGCAGTGCATCGCCGGCGCCGCCGCCTACTGCTGCTCGTCCGCGTCCGCGCCCTCGGGCGTGGCCTTGCCGGCCAGGATGTCGGTGAGCTGCTGCACGTCGGCGCCGCTGATGACCGCCTCGCCCTGCTCGCGCTTGCGGCGCAGCCGGTTGACCAGCTCCGCGCGGAGGATGTCGATCTTGCCGTGGAGGATGCGGCGCTCGTACGAGACCTCCTGCTCCTGCTGCGTCAGCTCGTCGATCAGGTTCTTCAGCTCCTGATCGGAGAGCGCCCCTAGGTCGGGAAAGGTGTCCATGAACGTCGTCCTCCTTCGGGGACGGGAACGCGCGAGTATAGCCTCAAGCCGAGCTTGAGGGTCGGCGCAGGGCCGCGACGCCGTCGCGGAGGTAGATGACGGTGGCCCACAGCGTGGCGATCAGCCCCCCGTAAAGGAGCGCCTCGGCGACCCACGTGACGGACACCATCGCCAGGAAGAGCGAGAACATCGTGGGCCAGACGGCCCAGCGCCCGACCATGTTCACGTCGATGTCGATGCCGCGGCGAAGGCTCACCTGGGAGAGCACCACCATCAGGACCTCGCGCGCGACGAGCACGCCGAGCGCCCAGCGCGGCAGCAGCTCGAACTTCCAGCAGACGACCACGCCGGCGATCACCAGGGCGCGGTCAGTCACGGGGTCGAGCAGCACGCCAAGCCGGCTGTACTGCCCGGTCACGCGGGCGGCCATCCCGTCCAGGTAGTCGGTGCCGCCGATCACCGCGTAGAGGATCGACGCCGACGCCACCCGGCCGTCGCCCGAGCGGAGCGCCAGGACCAGGAACACCGGTATCAGCGCCAGGCGGACGAAGCCGATCGCGTTCGGGATCGTCCACGGGCGGAGCGGCTGGCCCGGCAGCGTCTCGGGCGGGCGCGGGCCGGAGCGGTCGAGCCCCAGCAGGCGCTTGGTGGTCAGCCGGGCGCGGCTCACGGCCAGAGCCTATTCCCGGCGAGGCCCGATCAGGCGCGCGTGAAGCGGCGGCCCTCGGTGGGCGAAGCCGCCTCGTCGAGCCGCACCTTCTTCACCTGCGGTAGCTCCACGGCGGTGCCGCCGTCGCCGTTCTCCGCGCGCGCCGCCTCCGCCTCCAGCTTGGCGAGGCGCTCGGGCGTGAGCTCGCCGGCGTTCTCCTCCTCGATTCGCTGGAGCCAGTCGGCGCCCTCCGCGGACCTGCCGGCCTCGAACTCGGTGCGGCCGCGCTCGAGCGAGCGGTCGATCTCCACGAACAGCTCGTCCACCAGCCGCTCCTGGGGCACCTTCCGCAGCGGCTTGCCCTGGGCGAAGATCAGACCCTCGTTCTTGGCGCCGGTGATGCCGAAGTCGGCGTGCGAGGCCTCGCCGATGCCGTTCACGGCGCAGCCCAGCACCGCGACCTCGATCGGCTCCTCGTAGGACTCCAGGCGCTGCTCGATCTCGGCCACGACGGTGTCCATGTCGAACTGGAGGCGGCCGCAGGTCGGGCAGGCGATCAGCTCCGGGCCGCGCTGGCGGATCTTCAGGGCCTTCAGGATCTCCCAGGCCACCTTGACCTCCTCCTCCGCGTGGAAGGTGGAGAGCGAGATCCGGACGGTGTCGCCGATTCCGTCGGCCAGCAGCGTTCCAAGGCCCACGGCGGACTTGAGCGAGCCCGACCACTTGGTGCCGGCCTCGGTGATCCCGAGGTGGATCGGGTAGTCGATGCGCTCCGCCAGGAGCCGGTTGGACGCGATCGTGTTGGGCACGCTCGTGGACTTGATCGAGACCTTGAAGTCGCGGAAGTCCAGGCGCTCCATCAGCTCGACGAACTCCACCGCGGCGGCCACCAGCGCCTCGACGGGGCTCTCGCGCTCGAGCTCGTGCAGGTGCTTGGGGAGCGAGCCCGAGTTGACCCCGATGCGCATCGGCGTGCCGGCGGCCCTGGCCCTGTCGGCCACCTGGGCGACCTTGTCCGGGCCGCCGATGTTGCCCGGGTTCAGGCGGATGCAGTGGGCGCCGGCGTCGATGGCCTTGAGCGCCAGCGTGTAGTTGAAGTGGATGTCGGCGATCACCGGGATCGGCGACTCCGCGACGATGCGCTTGAGCACGTCCGCGTCCTTCTCGCGCGGCACCGCGCAGCGCACGAGGTCCCCCCCGGCCTCGGCCACGGCGCGGATCTGCCGCATCGTGGCCTCGAAGTCGGCCGTCTCCGTCTTCGTCATCGACTGGACGGCGACTGGCGCGCCGCCGCCGATGGGGACGCCGCCGACGTTTATTTGGCGCTTCGAAGGCATGCGATAAAGGGTAGCCGTGCGGGGTTTTCGCAACGAGTGGTTCCTCAAGGGTGCTATCACGCACTTGAGGAACCACTCGATCGGGGTTCCGGCCTACGCGCGCCCTAGCCGAGGGCGATGGCGACGATCCCACCCGTTATCGCCAGAGCGCCCACAGCGCGGCCGGGACCCACGCGCTCACGGGTGGCAACCGCGGCGAAAGCGACCGCGATCAGCACGCTCGTCTCCCGCACGGCGGAGACCGGCGCGGCCGGGGCCAGCTGGAGCGCCGCCAGCACCAGCGCGTACGCCCCCATCATCCCGAGGCCGGCCAGCACGGTCAGCGGACCGAACGACGACCGCGCCGCCTCCCGCCCGCGCAGCCGCACGATGAAGTACAGGTACGCGAGCACAGGGAACACCTGCATCGCGCCGAGATACGGCAGCGGCTCCGCGTGCTTGAGCCCCTCCTTGTCCACCAGCGTGTAGGCGGCGATCGTCACCCCGCAGGCGGCCGCCAGCGCCAGGGCCCGCCGGTCGGCATCCCCCCGCAGCCCGCGGATGAAGACGACCCCGAGCCCGACGGCCACCACCCCCACCACCGCTGCCGTGGACAGACGCGCCCCCAGGAACGCCACGGACACCACCAGCACCAGCACCGGAGCCGACCCGCGCGCGAGCGGATAGACCGACGACAGGTCCCCGAGCTCGTACCCGCCCGCCAGCGTGGCGAAGTACACGACGTGCAGCAGCGCCGACGCAACGATGAACGGCGCCGCCGCGGAGTCGACGTCCCACGTGAGCAGGGCGACCGGCAGG
This sequence comes from Thermoleophilaceae bacterium, assembly GCA_036389105.1. Lineage (GTDB taxonomy): Bacteria > Actinomycetota > Thermoleophilia > Solirubrobacterales > Thermoleophilaceae > AC-37. Next base: position 8,615 of record DASVQK010000093.1, read on the forward strand.
AGCGCCGCGCAACCCGTGACCGCCGCCACCGCCGCCGCGGCCTGCGGGTCGCGCGCCCGCGCCACGACCAGGTTCCAGCCGGCGTGCACGAAGGCCGCGGCGCCCGCGAGCAGGAGGGCTGAAAGCGGCACGGGCGGTCAGGCCGCGGCTGCCGCCCGGAGGCGGCGCGTCCGCGCGGGCAGGCTCAGGCCGGCCCTACTTGGCGTACAGCGCCTCGATCTCGTCCTTGTACTTCTCGAGGATCGGCTTGCGCTTGAGCTTCATCGTGGGCGTCAGCTCCTCGCCGCCCGGCTCCCAGTCCGTGGGCAGCACCTTGAACTTCTTGATCTGCTCCACGCGAGCCAGGTTCTCGTTGGCGCGATCCACGCCCTCCTGCACGGCGGCGACCGTGGCATCCTCCTCCGCCAGCTCCTCGAGCGGCTTGCCCTCCATCCCGTGCTCGCGGGCGAAGCTCGGCGCGGCGTCGGGGTCGAGCGTGATCAGCGCCACGTTGAAGGGCCGCCCGTCGCCGATCACGACCGCCTGCCCGATCAGCGGCGAGGCGGTCTTGAGCTTGGCCTCGATGTTGGCGGGCGACATGTTCTTGCCGGCCGCGTTGATGATCAGCTCCTTCTTGCGGTCGACGATCTTCAGGAAGCCGTCGTCGTCGAACTCGCCGATGTCGCCCGTCATCAGGAAGCCGTCGTCGGTGAACGTCTCCTTGGTCTTGTCCGGCTGGTTGCGGTATCCCTTCATCACCACGCCGCCCCGGATCAGGACCTCGCCGTCGTCGGCCAGCTTCACCTCGATCCCGGGAGCCGGGGGGCCGACGGTGCCGATCTTGATGTGCTCGGGCCGGTTGCAGGTGCCCGCGCCGCAGGTCTCGGACATGCCCCACAGCTCGGCCAGCGGGAGCCCGATCGCGTGGAAGAACTCGATGACCTCCCGCGGCGTGGGCGCGGCGCCCACGTTCAGGGACTCGAGCTGGTCAAGCCCCAGGCCGGCGCGCAGCTTGGAGAACATCTGCTCGTCCGCCTGCTGGTACCGGCGCTGGAGCTCCTCCGGCACCTCCTCGCCGGCCTGCTCCAGCCGGACCTTCTCGAGGCCGAGCTCCAGCGCGGCCTTGCCGGCCTTCCTCCGGCCCTCGTCCTGCTCGTTCTCGATGCCGGCCTCCAGGGCCGCCTTGAGCTTCTCGAAGATCCGCGGGACGGAGAAGAACCAGTTGGGCTTGACCTCGGGCAGGTACGAGATGACCTCGCGCGCGTCCGGGCAGCACGTGACCGTGAAGCCGAACATGATCGGCAGGTAGTGCGTGCACGAGCGCTCGGCGATGTGCGCCATCGGGAGGTACGACACCGCACGCGCGCCCTCCGGGAACTGGATGATGTTGTAGAACGACCGGCCCGCGGACAGCTCGTTCGCGTGCGTTATCTGCACGCCCTTCGGCGGGCCGGTGGTGCCCGACGTGTAGATGAGCGTGAGCACGTCGTCGGACTCGACCGCCTTCCAGGCCGCCGAGAAATCGAAATCTTCCCTTGCCGACGCCTCGACGTCAGCTAAGGACAGCGTGCCCTCGTCGCCGTCGCCGTCCACGACGATCACGTGCTCGACCGTGGAGCACGCCTGCTTGACCTTCAGCACGGTGTCGAGGTAGGCCTGCTCGGTCACCACGATCGTGTTCTTGGCGTCGCCCACCAGGTACTCGATCTGCTCGGCCGAGTAGGTGTTGTAGACCGAGAACGGCGTGGCGCCCAGGTGCATGGCGGCCGAGTCGACCCAGTGGAACTCGGGGCGGTTGGTGAGCAGCAGGGCGATCGTGTCGCCGCGCTTCAGGTCCAGGCCCGCGAGGCCGGCCGCCAGCGCGCGCACCTTGTCGCCGTACTCGGCCCAGGTCATGGAGAGCTCGTCGCCCTTGGTGCGGAGGGCGACCCGGTCGGGGTGATCGGTGACCGTCACCTGGAACGCGCCGCAGAGCGTCGGCTCCTGGAGTGCCTTGTAGTCGACGGCCTCCTGCGCTTCGGTGGTGGTTGCTGGCTCCATGTCCTCCCCCTATGACGACGCCGTGCACCGAAGGATAAGGCGCAGGGCGCGAGGGAGGGCGTCAGCGCACGCCGAAGCCCTCGCCGGTCAGCCGGCCGATGTCGTTGGACAGCCCGATGAAGAAGAACCCCAGCACCAGCGCGAAACCGATCACGCTGGCGCGCTCCATCGTGCTGAACGCGACCGGGCGGCGGCGGATCTTCTCGAGCACCGCCCAGAAGATGTGGCCGCCGTCCAGCGGCAGGAACGGGTAGAGGTTGATGATCGCCAGCGAGAGCGAGATCAGGGCGATGATGCCCAGCGCCTCACCCGCGTCCTTCTCGATCGTCTGCCGCGTGACCTCGTAGCCGCCGACGGCCGAGCCGATCTCCTTGCGCCGCTTGGAGTCGAACACGCGCAGCGGCAGCGCGACCGTCGCCTTGGCGAAGAACCAGAAGGTGGTCGCCGTGGTGTCCGCGGCCCTGCCGAGCGGCTCGCCGTGGTGCTCGAACCTGTAGACGAAGCCCACCCGCATCGACTTGGTGGCCCGGTCGTACTGCGGTGTGAGCGTGACCGTGCTGCGCCGGCCCGCGCGTTCCACGAGCAGCGTCGCGGGCCTGGCCGCCTTGCAGCCCGAGACCGGCGGCTGGCGCGGGCAGCGGTGCGCCGCGATCAGGTCGTGGATGCGCCTCGGCCCGCCGGCGTGGCCGTCCACGGCCACGATCTCGTCGCCGGGCTTGAGCACCCCGTGCGCCGGCAGCCGCTTGGCCACACCCTCGATCTGCCTCGTGGGCTGCTCCGGCCCGTGGACCACGAAGAACGCGAGCAGCAGCAGCGCCGCCAGCACGAAGTTCACGAGCGGCCCGGCCGCGATCACCACGATCCGCTTCCACGGCGGCTGGGCGTAGTAGGCGCGCGTGCGCACCTCGTCGGGCAGCTGCTCGTCCGGGTTCATGCCGGTGATCTTCACGTAGCCCCCCGCGGGGATCACGCCGATCGCGTACTCGGTCTCGCCCCTCCGCTTCTTGAAGACGTGGGGCGGGAAGAACAGCGAGAACCGCTCCACGCGCATGCCGACCGCCTTCGCTGCCGCGAAGTGCCCCGCCTCGTGCAGCACCACCAGGACGACGAAGCCCAGGAACGCGAGGAAGTAGCTCACGCGCGCTCGGCCGCCCCGGCGGCGGCCACCAGCTCGCTCGCCACCTCGCGAGCCCGGGCGTCGGCCCGGTAGAGGTCGGAGAAGTGGCCGACCGGCTCGGGCTCCAGCGCGTCGAGCGCGCGCTCCACCACGTCGGCGATGCCGGTGAACGGCAGGTCGCCGTCCAGGAACGCGCGCACGGCCACCTCGTCGGCGGCGTTGAGCACGCACGGGGCGGTGCCGCCCGCCGCGGCGGCCTCGCGGGCCAGGCGCAGGCACGGGAACGTGCGGGTGTCGGGCTCCTCGAAGGTCAGCTGCCCCGCGGCCGCCAGGTCCAACGTCTGGACCGGCACGTCCGCGCGCTCGGGGTGGTGGAGCGCGTACGAGATCGGTACGCGCATGTCCGGGTGGCCCATGTGCGCCAGCGACGCGCCGTCGTTCAGGTGCACCAGCGCGTGCACGATCGACTGCGGGTGGACCAGCACGTCGATCCGGTCGAGGGGCACGCCGAACAGGTGCTGCGCCTCGATCAGCTCGAAGCCCTTGTTCATCAGCGTCGCGCAGTCGACCGTGATGCGGCCGCCCATGTCCCAGGTGGGGTGCGCCAGCGCCTGCTCGCGCGTGACCTCGGCCAGGTCGGCGGCGCTCCGCCCGCGGAACGGGCCGCCCGACGCCGTCAGCACCAGGCGGTCCACGTGGCCCGGGCGCTCCGAGCCGATCAGCTGGTACAGCGCCGAGTGCTCGGAGTCCACGGGCACGATGGCGGTGCCGGTGGCCTCGGCCAGGGCCATGACCAGCTCGCCGCCGATCACCAGGCTCTCCTTGTTGGCCAGGGCCAGGTCGATGCCCTCGCCCAGCGCGGCCACCGTCGGGCCCAGGCCGGCCGAGCCGACGAGCGCGTTCAGCACCATGTCGCACTCGCTCTCGGTGATCAGCCGCACGAGGCCCTCCGGGCCGGCCAGCACCTCGCCGTCGGTCCAGGCCTCGGCGGCGCGCGCTGCGGCGCCCTCGTCCGCCAGCGCCACGCGGGTCACGCCGTGGCGGACCGCCTGCTCGATCAGCGGCTGCCAGCTGCGGTCGGCCGCCAGGCCCACCACCTCGAGCGCGCCGTCGCCGGCCGCCACGACGTCCAGGGCCTGCGTGCCGATCGACCCCGTGGAGCCGAGGATGACGATCTGTCGCATTGACGATCCAGTCTAGGGACGGGCCCAGGGCGCTCCGAGGCGCCGCAGCGCCCGCCGCGCCTCGCGCGGCACCCGCACCCGCACCTGGCGCCGCGGGCCCGGCGTGAGCGGGTGCCGCGCCGCGAACGCCAGCCACATCTTCAACTCCTCGCGCTCCACGCGCTCGCTGTCGGCGCTCTTGCCGCGCTCCGTCGTGGGCCAGCGGTAGCGGGCCAGCATCCGATGCACGTAGGCGAAGCGCCAGCCGGCCATGATCAGCCGCGCATACAGGTAGTAGTCGCCGGCGGCCCAGAGCCAAGGCTTGTAGCCGCCCACCGCGCGCACGGCCCCGGCGCGCATCGTGGCCGTCAGCGCCGGCACCGGGTTCTGCTCGGCGAACTTGGGGAACGTGTCCATCGGGTGCACCGAGGGGTCGCCGATGTAGTCGAAGTGGCCCGTCGGGTGGCCCACGATGCGGGCGTTGGTGTAGGCGAGGCCGACCGCCGGGTCGTCGAAGCAGGGCAGGACGGACTCCAGGTAGTCGGGCTCCCAGGCGTCGTCGGCGTCGAGCTGGGACACGAGCGGCGCGCGCGCGTGGCCGAGCGCGGTGCCCCGCGCGGCCGCCGCCCCGCGGTTGCGCTCGTGCCGAATCACGCGCAGGCGAGGATCGTCGATCCCGCCGAGTGTCTCGGCCGCCGGCACCGGCCCGGCGTCGTCCACCACGATCAGCTCGAGGTCCGGGACCGTCTGGCCCAGCACGCTCTCCACCGCCTCCACGATCGTCGCCTCGGTGCCGTATGCCGGCATCAGGACGGACGTGCGCGGGTTCACCGCCTCTCGACGCCCTCCCGGACCACCCGTGCGGGCACCCCCAGCGCCTGCACCCCGGCGGGCATGTCGCGCGTTACAACGGCCCCGGCGCCGATCACCGACCCCGCGCCGATCTCCAGACGGTCGAGCACCGCGGCGCCCATGCCCACGTAGACGCCGTCGCCGATGCGTGTGGCGCCCGCCACGTTGGCCGCGGGCGACAGCGTTACGTAGTCGCCCACGCGCGCGTGGTGGCCCACCAGCACGCCGCGGTTGAGGATCGTGTGGCGGCCCACCTCGGTTCGCGCGGCCACGACGGTGCCCGCGCCCAGGATGCACCCCTCGCCGATCCGCGCGCTGGGGAAGACGGTGGCCGTCGGGTGCCGCAGGGTCACGAAGCCGATGCCGGCCGCGGCTGCCTGCTCGACGAAGCCGCGCCGCCTGGTGGTGCCGATCGCGCACACGGCGAGATGGTCGGCGGCGAGGTCGGCCAGGTCGTCGATCCACACCACCGGACGGCCGAGCAGGGGCTGGGCGCAGCGGTCGCGGTCCCAGTTCTCGCAGAAAGCCGCCAGCTCGTGGTCGGGGACCTGCTCCACCAGGTCCGCCACCTCCTCGGCGAACAGGTGCGTGCCGAGGATCACGACCTGCGTCCCCACAGGAGTCAGAGGGCGGGGACCAGCGCCTCGTCGTCCTCGTGCTCGCGGAAGAACCGGACCATCGGGGCGACGTACTCCTCGAAGCGGGGGCAGCGGAGGCCGTGGCGTGCCAGCAGGTCGGACGCCCGCCGGGTGTCGAAGCGGACGGGATGGTTCAGGTAGACGATCGACTCGGGCGGGGTGCCCGCGAACGCCCTCCGCACCGACTCGCGCTTCAGCGACAGCTCCACGAGCTTGGCGGGCAGCGTGTACGAGGGCTCGCGGTCGGCGTACTCCCGCGAGAGGATGGTCATCAGCTCCACGGCCGTGACCGGCTCGGGGTCCACCAGGTGCAGGGTCTCGCCCACGCTGGCCGGATCCGCCGCGGCGGCGGTCAGCGCGTCGATCACGAAGTCCACCGGCACCACGTTGAACGGCGCCGACGACTTGCCTATCCGCGGGATGCGACCCGCCATCCGCATCGATCGCGAGATCGTGCGCAGCGCGTAGTACGGCCCGTCGAACTTCTGCGTCTCCCCGGTGCGCGAGTCGCCGACCACGATGGCCGGCCGGTAGGTTGTGATCGGCACCTTGTCCATCGCGTGCCGCACCCACAGCTCGGCCTGGAACTTGGTGGACTCGTAGTGGTTCTTGAAGCCCTGGCCGACCGCCAGCTCGTGCTCGTACACCACGCCCCTGCGGTCGCCCGCCACGTAGGCGGTGCTCACGTAGTGCAGGCGCTCGAGCCGCTCGCAGTCGGCGCACAGGTCCAGCACGTTGCCGGTGCCGTCGACGTTCACGCGCTGGGCGATCTCGGGCGGGACGGCCAGGTTGTAGATCGCCGCCAGGTGGTACACCAGCGTCACCTCCGCGCGCAGGCGCTCGAGCCGGTCGTCCGTCAGCCCGAGGCCGCGTTCGGCGATGTCGCCCTCGATCACCTCGATGCGGCCCGAGTCCAGCTGGGCGGCCGCCTCGCGCGCCCGGTCGGCCATCTTGGGCTCGACCAGGGCGGCGATGCGCAGCTCGGCGTCTCCCTCCAGCAGCGCCGCGACCAGACGCGTGCCGATGAAGCCGGGGAAGCCGGTCAGGAGTGCGAGCCCGTCAGCCACTGCGGGCCGCAGTGTAGTTAGGGACGGGACCGCCGCTCGTCACCAGGGCAGTCGCCTGGGCCGTCCCTGGTCGCCACTCATCTTCGCCCCGCGCGCGAAGTGCTCCACGTCCACCTCGAGGAACAGGGCGCTGCCGTCGGCAACCACCTCTCCCTCGTCGCGGACCTCGGCCGCCAGGTGCAGCTTGCGGCCGTCGACGGACTCCACCCAGGCCTCGACCTCGAACGGCCGCTCGAGGAAGGCGGGCCTGCGGAAGTTGACCTCGAGCTTCGCCGTCACCGCGGGCTTGCGCAGGACGAACAGCAGCATGCCCAGCGCGTCGTCGATCACCGTGCTCACCGCGCCGCCGTGGGCGTAGCCCGGCGCGCCCTCGTGCAGGCGGGACAGCGTCACCTCGCCGCGCACGCGCTCGCCGTCGCGGCGCATGCGCATGTGCACGCCGGCGGGGTTCTCGTCGCCGCACCCCAGGCAGTTGGCGTGGTGCGGCGGCAGCCGGTCGCCGGTCATCAGAGCACGGCCACGCTGGCGTAATAGGCGGCCACGATGCTGAACAGCACGGCGTCCAGACGGTCCAGCGCCCCGCCGTGCGCCCCGAAGGTGCGGCCGGTGTCCTTCACGCCCAGGTCGCGCTTGACCAGCGACTCGAACAGGTCCCCCACCGGCGCCACCAGCGTGACGGCCAGGCCGATCAGAAGGCGGTCGGTGCCGTGGAACCACTCGTGCTGATACGCGAGGCCGAAGAGCCAGAACGCGAAGGTGCCGCCCACGATGCCGCTCACCAGGCCGGCCAGCGTCTTGTTGGGCGAGATGCGAGGGGCGATGCGCGTCCTGCCCCAGGCGCGCCCGCCGAAGTACGCGGCCGTGTCGCCGATGAAGGTCCCGATCAGGGTGTCGACCACCAGCGCGCCGCCGTGCGGCAGCTCGCGCAGGAAGACCGCGTGCGCCAACGCCAGCCCGACCCAGAACACGCCCATCAGCGTGACCGCGATGCCCCACGACACGTTCTCGCGCCGCCGCCGGACGACGGCCAGGAAGAACGTGAGCGGCAGCGTCAGGGCGAGCACCAGAAGGAGCTGTCGCTGCTCGCCGTAGAGCGCGGTCAGGCACAGCGCGGCGAGGGCCAGGTAGCCCGCGATGTCCACCGGCCGCGCGCGGCGCATCATCTCGTACAGCTCGCGCAGGCAGAGGATCCCCACCGCGATCACTCCCAGGGCCCAGACGATCCCGCCCTGCACCACGATGAAGATCGCGAACGCGATCCAGGGCACGACCTGCACCACCCGCTGGCCGGTCTCGCCCATCAGCCGCGGGCCCCGAACCGCCGCTCGCGCGCGGCGTACTCCTCGAGCGCGGCGGCCAGGTCGTCCTTGTCGAAGTCGGGCCAGAGCTTGTCGCTGAACACGAGCTCGGAGTAGGCCGACTGCCACAGCAGGTAGTTGGACAGCCGCCGCTCGCCGCTCGTGCGGATCAGCAGCTCCGGGTCGGTCATCTCGGGCGCGTACAGGTGCCTGGCGAACGCGTCCTCGCCGCCGCCCGTGTAGCGCTCGGCGGCGTCCAGGATCTCGGCGCGGCCGCCGTAGTTGAACGCCACGAACAGGGTCATCCGCTCGTTGCCGGCCGTCTTCTCCTCGGCCCACGCCATCCGCTCGCGCAGATCGGCCGACACGCCCTCGCGGCGGCCGATGAAGCGCATCCGCACGCCCTCCTCGTCCAGCTCCGGCGTCTCCGACTCGATCAGCTCGGCGAACATCGCCATCAGCCCGTCCACCTCGTCGCGCGGGCGGGTCCAGTTCTCGGTGGAGAACGCGTAGACGGTGAGCTCGAGCAGTTCCAGCGACACCGCGTCGCGCACGGTCTGCTTGAGCGTCTTGGCCCCCTCGCGGTGACCCGCCAGCACGGGCAGGGCGCGGTCCGCCGCCCAGCGCGCGTTCCCGTCCATGATGATCGCCACGTGGCGCGCTGCCATTGGCCGGCCGTGGTCGCGGGGGCGGTCCCCCTAGACCTCGAGGATCTCTTTCTCCTTGCCGGCCAGCGAGTCGTCGAGCTCGCCGATCCGAGCGTCGGTGAGCTTCTGGAGCTCCACCTCGGCGCGGTGCTCGTCGTCCTTGCCGACCTCCCCCGCCTCCTTGAGCTCGCGCAGGTCGTGCATCACGTCGCGGCGGATGTTCCGGATCGCCACGCGGCCGTCCTCGGCGATGCGGCGGATGACCTTGACCAGCTCCTTGCGCCGCTCCTCGGTCAGCTCCGGGATGTTCAGGCGGATCACGTTGCCGTCGTTCGAGGGGGTCAGGCCGACGTCCGACTCCATGATCGCCTTCTCGATCGCCTTGATCGACGACTTGTCGTACGGCGTGACCGTGAGCAGCCGGGCCTCCGTCGCCGAGATGCCGGCGAGCTGGTTGAGCGGCGTGATGGCGCCGTAGTAGTCCACGTTCACGCGGTCGAGCAGGGCGGGCGACGCGCGGCCGGTGCGGATGGACGAGAACTCGTGGCGCGTGGCGTCGACCGACTTGTGCATGCGGTCGCCGGCGTCGTCGATGAACTCCTTGATGATCCCTTCGCTCATGTCGAAACGACCGTCCCCACGCGGTCGCCGCACACTATCCGGTCGATGTTGACCTCGTCGTCCATGTTGAAGACGTGGATCGGCAGCTCGTTGTCCATGCACAGCGACAGCGCCGTGGAGTCCATGACCTTCAGGTCCTGCTCGATCGCCTGGCGGTGGGTGATCTCCGGGATGAAGCGCGCGTCGGGCGCCTCGCGCGGATCGGCGTCGTACACGCCCTCAACGCCGTTCTTGGCCATCAGCAGCACCTCGGCGTGCATCTCGAGCGCGCGCAGGGCGGCGGCCGTGTCGGTGGTGAAGAACGGGTTGCCGGTGCCCGCGGCGAAGATCACGACGCGGCCGTGCTCCAGGTGGCGCATGGCGCGCCGGCGGATGTAGGGCTCGGCCACCTCGGAGATCTCGATGGCCGACTGCACGCGCGTGACCGCGCCGGTCTTCTCCAGCGCGTCCTGCAGCGCCAGGGCGTTGAGCACCGTGGCGAGCATGCCCATGTAGTCGCCGGTGGCGCGGTCCATCCCGTCGGCGGCGCCCTTCAGGCCGCGGTAGATGTTGCCGCCACCCACCACCACGGCCACCTCCACGCCGCGGTCCGCGACGCGCTTGACCTGGGCTGCGATCGCGGCGATGCGGTCGCGGTCGGCGCCGTACTCGAGCGGCCCCATCAGGGCCTCGCCGGAGAGCTTCAGGAGGATCCGCCTGAAGGCGGGTGCGCGCCCGTCGCCGTTCGCGGCGTCCATGGTCAGCTCCCGCCCCGCGGGCTCACGGCTACTCGCCGCCGACCTCGAAGCGCGCGAAGCGCCGGATCACGACGTTCTCGCCCGTCTTCGCGGCCAGCGCGGTGCGCAGCTCCTCGATCGTCTGCCCGCCGTGCTTGTCGGCGTTCACGTGCGGCTGCCTCAGCAGCACCACCTCGTCCAGCCACTTGCGCAGCCGGCCCTCGGCGATCTTCGGGCGCACCTCCTCGGGCTTGTCCTGCGCCTGCTCCTCGTAGATGCGCAGCTCGGCCTGACGGTCCTCCTCGGGGATGTCGTCCTCGGAGAGGTACAGCGGGCGGGCAGCGGCGACGTGGAGGGCCACGTCGCGCGCGAACGCCTGGAAGTCGTCGTTCTTGGCCACGAAGTCGGTCTCGCAGTCGACCTCCACCAGCACGCCGATCTTCCCGTTGGCGTGGATGTAGCTCTGGACCGTGCCCTCGGTGGCCTCGCGCGCGCCGCGCTTGGCCGCCTGCGCCTGTCCCTTCACGCGCAGGAGCTCGATGGCCTTCTCCACGTCGCCGCCGGACTCCTGGAGGGCGGCCTTGCAGTCCATCATCCCCGCGCCGGTGCGGTCGCGGAGCGTCTTGACATCGCCGGCGGCGATCGTGGCCATCAGCTGCCCTCCTGGCTCGGCGCAGCGGTCTCCGGGGCGGGGGCGCTGGTGGGTGGCGCCTGCCCCTCGGGCGCGGGCGCGGGGCTCGCCGCGGGCGCCCCCTGGCCCTCGCCGGCGGCGGCCTGCTGCGCGGCCTGGGCCTCGGCCGCCTCGCGCGCCGCCTGCTCCTCGGCCTCCTTGCGCGCGGCCTCCTCCGCCTCGCGCCGGGCCTTCTCCTCGGCCTCCTTGCGCGCCTTCTCCTCGGCCTCCTTGCGGGCGGCCTCCTCCTCGGCCCGGAAGCGCGCGTGCTGCTCGCCCACCACGTTGCCGATCGCCTCGATGATGACCTTGCACGAGCGGATCGCGTCGTCGTTGCCGGGCACGACGTAGTCGACCGGGCCCGGGTCGCAGTTGGTGTCCACCAGGCCGATGATCGGGATCTTGAGTCGCGCGGCCTCGCGCACCGCGATGTCCTCGGTCTTCAGGTCCACGATCACGATCGCGTCCGGCGGGCGCTGGAGGTCCCGCACGCCGCCCAGGTTCATGGTCAGCTTGTCGCGCTCGCTCATCGCCGCGATCCGCTCGCGGGTGGGCAGCAGGTCCAGCGTGCCGTTCTCGGTCCATTCGGTCAGGTCGTGCAGGCGCTTGATGCGCTTCGAGATCGTCTGGAAGTTGGTCAGGAGGCCGCCCAGCCAGCGCAGGTGCACGTACGGCATGCCAGCCGCCTCGGCGGTCTCCTGGATCGCGTCGCGGGACTGCTTCTTCGTGCCCACGAACATGACGGTGCCGCCGCGCGCGGCCACGCCGGACGCGAACTCCTGGGCCTCCGCGAGCAGACGCTCGGTCTGCTGGAGGTCGATGATGTGGATGCCGTCCCGCTCGCCGAAGATGTAGCGGCGCATCTTCGGGTTCCAGCGCCTGGTCTGGTGGCCGAAGTGGACGCCGGCCTCGAGCAGGTCTCTCATGCCGACCTGTGCCAACTGGTTCTCCCTTTGCGTCTGTCCGATTGACCCGCTGGGCGGTGCGCGGACCCGGCTGCGTGTGCCGGGCAGGGCCGCGCCCTACCTCACGGGGTAGTGGTCCGTACCGGTTGGAGGATAGCCGCGGGCCCCGGAATGACTGAGGGCGGCTCGAAAGCCGCCCCCTGCCAATTCTATGTTCAGTCCCCGTCTGGCCCTTCGGGGACTGGCTCCCGTGCAGCTGCTCCGAGCGTGCGAAGCAGGTCCACGGGCAGTTTGGACTCGCAGGCCAGAGGTTCCCCCCGTCCTGGGTGGATAAACCTCAAACTCGCGCTGTGCAGGAATTGGCGCGTAAGCCCAAGACGGGCGCCCGCGGGGCCGCCCCCGTACCGGGAATCGCCCACCACGGGGTGTCCGATCGCCGCCATGTGCACGCGGATCTGGTGGGTGCGGCCGGTCTCGAGCCGGACGGCGAGGAGCGTTGTGCGGGGCAGCGTCCGGTCGATCTCGAAGTGGGTGCGGGCCGCGCGGGGCCTGTCGGTGGCGGTGGAGTGCGCCGTGCGCCGGTGGCGGTCACGGCCGATCGCGGCGTCGATCGTGCCGGTGCGGGCGTCCGGCCGCCCGTCCACGAGCGCCAGGTAGCGGCGCTCGATCCTCCGTGCGCGCAGCATGTCCTGGAGGGCGCGGTGAGCGCTGTCGGTCTTCGCCACGATCATCAGGCCCGAGGTGTCGCGGTCCAGGCGGTGCACGATGCCGGGCCGCCACGCCTCGGCGCCGCCCGCGGCCCGCCCGGCCAGCGCGTCCACCAGCGTGCCGGAGGCGTGGCCGGGCGCCGGGTGCACCACCACGCCGGCGGGCTTGTCCACCACCATCAGCGCGTCGTCCTCGTAGACCACCTCGTGCGGGGCGGACGGGTCGCGCGCCTCGTGCGGCTCGCGGTCGGGGAGCACGGCCTCGATCCGCTCGCCCGGCGACAGCGCGTGACGCTTGGGGCGCGTCCGTCCGTCGACGGTCACCCCGCCCGACTCGATCAGCCGCTGCGCCGCCGCCCGCGAGCCCACGTCCGGGTGGGCGGCGAGGGCGACGTCCAGCCGCGTGCCGGCGTCCCGCTCGCCGGCGAAGAGCTCGAGGCGGCGGGGGGCGCTCATGCCGGCCGCTTGACCCGCGGCCCCTCGATCACGTAGAGCAGGCCCAGGATCCCGACGACGATCCCCACGTCGGCCAGGTTGAACGCCGGCCAGAGGATCGGGTCGATGAAGTCCACCACGGCCCCGTCGCGCAGGCGGTCGGCCAAGTTGCTCAGGGCCCCGCCGGCCACGGCCCCGAACGGCAGCCACAGCCACGGTGTCCTCGTGTGGAAGGCGAAGTAGGCGCCCAGCAGGATGACGGCCGCGATCGTCAGCGTCATGACCAGCGCGCCGCCGCCGCCGAGCGCCCCGAACGCCACGCCCTCGTTGCGCACGTAGGTCAGGTCGACGCCGAAGAAGATGCTGGTGTGCGAGCCGCGCTCCACCGAGTGGACCACGATCTGCTTGGTCACCTGGTCGAGTGCGACGACCGCGGCGGCTACCGCCCCCGCCCGCGGCCATGAGCGCGTGGCCGGGCCCACGTCGCGGGCCGTCAGCCGGCGATGGCCGTGGCGACCAGGTTGCCGACGATCAGCAGCAGGAACGTGCCCACCATCGGACTCAGGTCGATCGCCGCGGGACCTATCCGCGCCATCGGCAGCACGCGCCGGAAGAGGTTGAGGTACGGGTCCACCACGTCGCGGACGAACGTCAGGACGACGTCCAGGATGCGGTTGTACGGGATGCGCGGGATGTAGCTCATCAGGATCCGGATGAAGATCAGGACCACGTAGACGTAGACGAGCGTGATGACGTAGGTGGCCACGTCGTCGCGGGTGACGGCGGCCAGGACGGCGCTCACCTGGCTCGCTCCCCCGCCACAGCGGCAACGGCGGCGTCGAAGGCCGCCCTCACCCCGCCGCGCTCGAGCTCGGCCAACCCGCGCGCCGTCATGCCGCCCGGCGAGGTCACGCGGCGGCGCAGCTCGCGTGTGTCGTGGCCGGTCTCGCGCAGCACGGTGGCGGTGCCGGCCATCGACTCGACCGCCATCGTGGCCGCCAGGTCCGGCGCCAGGCCCTGGCGTACCCCGGCGTCGACCAGGGACTCGAACACGAGCGCGAAGAAGGCCGGGCCGCAGCCCATCACGGCCG
>DASVQK010000094.1:0-10634 GCA_036389105.1 Thermoleophilaceae bacterium
ACCTCGAGGTCGTCGCGCGCGCGGGCGGCCGGCTCGTCTGGCTCTGGCGCCAGTCCGACCCGCCGTTCGCATGGAGCCAGCCGCTCGAGATCGCGTCGGGCGTGAGCGGCACCCCAGCGTTCAGGCAGGGCCGCTTCGGACGAGCTCCTCACACGAACTTCGAGCTGGTCGCGCCGCTCGCCGCCGGCGGCCTGGCGCACTGGTTCCGCGACAACGCGGACGCCGCGGCGCCGTGGCGGGGGCCGTACCCGTTCGCACAGGGACTCGCTCCGGTCGACGCCGTGTCGATGATCCAGAGTAGCTACGGCCGGCCGGGCAACCTCGAGCTGATCGCCCGCGTGGGCGACCTGCCCCTCTGGCTCTGGCGCGACTCCGGCCCCGCCTTCGCGTGGTCGGAGCCCCTGTCGCCGCATTAGCGAACCGACCGGCTACCCGTTGCCGGTGACCGGCCGGCTGCGGATCCGCGGCTCTAGTTCAGCCGCTCCACGATCATCGCCATGCCCTGGCCGCCTGCCACGCACATGGTCTCCAGGCCGATCGTCTTGTCGTCGGTCTCGAGGTCGTTCAGCAGCGTGGTCATTATCCGCGCGCCGGTCATGCCGAACGGGTGGCCGAGGGCGATCGCGCCGCCGTGCGGGTTCAGCTTCTCGATCGGGATCTCGCACTTCTCCATGATCGGGATGACCTGGGCGGCGAACGCCTCGTTCAGCTCCACCACGTCCACGTCCTGCATCGTCATGCCGGCGCGCTGGAGCACGTTGTGGATCGCGCCGATCGGCGCCACGCCCATGATCTCCGGCTCGAGCCCGCTGGTGGCCGCCGCGATCACGCGGGCGCGCGGCTTCAACCCCAGCTCCTTGGCCTTGTCCTCGGAGGTCAGCAGCACGGCCGCGGCGCCGTCGTTCAGCGGGCAGGAGTTGCCGGCCGTCACGCGGCCGCCGTCCTCGCGGAACGCGGGCTTCAGCCCGGCCAGCTTCTCCATGGTCGTGCCCGGGCGCGGGCCGTCGTCCTTGTCCACGCTGCCGTGGTCCGGCGTCTCGACGGCGACGATCTCGCGGTCGAAGAACCCGCTGTCGCGGGACTCCACGGCCAGCTGCTGCGAGCGCACCGCGTACTCGTCCATCGACTCGCGCGACACGTTGAAGCGGTCGGCCACGTTCTCGGCCGTCTCGCCCATCGAGATGTAGGCGTTGTGCGTGCCGTCCTCGCCCTTCAGCTTGGGGTTCTGGGTGTCGGGCAGCGAGCCCTCGGACACCGGGCCCACGCGGCTGACCGACTCGACGCCGGCCGCGATGTAGGTGTCGCCGTCGCCGGCCTTGATCGCGTCGGCGCCGATGCGGATGGCGTTCAGGCTCGACGCGCAGTAGCGCGCGATGGTCGAGCCGGTCACCTCGTCCGGCAGCTTCTCGGACAGGAGCACGGCGATGCGGCCGACGTTGTAGGCCTGCTCGCCCTGCGTCATGCCGCAACCGCAGACGAGGTCGTCGACCGTCTTGGGGTCGAGGTCGGGCTGGCGCTCAAGCAGCTGGTCCACCACGTAGGCGACCATGTCGTCGGGTCGCACCTGGGTGAGCGACCCCTTGAAGGCGCGCCCGATGGGCGTGCGGAGGGCGTCGACGATGACGGCTTCAGGCATTGATCAGGTCCTTTTCCGGGGTCTGGCGGCGAAACGGGCGCCTGGGCGCCCGTGCGGGGAAGGATAGGGGAGGCGACTACTTGGGCGGCATCCGCAGCGCGCCGTCGAGGCGGACGGTCTCCCCGTTCAGCATTGGGTTCTCGGCGATGTGGCAGGCCAGCGCGGCGTACTCGCGGGGTTGGCCGAGGCGGTTCGGGAACGGCACCTGCTGGCCCAGGGTGTCGCGGGCGTCCGCGGGCAGCGCTGCCAGGAGCGGCGTGTCGAACAGGCCCGGCGCGATCGTGTTCACGCGGATGCCGATGCGCGCCATGTCGCGCGCGGCCGGCAGCGTGAGGCTCACCACGCCGCCCTTCGAGGCGGCGTAGGCGGTCTGGCCGATCTGGCCGTCGTAGGCGGCGATCGAGGCGGTCATGACCACCGCGCCGCGCTCGCCGTCGTCCCCCGGCTCGTTCGACGCCATGGCGGCGGCGCTCATGCGCAGCACGTTGAAGGTGCCGATCAGGTTCACGCGCACCACGGTCTCGAACGGCTGGAGCTGGGCGGGACCGCGCTTGGAGACCGTGCGCTCGGCCCAGCCCACGCCCGCGCACGACACGGCCAGCCGGAGCTCGCCGAAGGCCTCCACGGCCCCGGCCACGGCGCCCTCCACGTCGGCCTCGCTCGTCACGTCGGCGCGGAACGCCACGGCGGCGTCGCCCAGCTCGCCGGCCAGCTCGTGCGCCCTGTCCTCGTTCAGGTCGGCGATGGCCACGCGCGCGCCGCGCTCCACCAGGGCGCGGGCGGTGGCCTCGCCCAGGCCGGAGGCGCCGCCGGCCACCAAGGCTCCGATGCCGTTCAGGTTCATGGGGGCGGCAGACTACGGGGCGCGGCTGTCGCGCGTTGCGTGGTGCGACAGCCGGCAAATAAGGGCTGCTTTCCGACCCGCCGCTCGTCAGCGCCCGGTCAGCTCCAGGAGCCCCTCCATGTAGGCCTCGGAGAACGTGGGGAACGGCTGGATCGTGTCCATCATCGTCTCGAGCGTCACGCCCGCGCGGATGGCCAGGGTCGCCTGGCCGAGCCACTCGCCGGCCTCGGGCCCGAGTGCGTAGGCGCCTGTCAGCCGCTCGCCGTCGGACACGAGCGTGAGGAAGCCGGGCTTCGTGTCGTACGCGCGCGTGTAGGTGGAGGTGCGGGCCACGCCGGCCAGCTCCACGCGCGCTGTCCGCGCGCCATCGGCCTGGCCCACCGACGCGGCCTGGGGGTCGGTGAACACCACGCGCGGAACGGCGTCGTACGACGCCCTCGCCTCGCGGCCCAGGATGTTCGCCGCCACCACGCGGCCCTGGTACTTGCCGACGTAGGTGAGCGGCCAGACGCCGGTCACGTCGCCGATCGCCCAGATGCCGTCGCCGGCTGACATGCGCTCGTCCACCACCACCTCGCCGTGGTCGCCGAGCGACAGGCCGGCCCTCTCCACGTCGAGCCCGCCGGCGCGCGGGCTGCGGCCGGTGGCCACCAGCAGCCGGTCCCCGCGCAGCTCGGATCCGTCCTCGAAGTCGAGCACGTAGTCGCCGCCGTCGCGGCGCGCCCTGGAGGCGTGCCGCCCCAGCGTCAGCTCGATGCCGTCGTCCTTCAGCGCCTGGCCCAGCGCGTCGCCGAGCGGCTCGGGCTCGCGCGCCAGCACGTGGTCGGCGCCCTCCACCAGGGCCACCTCGGCGCCCATCCGCCGCACGGCCTGCGCCATCTCCACCCCGACGGGTCCGCCGCCCAGCACCAGCAGGCGCCGCGGGACCTCCTTCAGGCCGGTGGCCTCGCGATTGGTCCAGAGGCCATCCAGCTCGGACAGGCCGTCGATGGGGGGCATGACGGGGTCCGACCCGGTCGCGATCACGACGTGCTCGGCCGTGTGCTCGTCGCCGTCCACCGACACGGTCTTCGGTCCGCTGAACCGGCCCTCGCCGCGCAGCACCTCGATCCCCTCGCCCTCGGCCCACCGGACCGCTCCGGAGTCGTCGTAGCTCGAGGTCTGGAAGTCGCGCCACCCGAAGGCGCCCGCGGCGTCCACCACGCTGCCGTTCACCACCTCGGCGGCCCCCGGGGCCTCGCGCGCGTTCGCGAGCACCTCGCCGGGCCGCAGCAGCGTCTTGGACGGGATGCACGCCCAGTACGAGCACTCCCCGCCCAGGAGCTCGCGCTCCACCACGGCCACCTTCTTCCCACCGGCGGCCAGCCTGGCGGCGCAGTGCTCGCCGGCCGGACCGCCCCCAAGGACGATGACGTCGTAGTCGCTCACGATCGAGGCGCAGTCTCTCCGCCCCGACCCTCCGTTACAAGCGGTCGTCCGCCAGCAGATCCATCAGCAGGGCGTCCTGCCAGGTTCCGGTCGTCTCGCGCTCGTACTGCCGCATCACGCCGACCGGCTTGAACCCGACGGCGGCGTAGCAGGCGATCGCGCGCGCGTTGTCCGCGCGCGGGTCGATCGTGACGCGGTGGTGCCCCCGCCCGTCCACAAGGTGGTCGATCACGACGCGGAGCGCCTCGCGGCCGAGTCCCCTGTCGTGGTGGGAGGTGGCCAGCGCGATGTCGAGCGAGGCGTGGCGGTAGTCGGGCTCGTCCTCCTCGACGATCTCGATCACCCCGGCCACGGCGCCGTCGATCTCGATGGCCAGTGCCTCCACCTGGGGATCGTCGAGGAACTCGCCGCGCGCCTTCGCGCGGTCGTACTCGCCCCACCAGCGCGCCACCTCGGGCTCGGCGAGGATCGCGAGGATCGGGTCGAGGTCGGCCTCGGTGAAGGGGCGGAGGAGCAGCCGCGCGCCGTGCAGGACCACGGCTCTAGTTAAGCCAACCGAGCCGCGCGGCGGGTAGGCCGCGTCAGGGCAGGCGGAGCAGCGCGGCCGTTCCCGCCGCGGCCAGCACGATCACGACGAACGGCATCCGCCGCCACACCAGCAGCGCGGCCACGCCCAGCGCGGGCACGCGCGCGTCGAGCGTCAGCTCCTCGCCGCGGCCCAGCGTCTGCACGGCCACGAGTGCGCCCAGCAGGGCGACCGCCAGGAGGCCCAGCAGCGACTGGACGCGCGCGGGCACCTGGCGGCCGGCCAGCCCGATCGGCCCGATCGCCTTCATCGCGTAGATGCCGCCCGCGAGCCCGAGGATCGCGCCCCAGCTCACGGCGCGCGGTCCGTCTGGGCCGCCGGATCCGGCGACGGCTCGCCCGCGGTCAGCGCCGTCCGCCCCGCGGCCAGCACCCCGAGCGACGCGGCCAGCACCGGGATCCCGGCGGGCACCAGCGGCACCAGCGCCAGCGCGATCAGCGCGCCGGCGACCGCGGCGCGCCAGGCCCCGGGCTGGCGAAGCTGCGGCGCGAGCAGCGCCAGGAACGCGGCGGGGAACATCGCGTCGAGGCCCAGGTCCTTCGGGTCGCCTATCACGTCGCCGGCCAGCGCCCCCGCGAGGGTGCCCAGGTTCCACAGCACGTAGATCGCCGCGCCCGTGGACAGGAACGCGCGGCGCGCCTCCACGGGGTCGTCCTGGGCGCGGGACATCGCCACCGACTCGTCGACAACCACCTGCGCGAGCAGCGCGCGTCGAGCCCGTCCGCCGGGCAGGAGCGGCGCGACCACGAACCCGTACGCGGTGTTTCGCGCGCCCAAGAGCAGGGCGTTGGCGATCGCCGGCCCGGTGGCGCCGCCGTTGGCCACCACGCCCACCACCGCGAACTGCGACGCCCCGCTGAACACGAGCAGCGACATCGCGCACGTCTGCGCCACCGACAGCCCCGCGCCCACGGCCAGGACGCCGAACGACAACCCGTAGACGAACGTGGCCGCGCCGATCGCGAGGGCGTTGCGCCAGTAGTCCGGCAGCGCGCGAAGCCGCGCCATCTCAGCCGGCGAGCGCGCGGCCGGCGAAGTAGCCCCCGGCCGCCGCCGCCACGCCCAGGACCACCGACGCCGCCAGGTAGGCCAGCGCCTCCCCGCCGCGGCCCGTGTCGATGTCCAGGAACACGTCGACGGCGAAGGTCGAGAACGTGGTGAAGCCGCCCAGGAGGCCGATCGCGAGCCCCGCGCGCACGGCGGGCGGAAGGTCGTGACCCACCGGCAGCAGGAGGCCCAGCAGGAACGAGCCGGTCACGTTGATCCCCACCGTCAGCGCCGGCAGGCGGTCGGGGGAGACGAGCGTGCCCAGCCCGTAGCGGGCCAGCACTCCGGCCACCCCTCCGATCGCGACGCAGATCGCCGTCACGCGGCGGAATGATGCCGCCGCGGTCGGCGGGCCCGTAACGAAAGCGCTCCTCGCGCTGACTCAGAGCGCATGACGGCGTCGGCATTCGCCCTCGGCCCTGGACGGCCCTGGCGCGTCCGGATAGCTTCGCGAGCATGTCGCGCGAGCGCCGCCTCTGAGATGACGACCGCGGCCGACCCGGACGCAGCGCTACTCGACGGGCTGAAGCGCGGCGACGAGTCCGCGTTCATGGAGCTGGTGGAGCGCTACCACGGCGCGCTGGTGCGCCTGGCGCAGTCGTTCGTCTCCAGCCGCGCCGTGGCCGAGGAGGTGGCGCAGGACGCGTGGCTGGGCGTGCTCCAGGGCGTCGACCGCTTCGAGGGCCGCTCTTCGCTCAAGACTTGGATCTTCCGCATCCTGGTCAACCGCGCGAAGACGCGCGGCGTGCGCGAGGCCCGCAGCGTGCCGTTCTCCTCGCTCGAGCCGGCCGAGGGCGAGGCCAGCGTCGATCCGGACCGGTTCCTCGGCCCCGACTCGCGCACGCCCGGCGCCTGGGCCGCGCCGCCCGCGTCCTGGGAGGGCGAGCCCGAGCAGCGCCTCCTGGCCGGCGAGGCGCGCGCGGC
Organism: Thermoleophilaceae bacterium; assembly: GCA_036389105.1. Classification (GTDB taxonomy): domain Bacteria; phylum Actinomycetota; class Thermoleophilia; order Solirubrobacterales; family Thermoleophilaceae; genus AC-37. Next base: position 6,466 of record DASVQK010000094.1, read on the forward strand.
GATCGAATCCGCCATCGCCGAGCTTCCTCCGGCCCAGCGCGCCGTGATCACCCTCCGCGACCTCGAGGGCTACGCGGCGGACGAGGCGAGCGAGCTGCTGGACGTGAGCGACGGCAACCAGCGGGTGCTGCTCCACCGCGCGCGCAGCCGGGTCCGCGAGGTCCTGGAGAGCTACCTCGAGGGCGGGGAGCCCGCGTGATCCGCCCCCGGCCGATGGCCTGCCGCGAGCTGGTGGAGCTCGTGACCGACTACTTCGAGGGGGCGCTGCGGCGCCGCGACCGCCGCCGCTTCGAGCGCCACATCGCCGCGTGCGACGGCTGCGCCACCTACGTAGAGCAGATGCGCCTGACCAGCCGGGCGCTGGGCGGGCTCACCGAGGAATCGATCTCCGCGGAGGCGCGCGACGCCCTGCTGCACGCGTTCCGCGACTGGAAGGCGGCTTAGGAGCCGGCGCCGCGCACGGGGAACGGCGCGCGCGCGAAGCGCCGTCGCCGCGGCGATGCCAGGCTCAGGGCGAAGCGGCCGCCCTCGTCGGTCCAGAAGGACTCAAGCCGAAGCCCGGCCGCGCCCAGGTCGTCGGCCACGCGCTCGCGCGTGAACTTGGTGGAGATCTCGGTGCGGACCTCCTCGCCCGCCGCGAACCGCGCCTCGATGCCCGCGCCGGGCAGCGCCACCACGCGCTCGTCGATCGAGCGCAGCCGCATCTCGATCCACGAGTTCGCAGCGTCGAAGAACGCCACGTGCTCGAAGCGGTCGACCGGGAAGTCGGCGCCCAGCTCGCGGTTCAGCACGCGCAGCACGTTGCGGTTGAACTCGGCCGTCACGCCGGCGCCGTCGTTGTAGGCCGCCTCGAGCACGTCCACGTCCTTCACCAGGTCGGTGCCCAGGAGCAGCCGGTCGCGCGGACCCATCGCGGCGCGCAGTCCAGACAGGAACTCCACGCGCTCCTCCGGGAAGAGGTTGCCCACGGTGCCGCCGAGGAAGGCGAACAGCCGCCGCTCCCCGTCCGGCAGGTGGACCAGGTCGCGGTGGAAGTCGCCGATCAGCCCGTGAACCTCCAGCCCGGGGTAGATCTCGCACAGCTCCTCGGCGCTCCGCTCCACCGGCGCGGCCGAGACGTCCACCGGCACGTAGCGGCGCAGCGTCCCGGCGCCCGCCATGGCGTACAGCAGCGCCCGCGTCTTGGACGCCGAACCCGAGCCGAGCTCCACCAGCTCCTCGGCCCCGCCCGCCGCCGCCACGATCTCGGGCGCGCGGCGGTTCAGGATCTCGCGCTCGCAGCGCGTGGGGTAGTACTCGGGCAGCTCGGTGATCGCCTCGAACAGCTCGGATCCGCGCTCGTCGTAGAAGAGCTTCGGCGGCAGCTGCTTCAACCCGACCCGAGACAGCCCGTCGCGCACCTCGGCGGCCACGTCCTCCGACGCCGCGCCGCCCTCCAGCCGGTCGTCGATGAGTATCCGCTCGCCCAGTGCGCCGGCGGTGGGCATCCCGCTCAGCCGTCCACGGCGCAGCGCACGCCGGTGAAGATCTGCCGCCGCTGGGGGAAGTCCCAGTTGCGGAACGTGTTGCGGACCACCCGCGGGCGCGAGGCCCACGACCCGCCGCGCAGCACTCGGTACTCGTCGCCGAAGAACACCTCCGAGTACTCCGGGTACGGCCACGGCCTGAAACCCGGGTAGGCGTCGAAGCGGCTGGAGGTCCACTCCCACGCGTCGCCCACCATCCCCAGCGCGCCGTACGCCGACGCCCCGGCCGCCAGGGCCCCGGCCGGCACGGGGCCGAACGCCGTCTGGTCGAGGTTGGCGCGCTCCACGGTCGGCGGCGCCTCGCCCCACGGGTACGTCCGCGCGGCGCGGGCGCCCGGCCCCCACGCGGCCGCCTTCTCCCACTCGAGCTCGCTGGGCAGCCGCTTGCCGCGCCAGCGCGCGTACGCGTCGGCCTCGAACCAGGAGACGTGCATGACGGGGAGCGTCCAGTCGATCTCCTCGACCGCGCCGAAGCGCCGCTCGCGGCCGTCTCCGGTCCAGTACAGCGGCCGCTCGACCCCGGCCTCGCGGCGCCAGGCCCAGCCGTCCTCCGACCAGTGCTCGCGGCGCGCGTAGCCGCCGTCGTCCACGAACTCGCGGTAGCAGCCGTTGGTGGCGGGCAGCGCGTCGATCTCGAACGCCGGCAGGTCCACCTCGTGCGCCGGCCGCTCGTTGTCGTAGGCGAAGCCCTCCGCGTCGGAGCCGGCCACGAACGGCCCCGCCTCGACGCGCACCATCCCGCCGGTGCGCAGCGCCCCGCGCGGCCGCGGCCGGGGCGCCGGGGAGTAGACGCCGGGAGGGGCGAGCGCCAGCGTCTGAAGCATCGTCTCCGTGTGCTGGTGCTCGTGCCGGATGACCATGTCCCACAGCAGCGAGCCGTCGCCGCTCAGGTCGGCCCCGTCGAGCACCCGCAGGCTGCGCTCGCGCACGGCCCTCATGTACTCGCGCGCACCGGCCAGGTCCAGGTGCGGGATGTCCCCGCGCACCGCCCTCGGCGTCTCCAGCGCGTCGTAGACGTCGAGCAGGTCGGGGTGCATGGGCTCGTGGCCGCCCACCCGGTTGCACAGCCACAGCTCCTCGAACGCCGCGATGTGGGCCAGGTCCCACACCAGGGGGCTCATCAGCGGGTTGAGCACCCGGTCCATGTCCGCGTCCGACACCGGCTCCACCAGCGCGAGCGTGCGCACGCGCGCCTCCTCCAACAGCTCGCGCACCCGCTCGGCGGGTAGGGGCTCGGCCCCTCCTCGGGGCTCTGGCTGTGGATTTGCGGAGATCAACTGACGGGCGAGGGCTCGACCGTTGCTGCGTGGTTGGCGACGGTCCGTCTCATGCGCGGGGGCAGTGTTTCACGTCCTGGCGCGTCGGCATTCGCAGGCGGGCGCCCCGCGAAGGGCGCCCGCATGCTTGCGCGCCCTACTCCGTGACGCGCTCGATCAGGAACGAGATGCGCACCAGGGCGCGCCACTCGTCGAGGTTCTCCCCCCGAAGGCCGGTGGACACCACGTCCACGGCCTTGATGTTCCGAAGCGACTGCCGGGCGTCGCTGAGCGCCGCTTGAACAGCCGCGTCGGAGCTCTCCGGCGAGCTGCCCACGACCTCGATGATCTTGGTGACCGCCATGCTGCTCTCCTCCTGCTTGGGTACGAGTGGCGGGGAACCTAACGGTTTGGGGCGAGCGACTCCACGAGCCGCACGTACTCGTCGGCCCGAACCGGCGTGCCCGGCGCGGCCAGCGGGATCGGCAGCAGCACCGGCGTGGTGATCCCGCCCTCCACGTAGCGCTCGAGCCGCGCGCGCTGCGCATCCGCGTCGCCCAGGATGAAGATGTCCTCCACCAGGTCGCGCGGCACCAGCTCGACGGCCTTCGCGCGGTCCTTCGCCCGCCACGCCTCGACCATCGGGTCGATCGCCTCGCCGTAGCCGAGCCAGCGGAAGTAGCTCTCGTAGACGGGCACCGTGGCGTACGCGGCGAACATCCAGCTGGCCAGCGGCAGGGCCTGCTCGGGGTCGCCCTGGAGGCAGAAGAAGCGGCACAGGACGTCGGTGGTGCCCGGCTCGCGCCCCACCGCGGCGGCGCCCCTCTCGATCTCCGCCATCACCTTGGGCAGCCCCGCGAGCGGCGTGAAGTTGACGAACGCGCCGTCGCCCAGCTCGCCCGCCGTCTGGAGCATCCGCTCCCGCAGCGCGGCGACGTAGATCGGCACCGGCGACGGCGGCGGCTGCTCGAGCTTGAACCCGCCGGGCCCGGCCCGCTCGCCGGCAAGCGCCGCGCGCAGGAACTCGATCGACTCGCGCACGCGCGTGCGCGGCTTCTCGAACGGGATGCCGTTCCAGCGCTCGACTATCACGTTCGACGACGACCCGATGCCGAGGCAGAAGCGCCCGCCGCTCGCGTTCTGCAGCGCGGCGGCGTGCTGTGCCAGGACGGCCGGCCCGCGGGTGAAGACGTTGACCACGCCGGTGCCCAGCCGGAGCCCCTCGCTCCACGCCGCGGCCAGCGCCAGCGAGGTGAAGCCGTCGTGGCCGCCGGTCTCGCCCGACCAGGCGTCGGTGTATCCGGCCGTCTCGGCCGCGCGGACGACCGGCTCGTGGTCGGGGAGCGACAGGCCCGGCAGTTCCAGGGACAGCGCCCAGCGAGCGGCC
>DASVQK010000095.1:0-6259 GCA_036389105.1 Thermoleophilaceae bacterium
ACCGCCGCGTGGGCGGCCCGCTGGCCTACTTCGCGCGCTTCCGGGTGCCCGCCGCCACGGGCTGAGCGGCCGCCGGAAGCTCCTCGACCGGCCGCAGGACCTGCGCGTCGACCGCCGACAGCGCCTCGCCGATCGGCCGCGGCCGGCCGACCTTGTGTCCCTGCGCGTAGCCCACGCCCAGCTCGCGGAGCATCCGCAGCGTCTCGTCGTCCGACGCGAACACGGCGATCGTCTCGGCGCCCGTGCCGCGCGCCACGTCCACCAGCGCCTTGACCACCAGCTGCGCGGTGCGGCTCTCGGTGAGCGACACGATCAGGTCGCCGTCCAGCTTCAGGTAGTCGACCGGCATGTCCTTCAGGAAGCGGAACGAGCCGAAGCTGGTGCCGAAGTCGTCCAGCGCGAACCCGCACCCGATCGCGCGCAGGTGCTTGGCCAGCGAGCGCGCGCCCTCCGGGTCGGCGATCGCGATCTGCTCGGTCACCTCGAGCACCAGGCGCCCCGGGTCGATGCCGGTGGTGGCCAGCTCGCGCTCGATCGTCGGCAGGAGCGCCCGGTCGTGGAGCGACTCGCCGGACAGGTTCACCTCGAGACAGATGTCGCGGCCGACCTGCGCCTGCTCCCCGATCGTGCGGATGGCGCGGCGCACCACCCACCGGTCGATGCCGGTGAGGAGGCCCGCCCGCCGCGCGGTGCCGAGGAAGGCCTGCGGCAGGATCAGCTCGCCGTCGGCGCCGAGCATCCGCAAGAGCAGCTCGTGCTGGGCGATCTCCTGCGAGTACAGGTCGAGCACGGGCTGGCAGTGGAGCGTGAAGCCGTTCTCGCGCAGGGCCCGCTGGATGTCCTCGCTGCCGATGCTGGGGTCCGACTGGTCGGGGGCGGCCCGTCCGCCGGTCCCGCCGGCGCCGGAGTGCGACTCCTCCAGCTCCGCGCGCAGCTGCTCGGCCTCGCTCTCCGCCTCGCGCAGCCTCATGCGCAGCGCGTGGTTCTCGTCGCGCATCCGCTCGAGCGCGTCGGACCCGTTCCAGCCCGAAGGGGGCTGCGCCTCGGCGGCGGCGGGCGCCGGCTCCGCCACCTCGCCGACGGGCGCCCCGTCGTCGAACACCACCAGCGCGCCGGCCGGCTGCCAGCGCTGCTCGATGCGTCCGCCCCCGGGCTGCCAGCCGTCGTCGCCCAGAGGGTCGGGCAGCTTGTCGCCGTCCAGCGCGGCCACCAGCAGCCGCAGCGCGTCGGCGTGGCGCTTCTTCATCCGCGTCAGCTCCACCGGGTTGCCGCGGTGGGTCATGATGTCCTTCAGGACGTTGTTCAGCTGGTAGCCGTCGCCCACGCGGATCGGCACCACGGCCACCTCGGTGCGCAGCAGCGTGCCGTCCCTCGCCTGCGTGTCGATCTCCAGCGTCCGGCCGGCGGAGCCGTCGTGATCGGCGCCCGTGAAGATCGGCTCGAGCTGGGCCCGCAGCTCGGCCTTGGTGGCCCGCGCCGCCACGAACTCGAAGAAGTCCTCGCGCGACAGCTCGATCGCGGTCCAGCCGAAGCGCTCCTCCGCGGCGGCGTGCCAGGACGCGACCTTGCCCTCCTCGTCGATCGAGAAGTACTGGCCGCGCAGGAAGCGGTCGATCACCGCCGTGTAGCGCTCCACCTGCTCGGGGGTCACCCCGAGCGCGACCTCGGCCAGGTCCGCCGGCTCGTTGGCCGTCTCGTTTGGCTGGTGTCCGTCGTTCGGGGCTGTCATCGGGGAGGGAACGACCCAGTCCGGATGGTCGTCATGCCGGCCTGATTTGAACCTCGACAGACCGTCCACCTCCCACAAAACGGGGAGGGGCGGGGTCGAACACCCGTCCAGGGGGTTTCGCGCCGAAAGCTCCCGGGATGCTGCGGGCCCGCGCGGGAAGCGGGCCTAGGCGGACTCTTCCGCCAGCTCCTCCGGCGGCTCGTCCTTGGCGGCCTCGGTGACGAGCGTGGGCTTCAGACCCTTCTCGATCGTCTCCTTCGTGACCACGCACTTCTTCACGTCGCGGCGCGACGGCAGCTCGAACTGCACCTCGAGCAGCGTGTCCTCGAGGATCGAGCGCAGCCCGCGGGCGCCGGTCTCGCGCTCGAGCGCGCGATCGGCGATCGACGTGAGCGACTCGTCCGCGAACACAAGCTCGATGCCGTCGAACTCGAAGAAGCGCTGGAACTGCTTGACGAGCGCGTTGCGCGGCTCGGTGAGGATCGAGACGAGGTCCTCCATCGACAGCTGGTGGATGACCGAGATGACCGGCAGGCGGCCGATGAACTCCGGGATCAGCCCGTACTCGACCAGGTCCTCGGGCAGCACCTGCTCGAACAGCTCGCCGGTGTCCTTGTTGGTCTTCGACCGCACCGACGCCCCGAAGCCGACGCCCTTGTGGCCGATCCGGCGCTCGATCACCTTGTCGAGGTCGGCGAACGCGCCGCCGCAGATGAAGAGGATGTTGGTGGTGTCGATCGTGAGGAACTCCTGGTGCGGGTGCTTGCGCCCGCCCTGCGGGGGCACCGAGGCGACTGTGCCCTCGAGGATCTTCAGGAGCGCCTGCTGGACGCCCTCGCCCGACACGTCGCGCGTGATCGACGGGTTGTCCGCCTTGCGCGCGATCTTGTCCACCTCGTCGATGTAGATGATCCCGGTCTCGGCCTTCTTCACGTCGAAGTCGGCGGCCTGGATCAGCTTGAGCAGGATGTTCTCCACGTCCTCGCCCACGTAGCCGGCCTCGGTGAGCGCGGTGGCGTCGGCGATGGCGAAGGGCACGTTGAGGATGCGCGCCAGCGTCTGCGCCAGCAGCGTCTTGCCGCAGCCGGTGGGCCCGAGCAGCAGGATGTTGGACTTCTGGAGCTCCAGCTCCTGGTCCTCCGACTGCATCATCTGCACGCGCTTGTAGTGGTTGTAGACGGCCACCGACAGCGTGCGCTTGGCGGGCTCCTGCCCGACGACGTACTCCTGGAGGACGGAGTTGATCTCCTTCGGCTTGGGCAGGTTCTCGAGGTCGAACGTGGCCGGGCCGGTCAGCTCCTCGTCGATGATCTCGTTGCAGAGATCGATGCACTCGTCGCAGATGTAGACGCCGGGGCCGGCGATGAGCTTCTTGACCTGCCGCTGAGACTTGCCGCAGAAGCTGCAGAGAAGCTGTTCGTTCGAGTCAGTCGGCCGTGCCACGCGTCTCCTCCCTCAGGAGGCCCGGGATCACCTTCGCCCCAACGGGCCTCATACGGTAGCGCCGCACAGGGGAGGTGGCCACGTATTCCCCGGAGCGCGGCATAGCACGCTCTTTTTCGCCCGCCGGGCCGGATTCCTTCAGTCGGCGCTTAGGGCGAAGCGGTCGCCCAGCCCGAGCAGCTCGAGCAGGCGGGAGACCGCGCCCCGCACGCAGATCACGGAGAACCCGCGATCGAGCGCGCGCAGGCGCTTGGAGGCGTCGAGCAGTGCGTGGGCCCCGCTCGAGTCCATGAAGGTCACGTCGCAGAGGTCCACCACGACCTTGCTGCTGCCCTCCGCGATCGCGCGGTCGAGCTCGGCGACGAGGCTTGGGGCGGTGAGGAAGTCGATCTCGCGCTTGGGCACGACGACGCGGATGTCTCCCAGGCGGTGCTGGGCTACCGAGAAGTGAGTTTCCTGCTGCGAGAGGGGCACGCGCGAGTCGAACCGAAGGCCTGGGGCGAGCGTACACCGCGCACGGCCCGGGCGCTACCCCTTCTTATGGGTGGTTTCCTGCGGCCCGGACCCCGGAGTCCAGATCTGGGCGGAGCGCTCCTTGCCCTCCTTCTCCGGCGTCCAGAGCTTCTCGCGGGCCGCTGCCTGGTCCAGCGGGATCGGCTTGGCGTGCTCCACAAGGAGGTCCACCGCCTTGCGCATGGCGATGTCCTCCCGCAGGGCGTCCGCGCGGCCCTGCGACTTGGCGCGTTCGAGCGCCTTCTCCAGGTCCTTCTCACTGGCGCCGTTCCCGCTCGCCGCCATGGCCTGGCGCAGCGAGTCCAGCAGGTCCTCGTCGGGCACCTCGATCGCCTCGGCCTCCACGATCGCCGCCAGCACGCTCTCGCGCCGCAGCGCTCGCTCGGCGTCGGCCTCCCCCTCGGTGACCAGCTCCTCCTCGGTCTTGCCGGCGATCTCCAGGTAGCGGTCGGGCGGGATGCCCTGGCGCTCCAGGCGCCGGCGCGTGTTGGCCCACATCTCGTGCGCCTTCGCGTGGACGAGGTCGTGGGTCACCTCGATCTTCGAGGCGTCCGCGGCGGCGTCCACCACGGCCTCGCGGAACTCCACGTCGATCTCGTGCTCGCGGCCCTCGCGCAGCTTCTCCTCGATGTCGGCGCGGAGCTCGTCGAGGGTGTCGAAGCCGCCCGCCTGGGCGGCCAGCTCGTCGTCCACCTCCGGCAGCCGCTTCTCCTTGACCTCCTTGACGCTCACGGCGAAGGTCGCCTCCCGGCCCGCCAGGTTCTCGGCGCGGTAGTCGCCGGGGAACGTGACCCGCACCTCGCGCTCGTCGCCCGGGGACGCACCCACCAGCTGCTCCTCGAAGCCCTCCACCAGCCGGCCCGCCCCCAGCTCCAGGAGGTAGCCGCGGGCCTCGCCGCCCTCGAACGGCTCGCCGTCGACGCTGCCGACGAAGTCCACCACCACGAAGTCGTCGGAGGTCGCCGCGCGGTCGACGTTGTCGAGCGACGCCGCGGACTCGCGCAGCCGCTCCACCTCGGCGTCCACCTCCTCGGGCTTGACCTCCGGCTCGCGGCGGCCCACCTCCAGGCCCCGCACCTCGCCGAGCTCGGCCTTCGGGCGGACGGCCACCTCGATCGAGAACTGGAGCGGCGCCCCCTTCTCGGGCAGCTCGGCCAGGTCCAGGCTGGGGTCGCCGACGGCGGCGATGCCCGCGTCGTGCACGGCCTGCTCGTACCAGTCGGGCAGGGCGTGGCGCACGGCCTCGTCGAGCACGGCGTCGCGCCCAACGCGACGGATGACCACCTCGGGCGGCACCTTCCCCTTCCGGAACCCGGGGATCTTGAGCTGACGGCCCAAGGTGCGCGCCGCGCTGTCCAGCTCGCGCTCCAGCGCGTCGGACGGCACCTCCACGTCCACGCGCACGCGCGAGTCGCCGAGGTCCTTCGTCGCGGTCGTCACCCGGGTGGCCATGGCCGCGCCACGATAGCGTGGGAACGTGTCCCGGCCGCTCCCGCCGATGCCGCCCTCGCGACGCCTTCTGGCGTGGCTCTACACCGGTCCGCTCGGCCACCTCTGGGCGACCGTCGCGGACATCACGGGGCTGTGGCTGCTCTGGGCGCGAGCGAGGCTGCGCGAGCGCTACTCGAACCGGTAGATCGTGCCCGGCGGGAGCGGTGCGTCGGCCGCAGAGGCCAGCGCGGGCAGGGCCGCGGCCAGGACGGACGCGAACACCTCGCCGCTCGCGCCGATGAGGCGCAGGAGCTCCTCGACCGGCGTGGCCGTCTCCTTCACTCCGTTCGCGTAGTCGGTCGCGTAGCCGAGCAGCGCGTACGGCAGCTCGGCCTCGCCGGCCAGCACGGTCTCGGGGCCGGCGGTCTGGCTCACGGCCGTCACGCCCGCCGCGGCCAGCGAGCGGATCTCGGCGCGCGTGTTGAAGCGCGGGCCGTCCACGTGGCCGTAGCAGCCGCCCTCGCGCGCCGGCACCCCGGCCTCGCGGCAGCCGGCGAGCAGCGCCTGGCGCACGCCGTCGGAGAACGGGCCCTCGTAGATCCAGTGCCCGCGCAGCGGATCGCCGGACCGGTCGTACAGGGTGCAGAGCGAGCCGTCGGCCAGCCGGTTGGCCAGGAAGTGCAGGTCGTCGAACACGATCAGCGACCCGAGGGGCACCGACGGGTCCACCGCGCCGCAGACCGTCACCGCCATCACGGCGTCGGCGCCCAGCTGCCTGAGCGCGGTCACGTTGGCGCGGTGGGCCACGTGGTTCGACAGTCGCGCGTGGCCCCGCCCGTGGCGCGACACGTGCAGCACCTCGACGCCGTCGGCCTCGTGGCGCGTGACCGGCACGTCGCCGAACGCGGTGCCGACCGTCTCCTCGCGTCCCTCCCCGGCGCCCGGCAGCGAGTAGGTGCCGGTTCCGGTCAGCACCCCGACCCTCATCATTCGCTCTCGCGCCAGCTCTTCTGACCCTCGGTCCGGGGGTCGCTCGACGGCAGCATGTACTGGGTGCAGCGGAACAGCGCCAGGTCCTTGCCGTCGGAGCCGCGCGCCACCGTCGCGTCCCAGACCTGCGTGGCGCGGCCGCCGTGCACCAGC
>DASVQK010000096.1:0-9038 GCA_036389105.1 Thermoleophilaceae bacterium
ATGCCCCCGTGAACGCCGCTTGGCGCTTCTCCACGAATGCGCCGACGCCCTCGACGAAGTCGCGGGTGCGGGCGAGCTTGTGCTGGAGCTCGGCCTCCAGGTGGAGCTGGCCGTCCATGTCGGGGTAGATCATCCGGTTGAGCGCCTCCTTGGAGCCCGCGTAGGAGCGCGTGGGGCCGGCCGCCAGCCTGCCCGCCAGCTCCTCCGCGCGCTCCATCAGCTCGCCGTCCGGGTGGACCCAGTTGACCAGGCCCCAGTCCAGGGCGTCGGTGGCCGTCACGCGCTCGCCCAGCAGCGCCATCTGGAAGGCGCGCGCCTTGCCCACGGCGGCCGGCACGAAAAGCGTGGAGCCGCCGTCCGGCATCAGGCCGATGTTCACGAACGCCAGGCCGAAGTAGGCCGACTCCGCGGCCATGATCAGGTCGCAGGCCAGCGCCAGCGAGCAGCCGATTCCCACGGCCGGGCCGTTCACCGCCGCCACCACGGGCTTGGCCAGCCGGCGCACCGCTGTGATCGCCGGGTGGTAGACCTCGTCCAGCTCCTTCTTGACGTCCGGCGCGCCGTCGTCGGGGTGCGGGTCGAAGCCGGCCTTCAGGTCGGCGCCGGAGGAGAAGCCGCGGCCGGCGCCCGTGATCACCACGGCGCGCACGGAGTCCTCGGCCGCCGGGCCGGTAAGGATTCCGCGCAGCTCCTCGCCGAACTCGGCGATCCACGCGTTCAGCGTCTCCGGACGGTTGAGCGTGATCCGGCCCACGCCCCCCGACTCCTCCCACAGCACGGTCTTGTCGCTCATTGACCCTCCTAGATCGCCGATTGGTCGCTCACGCCCCTGATTAGATTGACCGATGCTGGTCGACGCGGTCGAGTGGCTGGGTCACTCGGGCTTCCGGATCGGCGCGGGGCGCGCGACGATCTACATCGACCCGTACCGCACGCGGGGCGGCCCCGAGGCCGACCTAATCCTGATCACGCACGGCCACTACGACCACTTCTCGCGCCAGGACGTCGAGCGCCTGACCGGTCCGCGGACCGCGCTGGTCGCGCCCGCGACCGTGGCCGAACGGCTGTCCGGCCGCGTGCACTCGATCGCGCCGGGCGAGACGATCGAGCCCGAGGGCGTGCGCGGTGTGGACGTGCGCGCGGTGGCCGCGTACAACACGTCCAAGCGCGACCCGTCGGGCAACCCTTTCCACCCGCGCGAGGCGGGCTGGGTGGGCTACGAGCTGCGCGTGGGCGGCGAGCGCCTCTACCACTCGGGCGACACCGACGTGATCCCCGAGATGGACCAGGTCGCCGGCGTGGACGTGGCCCTCCTGGCGGTGAGCGGGGTGTACGTGATGACCGCGGGGGAGGCGGCCGAGGCCGCGCGTCGAATCCAGCCGCGGGTGGCGGTCCCGATGCACTGGGGCGAGCACATAGGCACGCGCGCGGACGCGCGGTCGTTCGCCGATCGCGCCTCCGTGCCGGTTAGGATCATGGAGAAGGTCTGATGGATCGAACGCGAAGCGCTCTACGTGAGATGGCTCGGGAAGATCCCGAGCTGGCCGCGCGCCTCGTCCTCATGACGCTGCCGGCCGCCGCGCAGCGCATCCCGGCGCCGCTCCACTACGACCTGAGCGTCGACCAGCTGGGCAGCTGGCGCGTGGCGGTCACCCACGAGGGCGCGCGGGTCGAGGGCTGTGCCGACGGCGGCGCCGACGGCGACGGCGACGGCCAGGTCGACTTCTCGCTGTCCACCGACGCGGCCGGCCTGGCGGCCCTGGCCGCCGGCGACAGCCCGCTGCGACTGATGCTGGGCGGCCGCGTCCGGATCCGCGGCAAGCGCCGCCGCGCGCTCAAGCTGCGCGCGCTGTCGGCGGCCGACGACGTGACGCTGGCCGACGCCGTGGCCGCGGGCGCTCCCGTGGACGCCGACGCCGTGTACCGTGCGATGGCGTACCTGATCGACCCCGAGTGGACGCGCGGCCACCGCTTCGTGGTGGGCTACGAGGTGACCGGGGAGGGCGGCGGCCGCTGGTACGTGCACGTCAACGACGGCGAGCGCCCGCGCGTTACCACCGAGCCGCCGGAGGGGGGCGCCGACGGCACCACGAGGGTCGCGGCCGAGACGTTCCGAAGGCTGCTGATCGGCGAGATCACGCCCACCCAGGCCATGCGGGACCAGCTCGTCGAGCCCGAGGGCGACATCTTCCCCGGCGTGGTGATCGGCCGCTGGATCGATCGCTCGCAGGGCCGCGACGACGGGGAGATGGAACGCGAGCGCCGCCAGCGCGAGATCCAGTCGCGGCGGAGCGGCAGCTGGGGCGGCGTGGCGGCGAACGGCTCCTCCAACGGCGCCTCCGCCGCCGCGCCGCGGACGTCGGCCACCGTCCCCGTCGACGGCACGTCCTCGGGCGACATCGACGTGTCCGATCCGGTGCTGGCGCCCCCCGGAGGCAAGCGCAAGCCCGGCGACCTGATGACCTACGGCGAGCTGTACGCGCTGTGGGAGCGCCAGAACTGGAAGGCGCACGAGCTCGACTTCTCGGTGGACGCCGAGCAGTGGGCCACCTCGCCGAAGGAGGCGCAGGACAACACGGCCTGGAGCCTCGGGTCGTTCTACATCGGCGAGGAGCGCGTGACCGCCGACCTGGCCCCGTTCCTGCTCGCGGCGCCGAGCGGCGAGGTGGAGGCGTTCCTGGCCACCCAGCTCGTGGACGAGGCGCGCCACGCCGTGTTCTTCGACCGCTTCGGGGCGGAGGTCATGGCGCTCGAGGCCGAGGACCTGCGCGGCCGCATGCTGGAGCTCCAGCGCCTGATGATGCCCGCCTGGTTCGACGTCTTCGACAACGGCCTGCGCGACGTGGCCAACCGGATCAAGGCCAGGCCCGACGACCTCGACCTGTTCGTCGAGGGGATCGCCACCTACCACCTGATCATCGAGGGCGTGCTGGCCACCACCGGCCAGCGGATGATCCTCAAGTACATGGAGGACGTGGGCCTCTACCCGGGCTTCCAGAAGGGGTTCTCGCTGGTCGAGCAGGACGAGCACCGCCACATCGCGTTCGGCATGCGCTTCCTGCGCGACGCGGTGCGCGACGACCCGCGCCACGGCCACACGATCGAGCGCACGGTGGCCGAGCTGGTGCCGCGGGCCGCGCACGTGTTCGTGCCCGAGTACGCCGAGAGCCCGAGCGAGTACGTCTCGTACGGCTACCACTCGTCGTACGTCTACGGGTACGCGTACCGCAAGCTCAAGCGCCGCATGGGCGTCCTCGGGCTCGAGGTGGGCGAGCCCGACGAGCTGATGCCCGGCCCGATCGCGTCCGTGGAGGACGCGCGGGCGGCGGGCATGCCTGTCTAGTAGCTCGAGCCGCCGCGGCGACGGGATGCCACCGGGCCGCGCGGTTATGCTCCGCCGGCCTTGCGGAGCTCGCCCGTCCTACGCCGGATCGCGTTCGGGGCCGCTCTGGTCGGCTTCGTCGCGCCAGTCGTGCGCCGCAGGCTGTCCATCCCGCGCCCGGTCACGTCGGTCCTCGCCTGGCAGACGCCGCTGTCGGTCGCGCTGATCATGCCCGCCTCGCGCGGCCGCGACGCGGCGGTCTACGCGTCGCAGATGTGGGCCTACGTGGCCCACTACGAGATGCCGAACGACGACCCGGACGAGCTGCTCCGGCGCGTGCGCGTGGACTACCCGATCCTGATCGACCGCGCGATCGGACTCGGCGAGGTGCCGACGGTTCGCCTCCAGCGCGCTCTGGGCCGGCCGGGCCACGTGCGCCCGCACGACACGGCCCTGTCGGTGATCCACTGGGCGTGGTTCTTCGTGCCGCACGCGGCGGTCCTCTACGTCCTGCTTCGCCACCGCTCGCGCTTCGGCGCCTCCGCCGCGCAGATGGCCGCGGTCTTCGACGCCGGCGCGGCCGTCTACTGGCTGGTGCCCACGGCGCCGCCGTGGTGGGCCGCCAACGCCGGCGCGCTGCCGCGCGTGCGCCGGATCATGACCGAGGCCGGCGAGCGGGCCTGGGGCCGGCACTGGCAACGGCTCTACGATTCGCTCTCAGGCAACCAGCTGGCTGCGATGCCCTCCCTTCACTTCGCCACATCGGTGATGGCAGCCCACGTGCTGTCGGACGTCGGGCGCGCGCCCGGGGTGGTCGGATGGGCGTACGCCGGCACGCTGGGATTCGCGCTCGTGTACCTGGGCGAGCACTACGTCACCGACCTCGTGGCCGGACTGGCGCTGGCGCAGGCGGTTCGCCGCGCCGCGCCGAGAGCCGCGCCGCTCGCGCGCGCGCTGGCGCGCACCGTCAGAAGGCTGGAGCCGGCCTACTGATGGCCGGACCGGTGGGAGGGGAGCCGCGGCCGGCCGTGCCGGTGGGCAAGCCGGAGCGCGAGCACGACACGTTCGAGGAGTCGCTCGAGGAAGTCCAGGAGCTGATGGCGTCGGCGGAGTTCGAGTCCGACGCCGCGGACATCGAGGAGAAGAGCGCCGCGCTCCTCGGAAACAGGCGCCGGCTCATATCGCTCTTCCTCGCGGTCGTGCTGATGGTGGTCGCCATCTACTTCGTGTTCCCCAAGGTCGTCGGCGTGAAGGACACCGTCGGCAGGCTCAACAACGCCACCTGGTACTGGATCGTGGCCGCCGTGGCGTTCAACGCGGCGTCGTTCCTCGCCTACACCACGCTCTTCCGCGGCGTGGTGGGCGGGCGCGACGACGAGGACCTGATCAGGCAGCGGCTGGACATGCGCGCCTCGTACCAGATCACGATGGCCGGCTTCGCGGCCACGATCCTGTTCTCCGCGGCCGGCGCCGGCGGCGTCGCCCTCACCTACTGGGCGCTGCGCAAGGCGGGCATGGAGCGCCGCCGCGCCGCCTGCCGGATGGTGGCCTTCATGGTGCTCCTCTACACCGTCTACCTCGGCACGCTGGTCGTGGTCGGAGTGCTCCTGCGCGTCCACGTGTTCGAGGGCGAGGCGCCGATCGCGGGAACAATCATCCCGGCCGCGATCGCCGCCGGCGCGCTCCTCGTCCTCGGGCTTGTGGCGCTGATCCCGCAGGACATCGAGCGCCGCCTGGCCAGGGCCGGCCGGCGCTCCCCGCGGCACCGGCTGCGCCGGCTGGCCACGGGGCCGGCCACGCTGGCCACCGGCGTGCGCACCGCCATCGCGTACCTGCGCCATCCGTGGCGCAGCGCCAACGCGATCTCCGGCGCGCTCGGCTGGTGGGCGGGCAACATCGGGATCCTCTGGGCCAGCTTCCACGCGTTCGGCGTGAACGTGCCCTTCGGGGTGGTGGTGCAGGGCTACTTCGTGGGGATGGTGGCCAACCTGCTCCCGTCTCCGGCCGCCGGGGTGGGTACCGTGGACGCGGGGCTGATCGGGGCGTTCGTGCTCTTCGGCATCGACGCCGACACGGTCTTCCCCGCCATCCTGGTCTTCCGGCTGATCGGGTTCTGGGTGCCGATCCCCGTCGGGATAGCGGCGTTCATCCAGCTCAGGCGGACGGTCCAGGAGTGGTCGAAGGAGCCGCAACGAGCTACTATACAAAGTGAAGTAACGGCCTAGGCCGCGAGCGAGACCGAGGCGACATGAGCGACAACGGACAGCCCAAGATCGAGAACGTGATCATCATCGGGAGCGGGCCCGCCGGCTACACGGCGGCGCTCTACGCCTCGCGCGCCGACCTCAGCCCGCTGGTGGTGGAGGGCTTTCTCTGGGGGGGCCTGCTCCAGACCACGACCGACGTTGAGAACTACCCCGGCTTCCCCGAGGGGATCATGGGCCCGGAGATGATGCAGAAGCTCCGCGACCAGGCCGAGCGCTTCGGATCGCGCTTCATCACCGAGGACGTCACGCGCGTGGAGCTGTCGGAGGACGGCGGCCCGCACCGCGTGTTCGTCGGCGACGACGAGCACCTGGCCAAGACCGTGATCCTCTCGATGGGGGCCGAGCACAAGAAGCTCGGCGTGCCCGGCGAGGAGGAGCTGGCCAACCGCGGCGTCTCCTACTGCGCCACCTGCGACGCGGCGTTCTTCCGCGACAAGAAGATCATGGTCGTGGGCGGCGGCGACTCCGCGATGGAGGAGGCCATCTTCCTGTCCAAGTTCGGCTCGTCGGTCGCGCTGGTCCACCGCCGCGACGAGTTCCGCGCGTCGCAGATCATGCAGGACCGCGCGCGCGAGATCGACAACATCGAGATCCTCACGCCGTACGTCGTGGCTCGCTTCGAGGCGGGCGAGTCCGGCTCGCTGGCGCGAGCAGTCCTGAAGCACGCCGAGACGGGCGAGGAGCGCGAGGTCGAGGTCGACGGCGCGTTCATCGCGATCGGCCACCAGCCGCAGTCGGGCATCGTCCGCGATCAGATCGACACCGACGACGACGGCTACGTCCTGACGGAGGGCAAGTCAACGCGCACCAACCGCCCCGGCGTTTTCGCCGCCGGCGACCTGGTGGACCACACCTACCGCCAGGCCGTGACCGCGGCGGGCACGGGCTGCCAGTCGGCGCTGGACGCCGAGTGGTACCTGCGCGACATGACGCCCGGCGAGAACGCCGAGACGCACTGGATGAAGCCGGACGAGGTGGAGGCCGCGGCCGAGAAGGTCGCGCTGGACATGGCGTCCGGCGAGCCCGAGCGCGCGCCGGCGAAGTAACCCCGCGGCGCCCGCCGCGCCGACTCGGCTGAGCCGTCCTGGCCCCGCCCACTAGGCTTCGTAGACCGCCCGCACGCACCCACGGAGGAGCCCGCATGGCAGTCATCGAGAGCCCGGAGACACTCGGCATCAGGCCGTTCCACGAGTTCGACCGGGTGAGCGAGGCGTGGCCGCGCGGCGAGCGCCCGCAGGCCATCCGCGACGCCGCGCAGGCGTTCCGCGCGCGCTTCAAGGAGCAGGGGCAGATCCGGGCCGTGCGAACGGTCGACCTGGTCGCCGCCGGCTACCCGACGCTGTTCGCGTTCGGCGGCGCCGCGCGCGGGATCAACCCGTTCATCAGCATCCTTAACCGCCTGGTGGTTGTCCAGTTCGAGGACTTCGAGGGCGAGCTGAAGACGCTCGCGTGGGAGCCCACCGTGCCGGAGGGGTCGCAGGAGGCGCCGTTCTACGAGCAGCAGATGGAGCGCTACGGCAAGCTGGCCGAGAGGCTCTTCGCCACCTACTACAACACCGTGCACGAGGCGCTGGCGCTCTGCGGGCTCGTGCCCGACGACGTCGACTACATCGCCTTCGATCACCTGCACGTGCAGGACGTGCGCATCCTCATGGGCACCGAGGGCAAGCCGGGGTTCTTTCCCAATGCCAAGCACCTGGCGCAGCGGACCGAGGTCGACACCTTCAGGTCCACCCACCCGATGCAGTGGGCCTGGTACGTGCCCGGCGGCATGGACGGCATCCCAGAGGAGAACATGGTGCTGCTGGACGGCGACGTGGAGCTGGGCCCCGGCCTGGCGTTCCTGCACACGCCCGGCCACACCGACGGAAACATGTCGCTGTGCGTGAACACGCCCGACGGCGTGTGGGTCAGCTCCGAGAACGGCGTGGCGGCAGACAACTGGCACCCGCACCTGTCGAAGATCCCGGGCGTGCGCAAGTGGGCCGAGTTCTTCGGGCGCGAGGTCGTGCTCAACTCGAACACGCTCGAGGACTCGATCGACCAGTACGACTCGATGCTCAAGGAGCGCGAGGTGGCCGACAAGAACCGCCAGGACGCGCGCTACCGCAACGTGTTCCCGTCGTCGGAGCTCGCCGGCTTCAAGCGCCAATGGCCGATCAAGCCGAGCTTCGTGTACGGCGGGATCAACTACGGCCGCATCGAGAAGCCGTCCAGGTGAGCGGCGGCGACAGCTTCGGCGCGCGCGGCACACTCGAGGTCGGGGGCCAGAGCTACGAGGTCTTCCGTCTGGAGGCACTCCAGCCGAAGTACGACGTCGCCCGCCTGCCGTACTC
Organism: Thermoleophilaceae bacterium; assembly: GCA_036389105.1. Lineage (GTDB taxonomy): Bacteria > Actinomycetota > Thermoleophilia > Solirubrobacterales > Thermoleophilaceae > AC-37. The sequence continues at coordinate 7,926 of DASVQK010000096.1, forward strand.
GCTGAAGGTCCTGCTGGAGAACGTGCTGCGCCGGGAGGACGGCGAGTCCGTGACAGCGGAGGACGTGGAGACCATCGCCACGTGGGTGGCCGCCGACGAGCCGTCGAGCGAGATCGCCTACACGCCCGCGCGCGTGCTGATGCAGGACTTCACCGGCGTGCCCGCGATCGTCGACCTGGCCGCCATGCGCGACGCGATGGCCGAGATGGGCGGCGACCCCGCGCGGATCAACCCGCTGTCGCCCGCCGAGCTGGTGATCGACCACTCGATCCAGGTGGACGAGTTCGCCACCAAGCTCGCGTTCCGCCACAACGCCGAGTTCGAGTTCGAGCGCAACCGCGAGCGCTACGCGTTCCTGCGCTGGGGACAGCAGGCGTTCGACGACTTCGCCGTGGTGCCGCCCAACACCGGCATCTGCCACCAGGTGAACCTGGAGCACCTGGCGCGAGTGGTGTACGTGAGGGACGGCCAGGCGTTCCCCGACACGCTGGTCGGCACCGACTCGCACACCACGATGATCAACGGCCTGGGCGTGCTCGGCTGGGGAGTGGGCGGGATCGAGGCCGAGGCCGCGATGCTCGGACAGGCCATCTCGATGCTGCTGCCGCAGGTGGTGGGCTTCCGCCTGACCGGCCAGCTGCCCGAGGGATCCACCGCCACGGATCTGGTGCTCACGGTCACGCAGATGCTGCGCGAGCGCGGCGTGGTGGGCAAGTTCGTGGAGTTCTTCGGCAGCGGGCTGGCGGGCCTGCCGCTGGCCGACCGCGCCACGATCGGCAACATGGCGCCGGAGTACGGCGCCACCTGCGGGATCTTCCCCGTGGACGCCGAGACGATCCGCTACCTGGAGTTCACCGGGCGCTCGGGCGAGCTGGTCGAGGCCTACATGCGCGAGCAGGGCATGTTCCACGACGAGGACACCGAGGACGCGACGTACTCGGACACGCTGGAGCTCGACCTGAGCGACGTGGAGCCGTCGCTGGCGGGGCCGAAGCGCCCGCAGGACCGGGTGCCGCTGCGCGAGGCGCGCGCGGCGTTCGAGGAGGCGCTGGGGGAGCAGGGCGTGGAGTACAGGGGTCAGGACGAGGCGTCGGCCGAGTCGTTCCCGGCCAG
>DASVQK010000097.1:0-54914 GCA_036389105.1 Thermoleophilaceae bacterium
CGTCCCGGCGAGCCGTGGTCGGCCTCGTACAGCGCGATCTCGGCGTCGGTGTTCACGCCCGCCGCCGCCAGCAGCCGGCGCTCGGCGCCCACCAGCGCCAGGTCGCGCCGCGCCGCCGCGCGCCTGCCGGCGGCCAGCTCGAGCTCGCCCAGCGCGATCACGTGCTGGGGCAGCGGCAGCCGGTCCACCACACCACGCATGCGGCGGATCGCCGCGTCCAGGTCGCCCCGGGCGGCGTCGACCCGCGCCAGCCCGGCCAGGGCCGGCGCGTAGCCGGGGAAGTCGTGCCGCGCGTGCCGGAACGCGACGCCGGCCGCGCCCAGGTCGCCGCGCGCGAGCTCCAGGTCGCCCAAGAGCGACTGCACGTAGGCCACGTTCTCCGGAGCGTCCCCGCCCGCCGCCACGGCCAGGCCCATGGCCCGCCGCGCGCCGTCCAGGTCTCCGTGCAGCTCGCGCAGGTACGACACGCGCGAATACGACGCCAGGTTGGGCTTGCGGTCCACCATCAGTTGCAGCGTGCGCGCCGCGTCGCCGTAGCGGCCGAGCTCCACCTGCGCGTCCACGATCACCCCCAGCGGCCGCACCACGTCGGGGGCCAGCCGCCGGGCCTCGAGCCCGTAGCGCAGTCCGGCGCGGAAGTCGTGCCGCGCCAGCGCCAGCGTGCCCAGGCCGGCGGCCACCGCGGAGCTGCGCGGGTCGCGCCGCCGGCCCGCGGCCAGCACGCCCTCGGCCCGTGAGTAGAAGCCCGCGTCGCCGGTCTCGCGCACCTTCTGGAGGTACGCGTCGGCCAGCAGCGCGTAGGGGCCGCCGCCGGCCGGCCGGTTGCGGACCTGGCCCTGGAGGCTGGCGATGCGGGCGTCGGTGGAGCGCACGTCGCCGGGCGCGCCGTCGGCCACGCCGCCGCGCGCGCCCGGGTCGGGCGCGTCCGAGCGGCTCAGCAGGCCGAACACGGCCAGCGCCGCCAGGAAGGCGGCCGCCACGGCCGCCAGGCCCACCAGGTCGATTCGCCTCGATGCCATCTCGCGCATGCTCCGTTCGGGAGGGGTCCGGAGGGGCCCCGGCGCGTCCCGGGGCCCCTCCGATTCGCTCGTCCTACGGCTGACCCGGCGTCGGGTCGTGCCCCGGCTCGGTGCGCTTGATCTCCGAGTCGAAGCCCGCGCGCGGCGGCGCCACGTACGGGAACGAGGACAGGAACGGCCTGTCGTTCTGGTCCACGCCGTCCCCGAGCGGCAGCTTCTTGCCGCCCTGGTCCTCCGGGATCAGGAAGCCGCCCACCACGCGCAGCTCGATGTCCACCACGTCGTCAGCGAGGCGGCGCCCGTTCGGGAACCCCTGCGTGTCGTTCGCCAGCACGCCGAACCTGCTCGGCGACGCGTTCGGCGGCACGCCCAGGTTGATCTTCAGCGTGTCCGCCGCGGCGGGCTTGCCGCCGATCTGCGTCAACCCGGGCACGCCGGTCAGGAGCGCGGTCACGATGTCCGTGCGGCCGGTCTCCTTCACGCCCAGGTTGAACAGCGCGTTCATCAGCTTCGCCAGCTCCGGCTCCACCACGTACTTGCCGTAGTTCTTGGCGTCGTTCTGCGGCTGGGTGCGGTTGAACTTGTCCTTCTGGCCGAGCGGGATCACGACCTCGTTCACCAGCGGGTTGCCCAGCCGGCTGACCTGCACGAACCTGCCCCTGCCGGGCTTGTCGCTGTTGGTCACCTGGAGCCTCCGGCGCTCCGTGGACGACCAGACGCCGATCACGGCGTTGCCCGACTTGGCGTCCGCCACCGGCTTGCCGTCCTTCGTCACGGCCGACTCCGGCACCTGGAGGACGATCGAGTTGGTGTTGTAGCCGGCCAGGTCGTCCTTGCCGCCGCCCTGGTTGCCCGTGCCCGATCGGAAGTCGATCGAGTCGAACGTGGTGCCCAGGTCGACGAAGAACGGGTCGTCGCGCTGCCCGGCGAACACCCTGCCGCCGCCGGAGAGCGTCCGCACGCCCTGCGCCGCCAGCGAGTTGTAGTCGGGCATCGTCTTCGGCCCAATGTTGGCCGGGACGGTGGGCAGGCCCTTGGCGATCCGCTTGCTCCGGACCTCCCTGCCCTTCCTGTTGAACTGCTCGCGCACGACGCTGTAGCTCTGCCGTACGTTCAGATGCGGGTCGCTCAGCGAGCGCACCTCGGGCGTGGCGAACGCGAACGACTCCCTGTTCACGATCTTGGTCTTGAACTGGAACTCGTAGCGAACGTCCTTGCGGCCGTCGCCCGTGTTGTCCACGTTGATGTAGTAGTGCGCCTTGGGGTCGAAGTTGTAGAAGTTCGGCCCGCCGGCGGGATCCTCGAACGGGATCCAGTTGGCCACCACGGTGAGCGCCTCCGGCGCGTCCGCGGCCTTGAACGCATAGACGTCCGTGTCGTCGGCTGTCGGGTCCTTCGCGGTGTTGGGCGCCTCGCGGTGGCTCGAGCCTGAGCTGAGCGACACCGCGACCGCCCCGGCCACCAGGGCCGCGAGCACCGCGAGGATGGAGAGCTTCTTCACTGCTGCTCCTTCGGTTGGACGGTTCGTGGGCCAGGACGAACGACCCACCCTCTGACCCGTCCATTCGCGCCACCGCCCGCGGCGGATCAGCGCGCCGTCTAACGAATGTCGAGCTCGCGGTCGATCGCCTGCTCCAGCAGGTCCGCGTTGCGCCGGGCCGACCACAGCGCCACGCTCGGCTCGGCCGCCGCCCGCGACTCGATGGTCACCACGCCGTCGTGGGCGCGCACGTCCACGCCCTTCACGCTGCCGTCGCGGCTGCGCTCGAGCTGCTCGGCCAGCCGCACGACGCCCGACAGCAGGGCCAGCCGCCGGTCGTCGCCCTTCCTGGCCAGCTTGCCCAGCTCGCCGGTGTCCGGCGTGCCCTTGCGGTGGTAGCGCGCGATCAGCGCGATCAGCTCCACCTCGCGCGGCGCGAAGCCCGGCAGGCCCGCGCTGCGGATCAGGTAGCGCGAGTGCTTGTGGTGGTCGTCGTAGTCCACCACCGTCCCGATGTCGTGCAGCATGCACGCGCTCCAGAGCAGTTCGCGGTCACCGTCGTCGCCGTCGATCAGCCCGGCGCGTGCCAGCCCGTCGAACAGCTCCAGCGACAGCTCGGCCACGTGGCGCGGGTGCTCCAGGTCGAGCTGGTAGCGGCCGGCCAGGCTCTGCACCGACGCCCGCCGCACGTCGGGCAGGAGCGGCGGGTCGGCGCCGGCGAGGTAGCGCTCGAAGAACACGCCCTCGCGCATGCCGGCCTCGGTCACCTCCAGCTCCTCGAAGCCACCGGCGTCCATCAGCGCTCCCAGCACCACCGCGCCGCCCAGGATCACGTCGCCGCGGTCGGGCTTGATGCCGGGCATGCGACCGCGCTTGGCGGGCGACATCGAGGCCAGCTCGTCGATCAGCTCCTGGAGGAGCTCCCGCGGCAGCACGTAGCCCTGCGCGTCGGGGTGGTCCACTCCGGCGTGCTTCTCAGCGGCCGCGGCCAGGTTGCGGATCGTGCCGCCGATCCCCACCAGGCGCGCGTCGTCGCCGGTGCCGAACCAGTCGGCCTCCCCGACGGTCGCGGCCACGTGCTTGCGCAGCGCCTTCAGCGCCTTGCCGCCGGACTCGTCGCCCGGCAGGAAGCGCTCGCTCATCCGGACCGCGCCCAGCGGCCACGAGGCGTCGTCCGCCAGCAGGCGGTCGGCCAGCCGCATCACCTGCACGCTGCCGCCGCCGATGTCCACGCCGAAGCCGTCGGACAGCGTCGTGGAGTTGGCGATGGCCAGGTAGCCGTAGCGCGCCTCCTCCTCGGTCGAGGCCACGCGCACGGGCACCGACGTGCGCTCGGCTATCGCTCCCAGCAGCTCGTCGCGGTTCGGGGCGTCGCGGATGGCGCTGGTGGCCAGCGCCTCCACCTGCTCGACGCCCGTCGCGCGCAGGAAGGCGTCGAACACCTCGACCGTGCGCAGCGCGCGCTCCATCGGCTGCTGCCTGAGCCGGCCGTCCTCGCCCACGCCCTGGCTGACGCGCACGGCCTCCCGGATCTCGTCGGCGTGCTGCCACCAGCGGCCGGGCTCGTAGCCGTACACCACCAGGCGGAACGAGTTCGACCCGAGGTCGATGACGGCCAGGCGCTCCACGCGCCCATGATGGCCGCTGCCGGGCCGGAAGGCTAGGGAGTCAGCAGCGCGGCGTCGAGCGAGCGGCTTGCCAGGCCTCCCGCATCGGCGCCCGATAGAAGATCGCGAGGATCGGCGCGACGAGCAGCAGCACGGCCTCGTCGAGCGGGCCGGGAATCGGCAGCAGGGCCACGCCGGCCAGCCAGCGCAACGGGCGCGGAATGCGGTCGTCCCGCGCCAGGACACGCGTTGCCCGAGCGAGCCGCCGTATCAGCCCTTTCACTCGCAGGACCCAGAAGCTGCCGTCAGTGGCAGCACGCCTCTCCGCGCCACGCGTGGCGTCCCTCGTTGAGGGCCACCACGCCCACGACCAGCGCGGCCACGGGGTCCGCCCACCACCAGCCGAGCAGCGCGTTGGCCCCCAGGCCCACAAGCAGCGCGGCGGACAGGTAGGCACACACCATCGTCTGGCGGCCCTCGCTCTTGGTGGCGGCCGAGGCCAGGCTGTTGCCCACGCGCGCCTTGGCCCGCGCCAGCGGCGGCATTGCCGCCAGTGTGACCACCGACAGGCCGACTCCCACCCAGCTCGCGTCGGGCTCGTGGCCGCCGGCCAGCGACCGGATCGACTCCACGCCCACGTACGCGGCCAGCGCGAAGAAGCTGACGGCGATCAGCCGGTGCGCCCGATGCTCCGCCCACTCGGCGCCCGCGCGCGTGGGCGCGAAGCGCCACAGCAGCACGACGCCCGCCACGCACTCGATGAGCGAGTCGGCGCCGAAGCCGATCAGGGCGATCGAACCGGCGACCACGCCCGCGCCGATGGCCGCCGCCGCCTCGATGGCGTGCCAGGCCAGCCCCACGCGCGCGAGCATCTTGGCCCGGCGCACCAGCCGCTCCCGCTCCCCGGCGGTTGGGACGAGCAGCGGCAGGGCAGGTGCGGTCTTGGCTTCCACCCCACGGATTCTAGGCTCGGTGCACCTGAGTTCCCGCCGCCGAGCGCAGCCCTGCCGGCGCTGGCGCCGAGCGCATCACACCGGAAGTGTGACGGCCCGTCCTTCGCACGTCGCCGTTATGCGAGCCGCCGACGGTGGCACTGCAGGCTGGAAGCAAATCTCGACTCGATCGCTCCCGTCGCTCCGTCCACAACCCCGCGCAAAGGTGTCGCGAAGGTACGAGGTTCCGACATCGTCTGACAGTCGCGCGCTGGCCGCGGCAAGCTGCCAGTCCTCAACTCCGCACAGCAGCCAACGAACCGACACGCCGTCGCTGTAGAGCTCGGCCGCAATCAACAAGACTGGCTTGGGCGAAGGCTTGGGGTCCAATAGGACGCTGCGGAGATGGACGCCTCGGAAGCGCGTTTCAGGTCGCGCTGTCTGAGAGCACGAGCCCTCACGCAAATTGGCATCTGGCGCCCGCAGGGGAGCGCCGCCCGCATCGTAGAGCTGCTCGCGCCACGACTCCGCCTCGCTCTCCGTCATCCAGGCCGAACCGAGTAGGACATCGATCGCCGCGTTGCCGGCCGCAAGCAAGGCGCTCGCGCCGTCAAGGTCGCGCTCGCGGACTCGGCGCAGAGAGGAAACCAGTCGCCGAAGGTAGCTGTCGGGGTCGACCCTGGGCACCTGAGGCCTTAGTTTAAAGCGTCTTTCACCCCTGATGCTCAATTCTCGGTTTGCGCTTTACGAGCGCTTGGTATACCGCGCCAATTGGCTCCGAGCGGAAAGGACCGAACATGTGGCGCTTCAGCGGTGTGATCGCCGCAGCACTGTCTCTGACGCTTACTACATCTGCATATGCGAATCAGACCAACAGCACAAGCGTCATTAGCGCCGATGGCAAGGTCGCCTGCGGCATCTACACGAACATCACCAAGGATGCAGGCGTACTCGGTCAGCTGAAGAAGATCTGGTACAGCGGCAACGTGCATTGCACCGGCATTACGACGTTCACGGTGTCGGAATACGGCTTCGCCTACCTCACCGACGCCAACGAGCGTCAGGTACACACGTGTGACACGGCGCAATCCATCGAGCCTGTCTTTCCGGGCATCGTCAGCGGTGACTGTACCTATCAACCTACACCAGGTCTAGCTTCCTCACGGTACGAGGCAAACATGTTTGTTCAGCTGAGGCTCGATGAAAAGCCAGCGGGTGCTTGGGCCCCCGGTGATCCGCGATACTGCCAGCCGCCTTCCGGGCCCACCATCATCTGCGCACTTGACGGCGCCTATCAGGCGTATCCGTAGAGCGCTTCCGAGAGCTGCGTTCATCCATGGCGCGAGGCCATCTCACGCAAGCACGGAGATGGACCGTTGTCTCTGGGCTGTCCCTGGTTGCGTGCCTGACAATCATGCCCGCCCGCGCGGCCGGGACGCCGCTCGTCTTTCCGGACTTGGTTCCCGATCGAGCCGATCGCTTGTGGCTCGACGGCTCGCACACGGCGGTCGGACCTTCAGGCGAGCAGCGGTTGCTGCTCCGATATGACGGCTACGTGCATAACAGGGGGCCTGGTTCGTTAGAAATCCGCGGATCCTTTCCGGCGGAATCCACGGGAGAGACCATTATGGTCACAAATGTGCAACGTGTTTATCGAGGGCGGCCGTCGCAGGCGCACGCGGACTTCGCGAACCCCGGGCTCCAGCTCGTTTATGTGCCGTCTCTCAATCATCAGCACTTTCATGTTCGCGGCATTGTCAGCTACCAGCTGGTCGAAGCCGGAACAGGCGCGGTGACCGAGGAAAGCGCAAAGAATCGTGTGGGGTTCTGTCTGATTGATGCGGAGTCGAGAGACGCAGATGCTGCCACTCAAGCGGGCTATACACCGGCCGCCTCGAACGACTGTGGCTACCGAGATCCCGCAGCGGCGGCCGTAACCATGGGCCTATCGGCGGGATGGCGGGATCGTTACTGGCGGGAGCTGCAATACCAGTGGGTTGATGTCTCAGATGTACAGCCAGGGGTCTACCAACTTCATCCCGTCGCCGACCCGGACGACGTGATTCGCGAGGAGGACGAGTCGAACAATGATGCTGGCGGCTCGGAAGATGTGGCGGCGACGATCCCGGGTTATCAAGCTACCCCAATCGAGGCAAGGACTCTAGGGGGAGCGCCGACGGCAATAGAGTTGGGCGCCACCCGGTTCAGCAGCGCAATCGAAGGTGCCCCCCAGCCGGGGTCGGTGGAGTTCCGGATCGTCCGACAGCCCCAGCATGGTCACTTACTCGTTTCGGGCGAGGCTTGGGCGAGCGGAGCCACGGCGGTCTACATTCCAAACACGACGTACAAGGGTGCTGACAGTTTCAGCTACGTCGCGCGCGACCATGATCACCCACTGTTCCCTCGGGAGCCGAAGCCGGCAGGGGTAAAGGTCACGGTCGGCTGATACCGGCAGGTATTGGGCCGAAGGACGGCATCTCACCCCACAGGAGTCCGCGCGGGCCGGAGTCGATCATCGCGTGCGCCGAGGGCGGCGGGACAGCCTCCGCGATGGCCGCGCGCAGGCCCGTGCACAGCGCCGGTGGGCGCAGCGGGCCGTGGGCGTCCGAGCCGAGCACGCAGGGAAACCGCCGCGCCAGCTCGAAGGCCGCGCTGCGCGCCGGCTCCCCGTTGCGACCGGTGAGCGACGTGGCGTTCAGCTGCAGGACGCTGCCCGCCCGGACCTCCGTCGCGATCGCGGCGCACCCGTCGTCCAGCACGCCCGGCGCTCGCTCGGGATGGGCGAGCACGCACGCGAACCCGCGGGCCCGCAGCTCCCGGGTCGCCGCTCGGAAGCCCGCGTCGAGGCCGGTGAACGGCGCCTCCGCTAGCAGCCAGCGTCCATGCTCCGGCCCCTGGGCGATCGAGTCGAGCTCGGCCTGCGAGAGCCAGCCGACCATGTCGTGCCCCAGCTCGCCGCCCACCAGCACGTCGAGCTCCACGCCCTCGGCCTCCAGCACCGCGCGGACCTCGAAGGCGCGGTCGGGCAGGTCGGACACGTTGGTCACGAAGTCGCCGCGGACGTGCGGCGTGGCCACGATCGTGGCGGTGCCCTCCGCGCTGGCGAGCTGCGCAAGCTCCAGGCTGTCGTCGAGCGTCGCGGGTCCGTCGTCCACCCCGGGAAGCAGGTGGAAGTGGATGTCCGCCCGGCCCGTTCGCGGGCCCCGGCGGGGAAACGGAGCGGCCGAACGGCCGGCTCCAGCAACTGGGCGTTCATCGGTGACGCCCTCCTTTCGATCGTTCGGTTCGATCGAAGGATCGGTCATCCGTTCCCACCTCCGGTGAAGATCCCGTTACCGGCCGCGGCCGGGCGGTCGCGCTCCGGCGGGTTTCACATTCGCGGGCTACGATCCTCCGGATGATCTGGTTGCTCCGCCACGGCGACGCCGAGGACGGCTCGCCGGACGCGGAGCGGCCGCTGAGCGAGAAGGGCAAGAGCCAATCGAGGGCCGCCGGCGCCGCGCTTGCCGCGCTGGGGGTGAAGATCGAGCTGTGCCTGACCAGCCCCAAGGTGCGCGCCGCCGACACCGCCACCCTGGCCTGCGAGCCGCTGGGCGTGGAGCCGCGGCACGAGCCCAAGCTGGCAGGCGGTCCGTTCGACGCGGAGGCGCTGGCCGCCGGCGTCGACGAGGCGCTGCTGGTGGGGCACGACCCCGACTTCTCGATGGCCGTACACGACATGACCGGCGCCCAGGTGCGGATGAAGAAGGGCGGCCTGGCGGGCGTGGAGCGTGGCGAGCTGAAGGTGCTCCTGCGCCCCGCCGAGCTCGAAGCGATCGCTTCGTGAGCGCCGTCGCGCCGTACGCCTGCATCGACATCGGGAGCAACACCACGCGGCTCCTCGTGGCGCTGCCCGAGGAGGGGCGCCTGCGCGAGCTGATGACCCAGCGCGCCTACACCCGCCTGGGCCGCGCCATCCGCAAGGACGGCGCGGTCCCGGCCGAGAAGCTCGACCAGGAGGCCGAGATCGTCTGCACGCAGGTGCGCCACGCGCGCGAGCTCGGCGCCGCCACGATTGCGATCGTGGCCACCGCCGCCATCCGCGAGGCCGCCAACCGCGACGACCTGGTCGACTCGATCGAGCAGGCCACCGGACTGCGGCCGCGCGTGCTCACCGACTCCGAGGAGGCGCGGCTCGCGTTCATGGGCGCGTCGTGGGCCCTCAACGCGCCCGCCGACTGCGCCCTCGGCGTGGTGGACGTGGGCGGCGGCTCGACGGAGATCGCGATCGGCACGCCCGCCACGGGCGCCACCTGGTCGCACTCGTTCCGCATCGGCTCGGGCTTCCTGGCCGACGCCTACCTGCGCTCGGACCCGCCCGGCGCCGCGGAGCTGAACGCCGTCCGCCTGCACGCGCACGGGGCGTTCGAGGGTCTCGACGCGCCGCCGGTGGAGCGGCTCGTGGCGTGCGGCGGCAGCGCCACGGCGCTCCGTCGAGTGGCCGGCGCGGAGCTCTCGCACGAGGCGCTGGAGCGGGCGATCCGAGTGCTGGCGATGGCGCCGATCGCCGACGTGGCCGAGCGCTTCGAGCTGGACGCCGAGCGCGTGCGCCTGCTCCCGGCCGGCGTGCTGATCCTCGACGCGCTGTCCGAACGGCTGGGCCAGACGCTGAAGATCGTGAACGGCGGCCTGCGCGAGGGCTGCATCCTGGAGATGGCGTCCGCCCGGGGGCGCGCCGCGTAGTGGCCAGGGCCCGCGCCATCCCCGGCTTCGCCGACGCCGAGTCGTTCGAGGACGCGGCCGGCCGCGCGGTGCACGTGCGCGCCGAGGAGGTGTTCGCGCACGCGGACGGCGTGCTCGACACGAGCGACATCGAGCGCGTGCACGACATGCGCGTGGCCACACGCCGGCTGCGCGCCGCGCTGGAGATCTTCGCCGTCTGCTTCCCCAGGAAGGACCACCGCGAGCTCCTTCGCGAGGTGAAGCGCCTGGCCGACGTGCTGGGCGAGCGCCGCGACCGCGACGTGTCGATCGCAGCGCTCGGCAGGGTGGCCGACGGGTTGACGGCCAACGAGCGCCCGGGCATCCGGCACCTGGTGGCGGAGCTCCGCTCGGAGCAGGAGCACGCCAACGAGCTCCTGGCCGGCGAGCTCGAGCGGATTCGGTCGGCCGGCCTGCGCGACCGCCTGCTGGCGCTGGCCGGCACCGTGAGGGTGGTGTCGTGAAGGCGCGCAAGGTCAAGGGACTGGACCCGGCCGGCCGGCTCGACGAGAACCTGCGCCGGATCGTGTCGGTGCGGCTCGACGAGCTGTACTCGTTCGCCGGCGCGTCCCGGGACCCGGATGACGTGGAGGCGCTGCACGACATGCGGATCGCCGCCAAGCGGCTGCGCTACGTGCTCGAGATGAGCGAGCCGGTGCTGGGCTCGGCCGCCGCGAAGGGGGCCAAGGAGGCGCGCAAGCTTCAGGACGTGCTGGGCGAGATCCACGACTGCGACGAGCTTCGCCCCCGGCTGCGCCGGCGCCTCAAGCGGATGCGCAGGGAGGACAGGGACGCCGTCGTGGCCGCGGCCGGCGGCCGCGCCGGCGACGTCGAGCCCGGGTCCGCGCGCGCGGCGCCGCATCGCGGTCGATACGCGGGCGTGGAGGCGCTGGCGGCGTACACCGATGCCCGGCGGGACGTGCTGTACAGGAGCTTCCGTCGCCGCTGGGCGCGGCTCGAGCAGAGCGGCTTCAGCGACGATCTGAGAGCTAACCTCGGATGACCATGGAAGCCGGCGCAGCACAGCGCAGCGAGCCGGCCCCGCGCGAGCTCGCTCTCGACGACCGCTCGCTCTACTCGAACCGCGAGCTGTCGTGGCTCGACTTCAACGAGCGCGTCCTGGAGCTGGCCGAGGACGGCGACCTGCCGCTGCTCGAGCGGGCCAAGTTCCTGGCCATCTACACGTCGAACCTGGACGAGTTCTACATGGTCCGGGTGGCAGGCCTGCACGATCAGGTGGACGCCGGCATCGACAGCTCAGGCCCCGACGGCCTGGGTCCGTCCGAGACGATCGACCGGATCGAGCGGCGCGTGGACGAGCTGGGCGCCAGGCACTCGCGGCAGTGGGAGGAGGTCGTACGCCACGAGCTGGCCGAGAGCGGCATCCGCGTGGTGTCCTGCGCCGACTGCGAGGCCGACGAGCTCGAGACGGTCCGGAGCGTCTTCCAGGAGCAGATCTTCCCCACCCTCACCCCGCTCGCCGTCGGCCCGGGGAGGCCCTTCCCCTACATCTCGAACCTGTCGCTCAGCCTGGCGGTGTCGCTGCGCGATCCCGTCGCCGAGACCGAGACGTTCGCGCGCGTGAAGGTGCCGAAGGAGGTCCTGCCGCGCTTCGTGCCGATCTCCGGCGGCGTGTTCGTGCCGCTCGAGGACGTGATCGCCGAGCACCTGGACGAGCTGTTCCCGGGCATGGAGATCGTGGGCCACGACATGTTCCGCGTGACCCGCGACGCCGACTTCACGGTCTCCGACGAGGCCGACGACCTGCTCCACGCCGTCGAGCAGGAGCTGCGCCGCCGTCGCTTCGGCGAGGTGGTGCGGCTGGAGGTGGCCTCCTCGATGGAGCCGGATCTGCGCGAGCGCCTGTTGGGATGGCTCGAGCTGGAGGAGCGCCAGGTGCACGCGGTGGACGGGATGCTCGACCTGACGGACCTGAACCAGCTCTACGACCTCGACGGGCACGGCGACCTGCGCGAGCGGCCCTGGAGCCCCGTCGCGCCGCCCGCGTTCCACGCCGAGGAGGGGGAGAAGGCCGACGCCTTCGCCGCGATGCGCGCGGGCGACCTGACGGTCCACCAGCCCTACGAGTCCTTCGCGGCCAGCGTCGAGCGCTTCATGGAGCAGGCCGTGGCCGACCCGGACGTGCTGGCCATCAAGCTCACCGTGTACCGGACCGACGACGAGTCCGGGCTCATCCCCGCGCTGGTGCGCGCCGCGGAGCGCGGCAAGCAGGTGGCCTGCATGATCGAGGTCAAGGCGCGCTTCGACGAGCGCCGCAACATCGTGTGGGCGCGGGCGCTGGAGGAGGCCGGGGCGCACGTGGTGCACGGCGTGCCGGGCCTGAAGACGCACGCCAAGGCACTCCTGGTGGTGCGCCGCGAGGGCGACGGCGTGCGCAACTACGTGCACGTCGGCACCGGCAACTACAACGCCAAGACGGCCCGCCTGTACGAGGACTTCGGCCTCTTCACGGCCGACCCGGACATCACCTCCGACGTGGCGGACATGTTCAACTCGCTGACCGGCTACGGGCGTCCCAAGGAGTTCCGCAAGGCGCTGGTTTCGCCGCTGCACCTGCGCGACGGCATCCTGACCGAGATCGAGCGCACGATCGAGGCGCACGAGTCGGGCGAGCGGACGCGAATCGTGATGAAGATGAACTCGCTGGTGGACCGCCGCTGCATCGAGGCGCTGTATCGCGCCTCCCGCGCGGGGGTGCGGGTGGACCTCAACGTGCGCGGCATCTGCTGCCTGACGCCCGGCGTGGAGGGTGTCAGCGACAACATCCGCGTCGTATCGGTGGTGGGCCGCTTCCTCGAGCACTCGCGCATCTACGGCTTCCAGCGCGGCGGCGACGAGGCGCGCTACTACATCGGCTCGGCGGACCTGATGCCGCGCAACCTGGACACGCGCGTGGAGCTGGTGGTGCCGGTGGAGTCCGCGGAGCTGCGGGAGGAGCTGGAGGACACGCTGGAGCGCTGCTTCGCCGACGACACGTTCGGCTGGGAGCTGGCCGCCGACGGGACCTGGCAGCGCCGCGGCCGGCGCGAGCGGTCGGTGCACGGCGAGCTGATGGAGCGCGCCGGCGCGCGCGCCGCCGGTGCACTCGACGCCTGACAGGGACGGACGAATAGCGGCATCCCGGCTGGACGAATGTACGTAGCGGTGCCGGGCGGGCGCACCGATACTCACCTCAGCGATGCGTCCCCCTGTTCGAGAGCGCCTGGGCCTGGCCTCCACGGCCGGAGTCTCCGCGGCGGAAGGCCGTAGCGACCGCGCCGTGATGGCGCGCTCGCTGATGTACCTGTTCGCCGCCGGCGGCCTGGTCACGCTCGTCTCGGTCCTGCTCACCTCGGATCACGCCGACCCGGCCCGGATCGCGATCACCGGCGGGTCCGCGTTCAGCATCGCGCTGCTCCTGTTCGCCGGATACGAGCGCCTGCCGCTCTGGTGCTTCCAGCTGTTCCTCGCGCTCGGCACGGTGCTGGTGGAGTGGGCGATCTTCGCCAGCGGGGACTCGACCAGCCCCTACGCGATGTTCTACTTCTGGATCGCCATCTACTCGTTCTACTTCCTGAGCCGGGTGCGGGCCAGCCTCCAGATGGCGTTCGTGGGACTCGCCTACTCGGCGATGCTGCTGTCCAACGGCGACATCCACACGGCGCCGGTCATCCACTGGGCGTTCGTGACCTGCACCCTGGTCGTGGCGGGCGCCTTCATCGGCGTCCAGCGCGGCCACGTCGAGCGGCTGATCGCGCGGCTCTCCGACGCGGCCCGCACGGACAGCCTCACCAGCCTGCTCAACCGCCGCGGGTTCGAGGAGCTCTTCGAGATCGAGCTGGAGCGCGCGCGCCGCAACGGCCGTCCGCTCTCGGTGATCGTCGGCGACCTGGACGCGTTCAAGGCGGTCAACGACCGCTTCGGCCACGCCGCCGGCGACCGCGCGCTCGAGGACCTCAGCGCGATCCTCCAGGCGGTCAAGCGGCGGATCGACACGGCCGCCCGGATCGGCGGGGAGGAGTTCGCGATCATCGCGCCCGACTCCGACCACCACGCCGCCTACATCCTGGCCGAGCGCATGCGCCGCGAGGTCCGCGAGACGTTCTCCCAGCAGCCGTACCCGCTCACGATCAGCCTGGGCGTAGCCACCTTCCCGCGCCACGGGGCCAGCGCCGAGTCGCTGATCGCCGGCGCCGACCAGGCGCTGTACGCCGCCAAGAAGCTCGGCCGCGACCGCACGGTCGTCTACAACCCCGAGATCGCCGAGACGCTGCTGGCCGCCACCGGCCAGCCGGCCCCGCGCGCCGAGCGCCACAGCTCGACGGTCCTGGCGCTGGCCGAGGTCATCGACATCCGCGACACGGGCACCGCCGCGCACTCCGAGACCGTCGGGCGTCTGGCCGGCGCCATCGCCCGCGAGCTCGGCCTGCCGGCGGACGTCGTCGAGCGCGTGCGCTTCGGCGGCATCGTGCACGACGTGGGCAAGATCGGCATCCCGGACTCGGTGCTGCGCAAGCCGGGCTGGCTGTCCGAGGACGACTGGGCCGAGATGCGCCGCCACCCCGAGATCGGCGCGCGGATCCTGCGCGGCGCCAATCTCGATGACATCGGCGAGTGGGTCCTGGCCCACCACGAGCGCCCGGACGGCCAGGGCTACCCCAACGGCCTGACGGGCAGCGCGATCCCGTTCGAGGCCCGCATCCTGGCCGTGGCCGATGCCTACGAGGCGATGACCAGCGACCGCGTGTACCGGCCCGCCATGACGCCCGCCGCGGCCCGCGACGAGCTCCGCCGCTGCTCGGACCAGCAGTTCGACGGGCGCGTGGTGGACGCCTTCCTCACGCTGCTGACACGCGACGCCGAGAGCCGCGAGCTGTCGGTGGCCGGGTAGTACCGCCGCGAGCGCCCAGCGGCGTTCAGCGCGAGCGGCGGGACTCGAACCCGCGACCTCCGGCGTGACAGGCCGGGAACGCTAGGCCGGCTGCTGTAGTACCTGAGCACGTTGTTCATCCGGGTCCTTGGAGGCTGGAGGTGTCTAGGCCACGAGTCCCAAGGAGGACACCGGATGAACAACGTGCTCGCGCCCTACAGCTAGCCGACCCCGGAGCGGACGGCGCGGCCGACGTAAGTTCTCCGCCGCTTAACCAGGTGTCCAACGATCAATTGCGCAACGTGCGCGCCCTGTATAAGGTCGAAAGTACTTAACCAGTATCGAAGCGCTCCGCGCTCAGGGCTCGGAGACGAGGGGGACGGATGAACGAGACGCGGCGCCGCGTGGTGACGGCCGAAATCCCGGACGGGCCCAACGTCCTGGTCGAGGTCCAGGCGGCTGGGAGCAAAGAGGCGGACGTCGGGATCGCCGACCGCTTCGGGTTCGACGCTATCACCGATTCGGTCCAGGCGGTCGCGAAGCAAATGAGCGCGGGGCTTGACCAGGTCAAGCCAGACCGCGCGGCGGTGGAGTTCGGAGTCGACATGACGGTCGAGTCCGGCGGACTCAGCGCGCTCATCGTGAAGGGAGCCGGAACGGCCACGATCAAGGTCACGCTCGAGTGGGATCACCGGAAACCCGCCAAATGAACGGTGAGGGCGATGTCGCCCACATCTGCGACGACCTGCTTCCGGCCACGACGGTCCGGATCTACGTCGACGGTAGGCGTACCGGCAGCGGGTTCTTCGTCGACCGTGGGGCGGTCGTCACCTGCAAGCACGTCGTCAAGGCGGTGGACCTCGATGCCCCGCGCCCCGAGGTAAAGAGGATCAGCGCCCGTGGCCGCAACCCCGACGACGTTTACCACGTCAAGGCGGTGCGGCACAAGTCCGACGACAAGACCGACCTCGCCGTGCTGCGTGTCGAGCCCGGCAACAAGCATCCGTGCGCCCTCCTCCACGTCGGCCTCGACCCTGGCGACGAGGTCCACGGGTTCGGCTACACCGCGTTGCATGACGAAGGCGTCCCAGTGACGCTCGAGGCCGAGGGCCTGACCGGCGACAGGAAGCTCTTCAAACTCAAGGAGGGACGGGTCGAGCACGGGATGAGCGGGTCTCCGCTCGTGAACGTCACCACCGGCGCGGTGTGCGCCGTCCTCAAGCGCACGATCGACGACGAGCAGGCGGCCGGGGGGTTTGCGATCCCGATCACGTCGTTGTTCGCGCTGAGCGACGCGATGGCGTCGGGGAACCGCGCTTTCCACGCCTCGCGGGCGAGCTGGGTCGAGGCCATGCCCGCGGTGGCGCGGCGGGTGTACCTCGGCGAGAAGCGCGCCGGCCAGCTCGCGGATCCGCCGGAGCTCACGATGATCGTCAGGGTCGCGCCGAGGCGCAACTGGTGGGAGGTCACCGCCAAGCTTCCGAAGCGCACGGTCGGCCCCGAGCGCGTCGAGCTGAACAACGTCAGGATCCAGGTGGCCCGGCTCTTCCGGGACTGGGCGTCGCCGGAGTCGAGCTGGCGCGGTCGCGTGAGCGGTGAGGAGGTGCGCCTGCTCGGGACCATCCTCGCCACCGCGGTGCTTCCGGGCAGGATTAGGCGCGAGGTCGAGCGCGTGCTCACCGGTCGTCGGAAGGGGTGGGTGCAGATCATTCTGGAGTTCACCGGCACCAACGTCCCGCCGGACCTCGAGTACCTGCCGTGGGAGCACCTCTTCATCGAAGCGTCCCGCTCGCGAGGCGAGTATTACCTCGCGCGCGAGCCCAACTTCGCATTCGCGCGCGGCAGCGGCATGCGGAGTGCTCGGAAGGAGCCACCGCTGACGCGCAACTTGTCGGTGCTGATGGTCTCAGCGCGGCCACAGGGGAGCAGCCAAGCCGAGAAGAGCCTCGCGACCACCGTCAAGAGCGTCACCGCTGACGCGCGTGAGCTGTTCGAGGGGTTCCGGCGGGTCTCGCACGAGATCGTCGAGCCCGACGACACGACCGAGCTCCAGGCCGCCGTTTCGAAGCACGAGCCCGCGGTCCTGCATTACGTCGGCCACGGCCGCTTCCTCGACGGGTCCGACGAGATCGCGGTCGGCGACTCCGGGGGTGAGACGCTGTACGTCCCGGCCGCGACCTTCTCCGCCCTCCTGGCTGCAGCTCCGCCCGCGGTCGTCGTCCTGCAGCTGTGCGACGCGTACCCTCCGATGGACCGGGTGCGTGCCGACACTGCGCCCTTCGCACCCGCCGTGCTCGCGCGCGGGGTGCACGTGCTCGTCGCGTACCAGTACCCCGCCGCCGCCGAGCAGTGCACGGTCTTCAACAAGGCGCTGTACGAGCGGCTGGTCCTGGGGGCCGCGGTCGAGCGGGCGGTCCAGGACGCGCGCGATGCGCTGTGGGAGAAATGGACGAAGGGGCACGCGTTCCTCGCGCCCACGGTCGCGATCCGCGGCAGCGGCGCCGTAAGGCTGACGACCGAGGCCTCCGGCGACCCCGAAGTAACGTACTCGGGGGCCGCATCGGGCTATGGCTAAGCCGCCCGCCCGCGACGCCGCCGGCCGGTACGAGCTCGACGTGGCGCTCGAGTTCTACTCCGACCTGCTCGGCGCCGTGGCGGACGTGGTCGACGAGACCACAGGGCTCCTCGACGAGCGGTTCGCGCAGGCCGAGACGCGTGACCCCTTCAATTACGTCGGCGGGACACTACGCGGCGTCAGGCAACGGGCCGAGATCGTGGCACGGGCCGCCGAAGGTGGCGAGCGGCGCGTGGTGGCGGTCCAGCGAGAATGGCACGCCCGCCGGCGCTGGACCGAGGTGGGCCTGGACGACCTCGCCGCGGAGCTTGCGGGGTTGCGAAACGAGCCGGTGAAGGCTGGGCGGCGCTGGGTCGCGGAGTTCCTCGACGCGCTCGACGCCCAAGGGTGGGATCCCGTCATGAAGATCGTCGCACTCGAGGTGCCGTGGCCTGAGCGGCTGCGGGCGGGGGTCGCGCGCATCGCGCGCGACCTCGCGGCGTGGCGGGACGGTGACGCGGAGACCGGGCTCGGCCTGATGAGCGCGCTGGGAGAGCCGAAGGGGTTCGAACGCTGGGAGCCGATCCTGGGCCCCGAGCTCCGCAGCCGCGCGCTACGGCTCGCCGCGTGGATCGCCGTGAGGGACCTCGGCGACCGTGAGATCGCGCTCCGCCGGCTCGATGAGGCAGTGGAGCTCTATCCGTACGGGGGACGAATGCACGCGGAGCGCGCGGCATACTTCCTGAGCCTCCCCGACTTCGGCCGCGCTGCCACCAACGCGCAGCACGCGATCGAACGTTCCGGCGAGGACGCGAACGGGTTCCTCGAACTCGGGATCTGGGCAGAGCTGACCGGGGACTACGAGGCGGCTGACGCGTTCTACGCGAACGGCCTCGAGGCGATGCCGAGCTTCGAGATCGCGGGGCTGGTCACGCGAGCGTCGTTCGTCGACCCGCCCGGACGACTACTCGGCCGAGCCGCCGAGGTGCTCAACGGGCGGGGGCGGTACGACGAGTCCTGGGAGCTTTCGGACTGGGCGCTGCTGGCGCACGTTCGCGGGACCGGGCACCCGAAGGCATTCGTGCACCGGCTGCGGAGCGAGCTCATCCTGCGGCGCGATCCCGCCGCCCGCGCGGCGGCCGCTGCGGAGGCGGTGGCGGCCGGCGAGCTCTTCATGTGGAGTGGGAAGCTCGCTGACGCGATCGAGCGGCTCGAGCGGGCGCGCAGCCTCGACCCTGTCCACCCGAGGGCCACGTGGCTGCTCGTGGACGCGCTCGTGACGGAGAGTCTCCCTCCGGGCGCGGTGGTGCCCGACACGGAGAAGCTGGTGGAAGCACGCGAGACCTGGGATGCGCAGTACACCTCCGAGCGGGGGGGTCCACCTACCTACGAGACGTCGTGGGCCTACCTCACGCGCGCGACGATCGCAGACCTCGAGACGCAGGCCCCGGGCGGCGACCGGGAAGCGGGCATATGGGAGGCGCTAGCCTGGGTCGAGCAGTCGCTGGTCCACGACGACAGCGACGCTCAGCGCTGGGGTTTCGCATCGCAGTACCTCCGCTACGCGGGGCTGGAGCGGCTGGCGCAGGAGGCGGCCAACCGCGGTCACCGCATCAAGCCTGGCGATCGCAGGGTGATGATCGAACGGCTGGCCATCGCGACGGCCGACGGATCGACGACGGATGCGGAGGCGATCGCGCGTGAGTTCGTGACGACCTACGGCGAGGACCCCACGGTGAGCGCGTTCTGCGCGCAGATCGCGATGCAGCGTCAGCGCTGGGAGGAGGCGATCGATCGACTGGAGTTCGCGTTCGCCGCCGGGAGTGATCCGCTCTGGTACCTCGACATGCTTGCGCGCTGTCACGTGGCGCTCGGCCAGCGGAAGCGCGCGCGTGACAACTACCGCGAGATGCTCCGCAGGAAACAGAAGGGCGACGCGCCGACCGTCGGCGGCCTGGGGAAGTGCAGGCTCGTCGGTGCGGCCGCGATGGTGCGCTCGCCGTCAAAGGCCGCGCGCTGGATGCGATTGGCCGATGAGGACGCGACCGCGCCGGCGTTCAACCGTGCGACGGCCGAAGCCTGGCGGCGGCTCGGGTCCGGCGACCGCGCGGGCGCGGGCCTCGCGCTCGAGCGCGCCGCCCTCGCGGCGCCGAACCGTACTCGTCTCGACGACCTGCGGGTGGAGCTCAACCTGCGGCGGCGGCTCCTCGAAAACGTCAACGCCCCGCACGCCGGCTCCCTGGAGCGGGCACTGGCGCGGGCGCGGCGGACACGGGCGGAGCAGCTCCGGCAGCTTGAGGCGCGCGAGCGGAAGGACCCCGACGTTCGTGGTGACGACGAGCTCGCCGACGCGCTCACCTGGGTCGACGCGCAGCGCTGGGGCGACAACAAGTTTCCTTCGGTCGCCATTCTGGCGGTCGCGGCCAGGCGGCATCTACACCGGGGGCGCTGGGCGGAGGCCGCTTCGTGCTACGACCGGATCCGAGCCCTCGCCGACAAGGAGTTCGACCCCGAGGCGTCGATCGGCCTGGCTCGGGCAATCCGCTTCGAGAGCGAGGAGCACGCGGAGCGCGGCGACGTCGAGGCCGTTGCACGGCTCCAAACGCGGCTCGAGGCCCTCGGTGTCGACACTACGGTGGACTCGGCGCTGGCGCTCGCGATGGCGCTGGCGGCGAGCGGCCGGCCGCACGATGCGATCGAGCATTTGCGTGAGCGGCTGTCGGCCGCCGCGGACGACGCCGAGCGCCATGCGCTCCACAGGCGCCTCGGCTGGCTGGAGCTCGGGGTAGGCAACTGCGATGGGGCCCGGGGGGACCTCGCGACGGCGCGCGACCTTGCCTACGCGCGGCGGCGCTTCGGCAGCGCGGCGCGCCTCGAGATCATGCTTGCGGCGCTCGCTCTGCTCGACGGCGACCAGCCCGAGCTCGAGCTACGGCTCGACGCCGCCGCCGCGGCGCTCGGTGGGGGCGCCGACACCGGCGTCGCGGACATCGTCGCCCACGATTTCGTCGAGCTCGCGACCGAGCGGAACTTCCCCAAGGGTAGGCGCGATCCGGCCGCTGCAGCTCGGCGGTGGGCGCACCGCGCCGGCCGGCCGGAGCTGGGCGCCGAGATCGCCGCGCGCGCCCGAGGGAAGTCGTCCGGCCCGAGGAAAACAATCAGCTAGCTGCCGAACGACGCGGCGATGGTCGCGAAAACTCGGCTCCGAGCCGATAGGAACACCATGAGTGCCAGGCACACACGATCGACGAGGCCTGACCGCGTCACGGTCTGGTTCGTCGCCGACGAGCAGGTCGGCGTCGACGTCCGCTGGGCTGGGATCAGGGGCGACCGCCGCGCGAACGCCGCGCACGAGCGGCTGCGCTCGGCGGGACATCAGGTCTCGATCAGCAAGGATGCGCTCGGCTGGCGCGTGCGCCTGTGCCCGGTCGACACGTTGATCGTGGGTGACCTGGTCAGCGGGTTGTTGGCGACGCGCTAACGCATCGCCGAGCCGACTCCGCAGGCCAGCGCGTGATTCGGCCCTACCAAGCAGCGCGAGCGACGGGACTCGAACCCGCGACCTCCGGCGTGACAGGCCGGCGTTCTAACCAGCTGAACTACGCCCGCGAATGGGCTCTAGCGTAGCGGCCAATCGACCATGGAGCGGCCGCGCGAATAGCATCCGCCCCCGATGGCCGACGCGCCCGACCTCAGCGGCAAGGCCGCGCTCCTGACCGGCGCCACGGGCGGGATCGGCAACGCGATCGCCAGGGCGCTCCATCGGCAGGGCGCCGCCGTCAAGCTCAGCGGCCGGCGCGCGGAGGTGCTCGAGTCGCTCGCGGCCGAGCTCGGCGAGCGCGCCGAGGTGGTGGTCGCCGACCTCTCGGTGCTGGAGGACGTGCGTGCCCTGGCCGAACGGGCCGGCGACGTCGACGTGCTCGTGGCCAACGCGGCGCTGCCGGCCAGCGGGCGCCTCGGCGACTTCAGCGCCGAGGAGGCCGACCGCGCGCTCACCGTGAACCTGCGCGCTCCCGTTCAGCTGACCCACGCGCTGCTGCCGCGGATGCTCGAGCGCGGGTCGGGCCATCTCGTCTACATCTCCTCGATCGCGGGCAAGATCGCCAGCGGCGGCGGGTCGCTCTACTCGGCCGGCAAGTTCGGGCTGCGCGGCTTCTCCTTCGCCCTGCACGAGGAGCTCAAGGAGACCGGCGTGGGCGTGACCGCCGTCTTCCCCGGCTTCGTCCGCGATGCCGGCATGTTCGCGGAGGCCGATCTGGAGCTGCCGAGGGGAATCGGCAGCCGCACGCCCGACCAGGTGGCCGCCGCGGTGCTCCAGGGGATCGCCACCAACAGGCCGGAGATCGACGTGGCCGCGTTCTCGCAGCGCTTCGGCGGCTGGCTGTCAGGGCCCGCCCCGCGGGTGGTGGCCAAGCTCGCCCGGATGGGTGGGGCCGAGGACTTCGCCGCCAGGCTGGCCGAGGGCCAGAAGGCGAAGCGTTAGTCCGACACGCCCAGCGCCTCGCGCACGATCCGCGCCTGCTCGGCGCGGTGCGCGGCGGCGTAGCCCTCGCCGGGGCTGGCCCGCAGCTGGCGGCCGACGTACTCGTAGCCCACGCCGTCGGGCAGGATCCAGGACAGCCGCTGCTCCATCACGTTGCGGGCGCCCATGTTCTTCGGCTCCTCCTGGGCCCAGACGACCGTGCGCAGCGACGGGTAGCTGGCCATCAGCTCGCGCAGCTCGTTCTCGGCGAACGGGTAGAGCAGCTCCACGCGCCCGACGGCCACGTGGTCCATCGCGTCGCGCGCCTCGTGGGCGGCCAGCTCGTAGTAGACCTTGCCGGTGCACAGCACGAGCCGGGTGACGTCCTCGCGCGTGCCCGCCAGCGACGGGTCGTCCAGCACCGGCTGGAAGTGGCCGCCGGTGAGGTCCTCGAGCGACGACTGGGCGGCGGGCAGGCGCAGCAGGCTCTTGGGCGTCATCACCACCAGCGGCCGGCGCTTCGCGATCAGCGCCTGGCGTCGCAGCAGGTGGAAGTACTGCGCCGGGGTGGAGCAGTAGGCCACGCGGATGTTGCCCTCGGCGCCCAGCTGGAGGAAGCGCTCCAGGCGCCCGCTCGAGTGCTCCGGCCCCGACCCCTCGTAGCCGTGCGGCAGCAGCAGGGTGAGGCGCGTGGCCTGCCCCCACTTGGCCAGGCCGGAGACGATGAACTGGTCCACGATCACCTGCGCGCTGTTCACGAAGTCGCCGAACTGCGCCTCCCACATGACCAGCGCCTCGGGCGCCTGGGCGCTGTAGCCGTACTCGAACCCGAGGCAGGCGCTCTCGGACAGCGGGCTGTTGTGCAGCTCGAACGGCACCTCCGCCTTCGGGAGGTTCTGGATGGCGCACCAGCGCTTGCCGTCCTTCGCGTCGTGCATGACCCGGTGGCGCTGGCTGAAGGTGCCGCGCTCGGTGTCCTGGCCGGTCAGGCGGATCGGCACGCCCTGCGCGAGCAGGGCGGCCCACGCCAGCGACTCCGCGTGCGCCCAGTCGATCGTCCCGTCCTCGAGCGCGGTGCGGCGGCGCTCCAGCTGCGGTCCCAGCTTGCGGTGCACCGTGAAGCCCTCCGGCACCCGCAGCAGCTGCTCGTTTAGCGCCCGCAGGGTCTCGGCGGAGACCGCCGTGCGCGGCTCCGCGCTGGCGCTGCGGTCCAGCTCGTGCTCGCCGGTGTCCGGTCCCTGCTCGATCGACTCCTTGAGCTCGGCGTGCGCGTCCGCCAGCCGCTTGTGGGCGTCGGCGGCCATCTGGTCGGCTTCCTCCGCCGAGACGACGCCCTGCTCGGCCAGCTTCTGGGCGTAGATCTGGCGGACCGGCGGGTGCTTCTTGATCCGCTCGTACATCACGGGCTGCGTGTACGCGGGCTCGTCCTGCTCGTTGTGGCCGAAGCGGCGGTAGCCGATCACGTCGATCAGCACGTCGCGCCCGAAGCGCTGGCGGAACGCCATCGCCAGCCGGACCGCGGCGATACAGCCCTCGACGTCGTCGGCGTTCACGTGCACGATCGGGACGTCGAAGCCCTTGGCCAGGTCCGAGGCGTAGCGGGTGGAGCGTGCCTCGTCGGGGTCGGTGGTGAACCCGAGCTGGTTGTTGGTGATGATGTGGATCGTGCCGCCGGTCTGGTAGCCCGGGAGCGCCTGGAGGTTGAGCGTCTCGGCCACGATCCCCTGCGCGGGAAACGCCGCGTCGCCGTGGATCAGCACCGGCTGCACCAGCGTGGGGTCGTGCTGGAGCTCGCGGCTGTCGCGGTGCGACTGGTCGGCGCGCGAGCGGCCCTCGACCACCGGGTCGATGTACTCGAGGTGGCTCGGGTTGGGCGACAGCGTGACGCGCACGCCCTTGCCGGACGCCGTCCTGTAGCTGCCGGTGGCGCCGTAGTGGTACTTCACGTCCCCGGTGCCGCCGGACGGCAGCGCGGTGTCGGCCTCCAGGTTCTGCTCGCCCTCGAACTCGACCAGGATCGACTGGTAGCCGCGCCCGACGGTGTGCGCGATCACGTTGAGCCGGCCACGGTGCGCCATCCCGACGACCACCTCGCGGGCGCCGTCGTCGGCGGCCAGCTCGATCGTCTCGTCGAGCATGGGCACCAGCACGTCCAGGCCCTCGATCGAGAACTGCTTGCGGCCCAGGAACGCCTTGTGCAGGTAGGTCTCGAGCGCCTCGACCTGGGTCAGCCGCTCGAGCAGGCGCCGGCGCAGCTCGACGTCCGGCGGCCAGCGGTGGTCGCCCGACTCCACGACCTGGCGCAGCCACACGCGCTGCTTGTGGTCGGAGATGTGCTCGATCTCGTAGGCGATCGTGCCGCAGTAGGTGTCCTGGAGGTGGGGGAGGGCGTCGGCGAACGTCTCGCCCGGAACGGCCACCCGCAGCACGGACGCGGGGATCGCCTTCATCAGGTCGGGCGTGAGGTTGACGGTGCTCGGGTCGAGCGCGGGGTCGCCCACCGGCTCGGAGCCCAGCGGGTCGAGCCGGGCGGAAAGGTGGCCGTGCATGCGGTGGGCCTTGACCACCGACGTGGCCGCCTGGACGGCCTGGAGCAGCGCCTCGTCGGCGGCGCCGGTGATCTCCGGCTTGTGCACGGACGGCGCGGGCTCGGCGGCGGTGACAGGACCGGCGCCGTCGCCGTCGCTCTTGGCGACCGGGGCGCGCGGAGCGTCCGCCAGGCCCAGTGCGCCGAAGACGCCGTCGTAGAAGTCGTCCTCGCCCTGGAGCAGCTGGTCGATGCGGCGCAGGAACGCGCCCGACTCCGCGCCCTGGATGACGCGGTGGTCGTAGGTGCTGGTCATGGTCATGGTCTTGGCCACGCCCAGCTCGCGCACCTTGCCGGGGTCGGCCGTGCGCAGCCCCGCAGGCAGGCCGATCGCGCCCGTCGCGACGATCGTGCCCTGGCCCGGCATCAGCCGCGGCACCGACGCGACGGTGCCGATCCCACCCGGGTTGGTCAGCGTGATGTTGGCGCCCGCGTAGGCGTCGGCGGGCAGGGCGTTGTCGCGCGCGCCGGCCACCAGCTCGTCGTAGCGCGCCGCGAAGGCGGGGAAGTCGAGCGTGTCGGCGTCCTTCAGCACCGGCACCACCAGCGAGCGGGTCCCGTCCCTGCGCTCCACGTCCACGGCCAGGCCCAGGCTGACCGAGCCGGGGTCGATGCGCTGCGGCTTGCCGTCCCGCTCCTCGTAGGCGTGCGTCATGACGGGCATGTCGCGCGCCGCCTGCACGATCGCCCAGGCGATCAGGTGCGTGAACGACAGCTTGCGGCCGGCCTCCTTCAGCGCGCGGCGGCGGGCATCGAGCGTGTCCACCTCGAGGGTGCGGAAGCTGGTGGCCGTGGGGATGTCGCGGCTCTCGTTCATGAAGCGCGCGAGGGTGGCCGCCGGGCCGCGGATCGGGGTGGCGGTGGGCTGGCCGCCGCCTGCCGGGGCGGGCGGCGGCGGGGCGGCCCGGGCGCCGCCGTCGCCGCCGTCGGCGATGGCGGCCTCCACGTCGGACTTGGTCACGCGACCGCGGGGACCGCTGCCCTCGATCGCGGCCACGTCCACGCCGTTGGCCTCGGCCATCCGCGCCGCCACGGGGGTGGCGTTGGCGGCGCCGTTGCCGCTGCCGTCGCCCGCGCCGGCCGGCCGCGGTTCGGCCTCGGCGGGCTCGGCGCGCTCCTGGCGGAGGGGCGGCTCGCCCGCGGGCATACGGCCGCCGTCGCCGGCGGCGCCCACGGCGATGCGGCACACGACGGTCCCGGTGGTCACCGTCTCGTCCGGCTGGACCAGGATCTCTGCCAGGGTGCCGGCAGCGGGCGAGGGCAGCTCGGCGTCCACCTTGTCGGTGGAGATCTCCACCAGGCCCTCGTTCACCTCCACCGTGTCGCCGACCTGCTTGAGCCACTCGAGCACCGTTCCCTCGGTCACCGACTCGCCCATCTCGGGCATCGCCACGTCGAGCAGCTCGCTGGAGCCGGCGGCGGGAGCCGCGTCGGCGGGGGCGGCGCCCGCGCCGCCGCTGGGCGTTGCGCCCGCCTCCTTGACGGCCTCCGCGGCCTGGAGGTGCTCGGCCTCGGCCGCCGGGCCGTGCTCGGCCTCCTCGACGGCCGACTCGTCGCCCGCGTGGTCGGGATCGCGCGAGGCCGCGGCCTCCGGCGCGCCGCCGTTGCCGGCGGAAACGGCGCCGTTCACCTGGATCTCGCCCAGGACGGCGCCGGTGGGGACGGTCTCGTCGGGGCCGACCAGGATCTTGGTCAGGACGCCGCTGGCGGGGGCGGGGACCTCCGCGTCGACCTTGTCGGTCGAGACCTCGACGATCCCCTCGTCCGCCTCGACGGGGTCGCCGACCTGCTTCAGCCATTCGAGGATCGTTCCTTCGGTCACCGACTCGCCCATCTCGGGCATGGTGATCTGGACGGTTGTCCCGGTGGCCATCGAAGCTGACTCCAACCATAGCCCTTCGCCCCTTTTGGGGTCGCTCCTCCCGCGCGGGGCGCCCGCATGAGAAGCTGCCATCATGGCTGTGGCGGCTGAGCGGCGGTTCAAGTTCTGGGGCTGGGGCTACGAGGATCAGCAGCCGCCCGCCGACGAGCTGCGCGCCGCAGCAGCCGGGATCCGGTCGCACCTGGGCTTCGAGCCGGCCGAGGCCGAGCTGCCGGCGGAGCTGGACTCGATCGACCTGCCCTCGCCGCAGCTCGATCCGCCCCCGGACCTGAGCGAGATCTGCTCCACCGATCGCCACGAGCGCGCCACCCACGCCCAGGGCAAGGGCTACCGGGACCTGATCCGGGCGTTCCGCGGCCGGCTGGACAATCCGCCCGACGTGGTGGCGCGACCGCGCGACGAGCGCGAGCTGGAGGCCGTGCTCGAGTGGTGCGACCGCGCGAACGCCGCCGCGATCCCGTTCGGGGGCGGCACCAGCGTGGTGGGCGGGGTCGAGCCGCGCCTGGGCGGCGGCTACGACGGCGCGGTCTCGATCGACCTGCGCGCGCTCGACCGCGTGCTCGAGGTGGACGACGTCTCCCGCGCCGCCCGCATCCAGGCGGGCGCCGCGGGGCCCGTGCTGGAGGACCAGCTGCGCCCGCACGGCCTGACCCTGCGCCACTTCCCGCAGTCGTTCGAGTTCTCCACGCTGGGCGGCTGGATCGCCACCCGCGCCGGCGGCCACTTCGCCACCCGGCTGACCCACATCGACGACCTGGTGGAGTCGGTGCGGGCCATCGCCCCGACGGGCGTGTGGGAGAGCCGGCGCCTGCCCGGGTCCGGCGCGGGGCCGAGCCCGGACCGCATGCTGATCGGCTCGGAGGGCATCCTCGGCGCGATCACCGAGGCGTGGGTGCGGCTTCAGGACCGGCCGCGGTTCCGCTCGTCGGCCAGCGTCCGCTTCGCCACCTTCGAGGCCGGCGCGGCGGCCGTACGTGCGCTCTCGCAGTCGGGGCTCGAGCCCGCCAACTGCCGGCTGCTGGAGGGTCGCGAGGCGATGGTCACCGGCGCGGCCGCCGACGAGCGCGCGCTGCTGGTGCTGGGCTTCGAGTCCGCCGACCACCCGCTGGAGCCGTGGATGGACCGTGCGCTGGAGCTGTGCGGCGACCACGGCGGGGAGGGCGAGCCGTCGGAGAAGCGCGAGGGCGACGCTTCGTCGCAGTGGCGCTCGGCCTTTCTGGCCGCGCCCTACGTGCGCGACACGATGATCGCGGCCGGCGTGTTCAGCGAGACGTTCGAGACGGCGATCACCTGGGACCGCCTGGACCGCTTCGTGTCCGAGGTCCGCGAGGTAGCCGAGGCCAAGCTGCGCGAGCTGGCCGGCGCCGGCACGGTCACCTGCCGCTTCACGCACGTCTATCCCGACGGAGCGGCGCCCTACTTCACGATGCTGGCGCCGGCGCTTCGCGGGCAGGAGCTCGACCAGTGGGACGCGGTCAAGGCCGCGGCCTCGGACGCCGTGATCGCCGCGGGCGGCACCATCACCCACCACCACGCCGTGGGCCGCGACCACCGGCCCTGGTACGACCGCCAGCGCCCGGAGCCGTTCGCCCGCGCGCTGCGGGTCGCCAAGGCCGAGCTCGACCCGAAGGGCATCCTCAACCCGGGCGTGCTGATCGACCCGGCGTGAGCGAGGCGGCTCGCAAGCGCGAGGTCGGACGCGCCGACCGCGTGGTGCCGGGCGTCTGGCGCCTGCGCCTGCCGCTCCCCTGGCCCGGAGTGCCGCACTGCAACGCGTGGGCGCTGTCGTCGGGCAGCGGCGTGGTGCTGGTGGACACCGGGCTCGGCGGCCCGGGCGCCATCCGCCAGCTCGAGCTGGCCCTGTCGCAGGCGGGCCTGCGCCTGGAGCACGTGCGCCTGCTGGTGTGCACGCACGCGCACTCGGACCACTACGGCCTGGCCGGGCCGATCGTGGACGCCGCTGGCTGCGAGCTGTGGATGCACCCCAACCACGCGCACATGACCAAGCGCGCGGAGGACCCCGAGCTTGCGCTCCAGCGGCGGATCGAGGTGGCGCGGCAGAGCGGCGTGCCCGAGGAGGCGCTGAGCCGCTACCAGTCGGCGCAGAAGGGCGGCGGGATGGGCGTCGACCGGGTGGTGCTGCCCGACCGCGACCTGCTGCCCGGCGTGGAGGTGGAGACCGACCTGGGGGTGCTGCACGTGTACGAGACGCCCGGTCACGCGCCGTCGCACGTCTGCCTGCACCAGCCCGACCGCGGCATCCTCATCTCGGGCGACCACCTGCTGGGCCGCGTATCGCTGTACTACGACTACGGCTACACGCCCGACCCTGCGGGCGAGTTCCTGAACAGCCTCGAGGTGGTGGCCGGGCTGTCGTCGCGCCTGTGCCTGTCGGGGCACGGCCGGCCGTTCATCGACGTGAGCGCGCACGTCGAGGCCAACCGCCGCGAGGTGCACGAGCGGATGGGCCGCGTGCGGCGCGCCCTCGAGGAGGGCGCGAAGACGCCGTTCGAGATCGTCCCGACGCTGATGGACGTGGCGCCCGACGAGCTGACGCCGATGCTCGTCAACTGGGGGCTGTCGGAGACCCTCTGCTACCTGCGCCACTTCGAGCTGCGCGACATGGCGCGCAGGCTCGACGGAGAGGAGCCGGAGCGCTGGGAGCTGGCGGCTTAGGCGGCGGGACGGCGCGTCAGACCGGCTCGAGCCGGCGGTCCCACGGGCGCGCGGCGCGCAGCGCGGCCAGGATGGCGCGCGTGGCCGGCGAGCGGTTCAGCGTGTAGAAGTGGATTCCGGGCGCGCCGCGCGCCAGGAGCTCGGAGCACTGGAGCGTCGCGTACGCCACGCCGAGGTCCTTGACCGCGTCGGGGTCGTCCGCCCGAGCGGCCAGCTCGCGCTCGAACTTCTCGGGGATGCTGGCGCCGCACATCTCGGTGAAGCGCTTGATCTGGGCGAAGTTGGTGACGGGGATGATGCCCGGGATGATCGGCACGTCGATGCCGGCGGTCCGCGCCTGCGGGACGAAGTCGAAGTACAGCTCGTTGTCGAAGAAGAGCTGGGTGATCAGGAAGCTGGCGCCGGCCTCCACCTTGCGCCTGCAGAACGTCAGGTCGTGGTCCAGGCTCGGCGCTTCCGGATGCACCTCGGGGAAGCAGGCGCCGCCCACGCAGAAGTCGTAATCCTCCGCGATCAGGTCGATCAGCTCCGGCGACGACCCGAGCCCCTCCGGGTGCGGCCTCCACTCGGTCTGGCCGCGCGGGGGGTCGCCGCGCAGGGCCAGGATGTTCTCGATCCCGGCGTCGCGCACCTCGTCGAGGATCTCGCGCAGCCGGTCCACGGGCTCGCCGACGCACGACAGGTGCGCCATCGCCTCGATGCCCAGCTCCTGCTTGATCCACTTGGTCACCTCGACCGTCCGGTCGCGGGTGGAGCCGCCGGCGCCGTAGGTGACGGACACGTAGGCGGGGTCGTCCTT
This sequence comes from Thermoleophilaceae bacterium, assembly GCA_036389105.1. Lineage (GTDB taxonomy): Bacteria > Actinomycetota > Thermoleophilia > Solirubrobacterales > Thermoleophilaceae > AC-37. The sequence continues at coordinate 29,609 of DASVQK010000097.1, forward strand.
CGACAGCTCCGACAGCGCGCCCTTCAGCTGAGCCATCCCGTCCTCCGTCTGCGGCGGGAAGAACTCGAACGAGAAGACGGGCTCGCGGCCGTCGCCGAGGATCTCGTCGATCCGCATGTGAAGAAGGTTACGAGCCCGCCGCGTGCTTCCCTCCATCGGGAGGCAGGATGTCGAGCCCCACGGCCAGGCGCGGTTGGCCGCCCACCGTGTACTCCACGTCCACCGAGTCGTTCTTGCGGTAGGTGCCGAAGAGCGCCAGGAACATGGCTGTCCAGCGCCAGAAGCCGAGCCTGCCCTCCTTCTCCAGGTGGCGGGGGAAGGCGAGGGCATGTCCGCGCAGCTCGTAGTCGCTGCCCTCGTGCTGGCGGACCCCGTTCACGAACACGCGGTACGGCGGCTCCGCGCCACGCGGCAGGGGCACGATCCAGCGCCTGTCCTCCGTCGCCGCGCCGTCTTCTCGCATGCGCGCCGAGGGTAGGACCCGCCGCAGGGCGTCCAGCGGCTCCTCGCCGCCGCGCTGCTCGATCAGCTGGCGGCGCACGCGTCCGGTCCAGGCCTCGGTGGAGCCGTCGCCGCGCAGGTCGAGCCCCACCCGCAGGCGACCGGGCCCCGACAGCTCGAGCCGGGCCGTAACCTGCTGGACGGGCTCGAAGCGCCTGACCTTGAGGTCCACCGTGCGCCCGCGGGCCTCGCGCCGCAACTGGCCGAGGCGCGACTCGAGCGCTTCGAGCGCGGCGGCGGCGTCGTCGTGGCGCGAGCGCTCCACGCGCGATCCCACCCGCACCCTGAGCCTGTAGCCGGCCACGGCGGCAAGCTAACGCGCGCCTACCATGCGCCGTCGTGTCGCGGCCGCCCCGAGTGCTGATCGTGTCCGCCGACATCGGCGAGGGGCACGACGCGCCGGCGCGGGTGCTGGCCGCCGGCCTGCGCGACGAGCGCCCCGACGTGGAGGTCGAGATCGTCGACGGGCTGGACGCGATGGGACGCGCGGTGGCGAAGGTGATCCGCGACGGCACCGAGATCGTCTTCGGCCGGCTCGCCTTCCTGTACGACTTCGAGTACTGGCTGGCCATCCACTTCCCGCCCACCCGCTGGCTGTCCGGGATGCTGATGTACCTCGTGGGGGGACGCGGCCTGCTGCGGGCGATCCGCGGCTTCCGGCCGGACGTCGTCGTCTCCACCTACCCCGGCACGACCGACGTGATCGGCCGCCTGCGCGCCGCCGGCTATCTCCGCGTGCCGGCGTGCTCGGCCATCACCGACCTGGCGGCGCTGCTGTACTGGGCGCACCCGGGCATCGACCTGCACCTGATCACCCACCCCGAGTCCGCGGACGAGGTGCGCGAGGTGGCGGGCCGCGACACCCGGGTCGAGTGGGTGCGGGGCCTCACGTCCCCCGGCTGCCTGGACCCGTTCGACAAGGCCGCGGCGCGGCGGTCGTTCGACCTGCCCGACGAGGGCCCGGTGGTGCTGGTGTCGGGCGGGGGATGGGCGGTGGGCGACCTGGTGGGCGCCGCGCGCGTCGCGCTCCGGCTCGAGGGCGCCACCGTGGTGTGCATGTGCGGGCGCAACGAGCGCGTGCGGGAGGAGATCGAGCGCGCGTTCGACGCCCAGCCGCGCGTGCGCGCGGTCGGGTTCACCGACCGCATGTGCGACCTCCTTGCGGCCGGCGACGCGCTGGTGCACTCGACCGCCGGGCTGACCGTGCTGGAGGCGCTGATGCGCGGCACCGCGCCGATCTCCTACGGCTGGGGGATGGCGCACATCAAGGTCAACAACCGCGCGTTCGCCCGGCACGGCCTGGCCGACGTGGCGGAGTCGCCCGGGGAGCTGGAGGCGGCGCTGCGGCGGGCGCTGGCCCGCCCGCGCGAGCCGGATCGCTCGGCGGCGACGCGGCCGACGGCGGCGTCGGTGGTTCTCGAAGCGGCGGCGACGGGCGCGGAAAAGCAGCAATAACGGGTGGGGCTCGGTCACATTCCTGACTTACAGTCGCTATGCGACCTCAGGTCAGGAAGGTGGAGAGAAACCGCGCTCCGGGCCGTCCTTCATTGCTGCTTTTCCCGTCCTGCGACCATCCCCCCGATGAACCGCGCCCTCGTAGCGGGAGCTTCCCTTGCGGCCGCCTGGTCGCTGCCCGCGCTGGCGCCGATCGCGCCGCCGGTGGCGCGGGCCCTGCGCGTGCCGCGGCGCCTGGACCGGGGGGACGCGGTGGCGATCACCTTCGACGACGGCCCGCACCCCGAGGGCACGCCAGCCGCGCTCGAGGCACTCGCCGCGGCGAACGCGCGCGCCACCTTCTTCATGGTCGGCGAGCAGGTGGAGCGCGACCCGTCGCTGGCCGCCGCGGTGGCGGCCGCGGGCCACGGCGTGGCGATCCACGGCTACCGCCACCGCAATCAGCTGCGCCTCGCGCCGGCCGACCAGAACGACGACCTGCTACGTGCCGAGGACTCGATCGCGGGCGCGACCGGCAGCTGGCCCCAGCTGTACCGCCCCGCGTACGGGATCTTCTCGTGGACCGGCCTCGCGCTTGTCCGCGCGCGCGGGTGGACGCCGCTCCTGTGGTCGCGCTGGGGGCGCGACTGGGCCGCGCGCGCCACGCCCGAGTCGATCGCCGCGCTGGTCACCCGTGGACTGACCGGAGGCGACGTGCTGCTCCTGCACGACGCCGACACCTACAGCGTGGACGGGTCGCACAGGCGCACCGCGGCGGCGCTGCCGCGCGTGCTCGAGGAGATCGAGCGTGCCGGACTGGAGACGGTGGCGCTCTAGGACGCCTCTTCGCCCTCGGCCGGGCGGTAGTACAGCGGCACGCACCAGTGGTGCTCCGCCACCCAGTCCGAGTTCGGCAGGTCCACCGGGTGCCCCATCAGCCGGTGGCAGGGCTGGTCGTAGACCTTGCCCGTGGAGCGCTCGATCGGGTCGAACACGACGTACTTGTACAGACCGGAGGTCATGTCGTCGGGCAGCTGGAGCCGGCCCGGATGCTCGCGGTCGAGCCGCTCGCGGGCCACGGCGTTCTTCCAGGCCACGATCTCGTCCAGGCGCTCGGTCTGGACGGTCGCGAGCGCGGCCGTGAACTCGTTCATGCGGAAGTTGAGCCCCTCGACCCGGTGGTCGGGCTTGCCGTAGTTGCGAAACGCGCGCGCGAACTCCAGCAGGTCGTCGTGCCGCGAGACCAGCGCGCCGCCCTCGCCGGTGGAGATCGTCTTGGTGGCGTAGAACGAGTAGACGCCCGCGTCGCCGTACGACCCGGGCCTGTTCCCGCTCCACGACGCGCCGTGCGCGTGCGCGCAGTCCTCGACCAGGAAGATGCCCTCGGCGCGGCACAGCGCGGCGATCCGCTCGGAGTCGAAGGCGATGTGGCCGCCGATGTGCACGAGGACCGCCGCGCGCGGCCTGTGCTCGGCCACCTTGCGCTCGAAGTCCTCGAACGACATGCACAGGTCCTCCCGGTTGCAGTCCACGAACTCCACCCTCGCGCCGGCGCGCACGATCGAGAGCGGCGTGGCCATGAACGTGTTCGAGGGGCAGAGAACGGTCTGCCCCCGCACGCCGGCGAACTCGAGCGCCGCCAGCGCGCCGCCGGTCCAGCCGCCGAACGCGACGGCCGGCAGCCCGTTCCAGTCTCCCCAGGCCGCCTCGAAGCGGTCCGTCCAGTCGCCCTCCGACCACTGGTCGGCGCGCAGGATCGAGTCCCAGATGTCCAGCACGCGCTCGCGGTCGCGGCGGTCGAAGCCGATCGTGAACTGCGCGTGGTCGCCCTCCGCGGAGGGCACTAGGCGGTCAACCGTCTAGCCGCCGATGGCGCTCATCGTGCGCGCCGGCTGGCGGAACCCGGGCTCGCCCACGCGGTGCTTCAGCTCCTTGCGCCAGACCGCCTCGCGCACGATCCGCGCGAGGTCCCGGTCGGAAGCGCCGGAGCGCAGCGGTCCGCGCAGGTCGGTCTCGTGGATCGAGAACAGGCAGGTGCGCAGGCGCCCGTCGGAGGTCAGCCGGATGCGATCGCAGTCGGAGCAGAACGGCTCCGAGACCGGGTTGACGAAGCCGATCTGGCCGCGGCCGTCGCGGAAGCGGAACACGCGCGCGGTGGCCGACGGCTCGCGCGGCAGCTCCTCGAGCGGGTGCACCGCGTCGACGATCGCCCGCACCTCGTCGCCGGTCAGCACGGCGTCCTCGCTCCAGGCGCGATCGGCGTCGAGCGGCATGAACTCGATGAAGCGCACCTGGAACCCGGTCGCGCGGGCGAACTCGGCGAACGGCAGGGCCTCCTGCTCTGTGAAGCCGCGCAGGGCCACCGCGTTGACCTTGACCGGCCGCAGCTCCGCGTGGCGGGCCACGGCGTCCAGCCCGCGCAGCACCTGCGGCAGCGAGTCGCGCCGCGTGATCTGGAAGAAGCGATCGCGCTGGAGCGAGTCGATCGACACGTTCAGGCGCCGCAGCCCGGCGGCCGCCAGGGCGTCCGCGTCGCGCTCCAGCAGGTAGCCGTTGGTGGTCAGCGACAGGTCCCGCAGCCCGTCGATCCCCGCGAGCATCCCCACGAGCGAAGGGAAGTCGCGCCGCACGAGCGGCTCGCCGCCGGTCAGGCGCACGTCATCGACTCCGAGCGACACGAACAGCCGCACGAGGCGCTCGATCTCCTCGAAGCGAAGCACCTCGTCGCGATCCAGCCACTGGAGCCCCTCCGCCGGCATGCAGTACTGGCAGCGGAAGTTGCAGCGGTCGGTGACCGAGACCCTGAGGTCGCGGATCCTTCTGCCGTGGCCGTCGGTCAGCGGTTCCACGACGGACAGGCTACGACCAGCGAGGGCCGGCGGCAGCGCGACCGCCGGCCCCGTGCTCACCCGCTTAGCCGCGGGTGTCGACGCAGCTGTCCCGCAGGGTCCTGACGAAGTCGTCGAACAGCCCGTCCTGAGCCATGTCCGACACGTCGTCCCCGAAGCCCTGGCCCGCTCCGACGCTGAGGAAATAGCCGACGCAGTTGTGCGAGTTGGAGTCCGCCGGATCCGCCGAGGCGGGCGCTGCCGCGACCAACAGTGCGGCGGCCGAAATCGCCGCTACGAGAAGCTTCTTCATAGGTCCTTCCCCCTTTGATCTTGGCTGCCTGGAGTCCTTCGCAGCAGCCGTAGTAAATTCACCCTAAGCGGATACGCGCCAATGTCAAGCACCCAGTCGGGGGGTCAAGTACCCGTTGCCTGGGGTCCCCGAAACCGGGGACTTGACACCAGTGCCGAGCGCGCCGATGGTGAGGGACGACCCCCCGACGACGGATCTCGCGATGCAGCGCCTCACCCGGCGGACGACGGCAGCCTCATACGCAGCGCTGGCCGCCCTGGCGCTCGCCGCCAGCGCGGCGGCCGCGGCCGGAGGCGACTCGACACCGCTGCGCAAGGCCGGCCGGGCAAGCCAGCAGAGCACGCGGCTCATCTCGCGCGCCCTCGACGGCGGGCTCCCCAACGGCCCCTCCACGCACCCCGCGATCTCCGGCGACCGGCGCTGGGCCCGGCTTGTTGCGTTCCAGTCGGAGGCCTCGAACCTGGTGCGCCGGGACACGAACGGGTTCAGCGACGTGTTCGTGGTGCGCCGCGCGGGCTCGATCCGCAACAACGGCTCGGGGTGGACGCCGAAGCGCGCGGTGCTCGTCTCGCGCGGGCTGGGCGGCCAGCCGGCGAACGGCCCCTCGTTCTCGCCGACGCTCGACGGCGCGTTCAAGCGCGCGCCCAAGTGCATGGCGTTCCTCTCCGCGGCATCGAACCTGGTGAAGGGAGACACGAACGGCAAGGTGGACGCGTTCCTGTCGAGCAGGCCGGGCCGCCACCCGCGGCGGATCTCGCTCCCCCGCCGCCGCCAAGCGACGGAGGACACCACCGCCGTGGCCGTGTCCGGCGACTGCTCGCGGATCGCGTTCGTGACGGGCGGCCGGCTGTACGTCCGGCGGGGCCGCCGCGTCCGCAGGGTCAGGGCCCGCGGGCCGGTCACCGACCCCTCGTTCACGATCGGCATCAGCAACGACCTGGTGTTCGCGGCCAGGCGCGGCGTCTACCTGAGCCGGGACGCGACACGCCGTCCCAAGCTGGTCGGCCCGGGGGGCCGCAACCCCTCGTTCAACGACATCTTCAGCCTTGGCGGCTCCGGCGCCGCCTGCAAGCGGCCGACCGTGGCCTACGAGAGGAAGGTGGGCAGCCACTGGCAGATCGTCACCCGCCAGCTCGGCCGCAAGCCGCGGATCGTGAGCCGGCGCAGGGGCAAGGTCGGGAACGGCGACTCCCGCCACCCGACGATCGCGAACGCCGGCTGCTACGTGACGTTCGAGACCGACGCGGGCAACCTCGGCGTGAACGCCAACGGCGAGCCCGGCGACTACAACCGCGCCCCCGACGTGTACCTCTTCACGGCCGTCCGCCAGCTCACGCTGGTGCAGTCCGTCCGCAACAAGGCCGTGCCGATCTCAGGCGGCGGGCGGAACCCCGGCATGAGCTACTACGCGAACTACATCGTCTTCGACGCGCCGGCCCCGCTGCGCGACCAGGGCTACGTCGAGCCGCGCCGCGGCGAGCCCGACCCCAGGTACATCGACCCGCTGCCCCCGGGCCCGGACATCCGCCCGCGGCAGATCTACATGCGCTATCTCGGCCCGGCCTGAGGGCCGGGCTCAGCGCTCGTCGATCTTCACGTAGTCGCGGTCCCGCGGACCGGTGTACACCTGCCGCGGCCGGGCGATCTTCTGCTCCTTGTCGTCGATCATCTCGAGCCACTGGGCCACCCACCCCGATGTACGGGGGATGGCGAACATCACCGTGAACATCTCCGTGGGCAGCTTCAGCGCCTCGTAGATCAGGCCCGAATAGAAGTCGACGTTCGGGTACAGCTTGCGCTCGGTGAAGTAGTCGTCGTCCAGGGCGTGCTTCTCGAGCTCCACGGCGATCTTCAGCTTCGGGTTGATCCCGGTCACCTCGAACACCTCGTCCACGTTCTTCTTGATGATCCGCGCGCGCGGGTCGTAGTTCTTGTAGACGCGGTGCCCGAAGCCCATCAGGCGCTCCTTGCCGTCCTTCACGCCGTTCAGGAAGTCGGGGATGTTCTCCACCTTCTCGATCCGGTCGAGCATCCTGAGCACGGCCTCGTTGGCGCCGCCGTGCAGCGGCCCGTACAGCGCGGCCACGCCGGCCGCGACGGCCGAGTAGGGATCGACCTTCGACGACCCGACGCTGCGCACCGCGCTGGTCGAGCAGTTCTGCTCGTGGTCGGCGTGCAGGATCCAGAGCACGTCGAGCGCCCGCGCCAGCCGGTCGTCCGGGTCGTACTTGAGCTCGGTCATCTTGAACATCATCGAGAGGAAGTTCTCGGGGTACGTGAGGTCGTTGTCCGGATAGTTGTACGGGAGCCCGAGCGAGTGCCTGTAGGCGAACGCGGCGAGCGTGGGCACCTTGGCGATCAGCCGCACGGCGGCCATGTGCCGCTCCTCGTCGTCGTCGATGTCCTTCGCCCCCGGATAGAAGGTGGACAGCGCGCCGACCGTGGAGAGGAGCATCCCCATCGGGTGCGCGTCGTGGCGGAAGCCCTCCATGAAGCGCTTGATGTTCTCGTGGACGTAGGTGTGGATCGTGATCTCGTGCTCCCACTCGTCGAGCTGCTTCTGGTCGGGCAGCTCGCCGTGGATCAGCAGGTAGGCGACCTCGAGGTACGAGGAGTGCTCGGTCAGGTCCTCGATCGAGTAGCCGCGGTGCTGGAGGATGCCCGCCTCGCCGTCGATGTACGTGATCTCGCTGCGACACGAAGCGGTGTTGGTGAACGCCGGGTCGTAGGTCATCAGCCCGAAGTCGTCCTCGTCCACCTTGATGTCGCGGAACGCCATCGCCTTGACCGTGCCGTCCACGATCTCGACCTCGTAGCTCTCGCCGGTCCGGTTGTCGGTCACCGACAGGCTGTCCTGAGCGGTGGCTACTCCGCCGCCGTCCTGTGACTGCGTCTCTTCGTCCGCCATGCGCTCTCCTCGATCCGCGGTGTCAGCGGGAATTGTGACGGACGGAGCGCGGCGGCCGTGCCGCGGCTAGTTCTCGCCGCGGTGACCCTGGTTCTCAGGACCGGTCTTGACCTGCTCCGGCTTCTCGAACTTGGCGCCGATCACCGAGGAGGCGATCACGCCGATCACGAGCAGCGCGGTGATCGCGATCGCGATCCGCTGGCCCGACTGGCGGTCGGGCCAGTCCGGGCGCGTGAAGCCGATCACGGACACGACGACGGCCCACACCGCCAGCATGGGCCCGATCACGAAGAAGACCCGGAAGGCCAGGACGGTCGTCACGGGGCGAAAGCTATCGCGGGACGACCGAGCGCGCCCGTGCGCGGACGCGGCTCGGGGGCGCCGGCCGCGGCGCGGCGTGGGGACCGCCACGGCGCGGCGGGCGGGGGTGGCGCGGCGGCGGCCGGTCGGGCCTGTGACCCGTGCTCGGGGCCGCGACCGGCTCCGGCTCGCGGTCGTCCGAGCTCTTGACCGCCCAGTACACGATGCCGAACAGCGCGAGGATCGGGATCTTCAGCGCGAACATCAACCAGACGAACATCCATCCGCCGCCGCTCATCGCGGCCATGCTACCCGGTGCGACGGGCCTGAACCACGCGACCGCGCGAAGGGTTACGATCGCCCGGCGATGAGCGACGCCGGCCTGTTCGGTCCTGGCTCCCTTACGTGGCGGGTCAACCGTGAGGGCGTCCTGCTGCTGGGCGGCGGGGCCGCGCTCGTCCTCCAAGTCGCGCACCCGCTGGTGGCCGCCGGGGTGTCGCAGCACTCCAACTACCGCGAGGACCCATGGGGGCGGCTGTACCGCACCCTCGACCTGACCACGAAGATCACGTTCGGCAGCCGCGCCGTGGCCGACGAGGCGTCGGCGCGCATCAAGCAGGCGCACGGCCGCGTGCGCGGGGTGACCACCGAGGACGGCGGCCGCTACCCCGCCGGCACGCCGTACGACGCGCGCACGCCCGAGCTGCTGATGTGGGTGCACGCCACGCTGGTCAACACCTCGCTTCAGGTCTACACGCGCTACGTGGGCCCGCTCACGATCGCCGAGCAGCGGCGCTACTACGAGGAGCAGAAGCTCCTGGGCGAGAAGTTCGGCGTCCCCGTCCAGCAGCAGCCGCCCACGTTCGCCGACTTCAACGAGTACTTCCAGGACATGCTGGCGAGCGACCGCATCGCGGTGACCGACGCCCTGCGCGACGTGACCGACGCCACGCTGCGGCCCGAGGTGCCGATCGTGGCGCGGCCAATGATCCAGGCGCTCAACCTGGCCACGATCGGGATGCTGCCCGAGCGGCTGCGCGCCGAGCTGGGACTGCCCTGGGGCCCGGCCCGCAGGCGCCTGCTCGAAGCCTCGCGCGTTCTGGTGTCGGCGCTGCTGCCCGTCCTGCCGCGCGCGATGCGTGAGTTCCCGCCCGCCCGCAGCGCCGACCGGCGCGTGCGCAAGCTGGCCACTGCGGCGTAGCGCGCCCGGTACCCCTTAGGTTTCCTGCCGAGGGAGCCTCACGGGGAGGAGTGGCCGTTGCCGGTCCGAAGGCGATCGCAGGTCCTCGCACGTCTCTTCACGGTGGCCGCGGTCGCGATCGCGGTGCTCGTGGTGGGGTACCTGCTGTTCGTCTCGGACTCCTCGTACACGGTCCACGCGACGTTCGACAGCGCCAGCCAGCTCGTGCGCGGGGACCAGGTGAAGGTGGGCGGCGTGCCCGTCGGCTCGGTGACCGGTCTCGAGCTCGGGGACGACTCCCGCGCGCGCGTGACCCTGAAGATCGACGACGGGGAGCTCACGCCGCTCCACCGCGGCAGCCGGCTGGAGATCCGTTCGGTGGGTCTGGCGAGCATCGCCGGGCGCTACGTGTCGATCGTGCCGGGGCCCAACAACGCGCCAGACATCCCCGACGGCGGGACGGTGGAGGTCGACGACACGCAGTCGGAGGTCGACCTCGACGCGCTGCTCAACAGCCTCGACCAGCGCACGCTGGCCGACCTGAGCCGCGTGGTGAAGGGCTTCGGCGCCGCCGCGGCCGACCCGGCGCCGCGCCAGTTCAACGAGGCGCTCGAGTACCTGAACCCCGCGCTGTCGCAGGGCGCCGCGACCACGCGTGAGATCGTCCGCGACCACGGCGCGTTCGAGCGCTTCCTGATCCAGTCGGCGGACGTCGTCTCGGCCGTCGCCTCGCGCAACGCCCAGCTCGAGCGCCTGGTGCCCGCGGCGGGCAGCACGATGAGCGCGATCGCGGCGCACACCGAGTCGCTCGACGAGGTGCTGCGGCGGATGCCGCCAACGCTGCGCGAGGCCAACACCACGCTGGTCAACCTGCGCGGGACGATCGGCGACGCGCGCCCCGCCGTGCGCGAGGCGCGGCCGGTGGCCCCCCTGCTCAACCAGTTCCTCACCCGGCTCCAGCCGATCGCCCGCCGCGGCAGGGTGGTCGTGCCGCGCCTGCGCAGCCTGATCGATCGCCGCGGCAGCCAGGACCTGCTGGGCGTGGTGCGCACGATGCCCTCGGTTGCGCGCACCACCGCGCCGACGTTCGACTCGGCCGTGCAGACCGTGAAGGACGCGCTTCCGATCGTGGGCCACCTGCGCGCGTACACGACCGACTTCGTGGGCGGCCAGCTCGGCGGCTACGGCGGCTCGGCCAGCCTCTACTACGACGCCAACGGACGCTTCACGCGGATCTCGTTCCAGGGCAGCGGCTACACGCTCGACAACGAGGGCACGCTGATCCCGCAGCCGCCGTCGCAGCCGGGCCTGACCGGTTACCGCTCCGGGCTGGCCAGCCGCTGCCCGGGCGCCGGCACCCAGGCGGCGCCCGACAGGTCCAACCCGTGGGACGACCCGTCCCCCGGCTTCCCCTGCCGCCCGGCGCAGGACCCGCGGTGAGGCGCCTGGCGGGCATCGCGCTGCTGCTGGCCGCCGGCGCGGTCGGGCTGATCGCGCTGGGGGCCGGCGGCACCTCGGGCGGCTACCGCGTGGACGCGCTGTTCGACAACGCGGACTACCTGATCGCCGGCCAGGACGTGAAGATCGCGGGCGCGCGCGTGGGGAGCATCGAGAAGGTCAAGCTCACGCCCGACCACAAGGCGCGGGTGGTGATGCGCATCGACCCCGGCTTCGCGCCGTTCCGGGCCAACGCCGACTGCCAGATCCGGCCCCAGAGCCTGATCGGCGAGAAGTTCGTGGAGTGCGACCCGGGCACCGCGGCCAAGGGCCCGCTGTCCCGGCACGGCGGCGAGGCGCCCACCGTGCCCGTGGCCCAGACGCACTCGCCCGTGGACCTGGACCTGGTGTTCACCGCGCTCAAGCTGCCGCTGCGCGAACGGCTGTCGATCGTGGTGAACGAGCTGGGCACCGGCCTGGCGGGACGCCCGCGGGAGCTGAACGCCGCCATCCGGCGGGCCAACCCGGCGCTCCAGCAGGCCAACCGTACGCTGGCGATCCTCGACTCCGAGCGCCACACGCTGGCGCGGTTGATAGACGGCTCCGACCGCGTGATCGCGGAGCTGGCCGCCAAGCGGCGCCAGGTGAGCGACTTCATCGACCGCGCCGACGCGGTAACGAGGACTGCGGCCGGCCGCCGCGGCGACCTCGACCTGGCCGTGCAGCGCCTGCCCGCGCTCCTGGCCGAGCTCGAGCCCGCCGCCAGGGACCTGACCGGCTTCGCCACCGACGCGCGGCCGGTGGTGCGCTCGCTGGCCGCGGCCGCGCCGCAGGTGCGCGCGCTGCTGGGCGACTTCGACCCGCTGGCGGACGCGGCGCGCCCGACGCTGAAGAAGCTGGCCGCGCTGTCGGCCACGGGCCGCCGCGCGGTGCGCGCCAGCATGCCCGTGGCGGACCTGCTCGACCCGGTCGCGCGCCGGCTGCCGCCGGCGATCCGGATCGCGGGTCCGCTGGTGGCCTCGCTGCGCGACAAGCACGCGATCGAGGAGATCGGCCCCTTCCTCTACAACGGCGGCGTAGCGTCCTCGCGCTTCGACCGCATCTCGCACATCCTGCCCTCGTACCAGATCTCGGGGCAGTGCCAGCAGTTCGCCGAGACGCCCACCCCCGGCTGCGACGCGCACTACGGGGCGTTCCCGAGCAGCGCCGCGGCGGCGGCGAAGAGGAGCCGCTCGCGCGGGAAGCGCGCGGCGCGCCCGGGCGGGGCCGGCGCCGGCTCGGGTTCCGGCTCGCCGAGCGCGCCCGGCGGCGACGCGCGCGGCGGACGTGGCGTACGCACGGCCGACCTGGCGCAGCAGGCGGCCGACGCGGTGGCGGGCCGCCCGGATCCGGGCCAGCCGGCCGGCCTTCCGGAGCAGATCCTCGACTGGCTGCTCCAGCCATGACCCGCCGGCCCGCCACCAGCATCGTCGGCAGTCCGATCCTGATCGGGGCGGTAACCGTGCTGGTCGTGTTCATCGCGGTCTTCCTGTCCTACAACGCCAACTCAGGGCTGCCGTTCGTGCCCACCTACAAGATCGCCGTATCGGTGCCCAACGCGGCGGGCCTCGTGGAGGGCAACGAGGTGCGCGTGGGCGGGAAGCGCGTGGGCGTGATCCAGACGATCCGTGCCCAGTCGGGCGCGAACGGGCCCCATTCCAAGCTCGAGCTGAAGCTGGACAAGACGATCGAGCCGCTCAGGGACGACGCGCAGGTGACGGTGCGCCCGCGCTCGCCGCTCGGGCTCAAGTACCTCGAGCTGACTGTGGGCAGGGACGGGCGCGCGATCCCGCAGGGCGGGCAGCTGCCGCTGCCGCGCGCCCGTCCCACCGTCGAGCTCGACGAGGTGATCAACACCTTCGACCAGCAGACGCGCACCGCCCTCCAGCGGACGCTGAACGAGCTGGGACCCGGTCTGGCCGTTCGCGGTGCCGACTTCAACGAGGCCGTGGCGTCGGCCCCGGAGCTCGTGCTGCGGCTCGAGCACGTGGCGGGCAACCTCGCCGACCGCCGGACCGGACTGCGCGCCGCGGTGCGCGGAGTCGGCCGGACGATCGACGAGCTGGCGTCGGTCGTGCCGGAGCTCGGATCGCTGATCGACGGCGGCGCGCGCACGATGGCCGCGCTCGAGTCGGTGTCGCCGCAGCTGGCGCATGTGCTGGCCGGACTGCCGCCGACGGAGCTGGCGGGCATCCGCGCGCTGTCCGCCGCGCGCCCGCTGCTGCGCGACGCGCGCGGCCTGGTGCACGACCTGCGGCCTGGCATCGGCGCGCTTCCGTCCGCCGCCGGGCGGCTGCACGCGGCGCTGCGGACCGGGATCCCCGTGCTCCGCCGCGCCGGCGCCCTCAGCGACCGCCTGCGCACCGCCCTGCGCGAGGTCTACCTGCTGTCGTCGGACCCGCTGGCCCGGAGCGCGCTCAGGCAGCTGCGCGGCGCGCTCGACTCGGCGATCCCGATCCTGCGGTTCGTCGCTCCGGTGCAGACGAAGTGCAACTACATCGGCGTCTACCTCCGCAACATCGCCTCCACCGTGTCCGAGGGGGACGCGGCCGGCAACTGGCTGCGCACGCTCGTGATCGTGAACCCCGACCAGATGCAGTCGCAGCCGGAGCCGACGGACGACCTGCACGCCAACCCGTACCCGTACACGGCCGCGCCCGGGCAGAACGGGCTGTGCGAGGCGGGCAACGAGCCGTACGCGCCGGGCCAGCGGTTCGGCCACGTGCCCGGCGTCAAGGCCAAGTACACCGAGGACGTCCAGCCTCCGTACGGGGGCGGCAGGCCATGAGCACGCCGCGCGCACGCGGCCGTCGCGGCCGGCTCAGCACGTTCCAGGCGGGGGCCCTGGCGATATTCGTCGCCGTCGCCGTGACGTACATCGCGTTCGGGGGCTCGTTCCCGTGGGAGTCGCCGTACGAGCTCAAGGCCGTGGTCACCTCCGGCAACGAGCTGCACTCGCGCACCCCGGTGCGGATCGCGGGCGTCGACGTCGGCACCGTGGCCGACGTCCAGCGCGGGCCCGGCGGGACCGCGGTCGTGACGATGGAGCTGACCGACAAGGCGCTGCCCATCCACGCCGACGCCACGCTCAAGGTCCGTCCGCGGATCTTCCTGGAGGGCAACTTCTTCGTGGACCTCCGGCCGGGCTCGCCGGCGGCGCCCACCGTGGACTCCGGGCACACGGTGCCGATCGGCCAGACGTCGGTGCCGGTCCAGCTCGACCAGGTCCTGTCGGCGCTCCAGCGCGGCACGCGCGACAACCTGTCCGGCGTCCTGCGCGATCTGGGCACGGCGCTCGACGACGGCGGCGCCGAGGCGGTGCACGACTCGCTGGCCCACTGGGCTCCGGCGTTCAGGCAGGGGGCGATCGCGGCGGAGGCCGTGCGCGGCCGCGACCTGCACGACCTGTCGCGGCTCATCGCCGACGCCGACAGGACCACGCGCGCGCTGTCCAGCCGCCAGGCGGAGCTGGCCGACCTTGTGTCCGGCCTGGACCTGACGGTGGAGGCGCTGGCCTCGCGCCGCGAGCGGCTCGAGGCGTCGCTGCCGGAGCTGGCGGGCGTGGTGCGCGAGGCCGGTCCGGCGTTCGTGGCGCTCAACGGGCTGTTCCCGACCGCGCGCGCCTTCGTGCGCGAGGCCCGCCCGGGGCTGCGCGCCGCCCCCGCCACGCTGCGACTGGCGAACCCGCTGCTCGGGCAGCTCCAGGGACTGCTCGGCCCGGCCGAGCTGCCGGCGCTGATCCGCACCGGCGATCCGGCCATCCGATCGCTGGCGCGGCTCCAGCCTCACCTGCGCCAGCTGATGGCGGGGCTCAACCCGGTGGTCGAGTGCGCTCGCCGCAACGTGCTCCCGACGCTGAAGACCCCGTTGGAGGACCCGCCGCTGACCACGGGCGACCCGCCGTACGCCGAGCTGTTCCACGGCTGGGTGGGGCTGGCCAGCGCGTACCAGAACTTCGACGGCGACGGCTACGCGGTCCGCTACCACGCGGGCTTCGGCGATCAGACCGTCACCACCGGGCAGGTGGCCGGGTTGAGCGAGCCGCTGGTGGGCCTGACCCAGGAGCCGCTCCTGGGGTCGCGGCCGAAGAACCCCGGCAAGCTGCCGCCGATCCGCGACGACGTGCCGTGCGTGACCCAGCAGCGCCCGAACCTGAACGCCCAGACCGGCCCGGCCGAGAAGACGAAGGCGCTGCCGTGAGGCGCATGGACGACATCAGGCGCCACGCGCCGCACCTGCTGGCGCTGTTCGTGATGATCGCGCTGTCGCTGGCGGTGTCGCTCTACGTGTCCGTGCACGAGCGGCTGCGCTTCCCCTGGCAGCACGAGACCCACATCTACGCCGAGTTCGAGAACGCGCAGTCGGTCACGCCGGGCCAGGGGCAGACCGTGAACGTGGCCGGCGTGCAGGTGGGCGAGATCGGCGGCGTGAAGCTGGAGGACGGGCGCGCGATCGTGCAGATGAACCTGACCTCCGAGGACCTCGGGCCGGTCTACCGCAACGCGCACCTCCAGCTGCGCCCGAAGACCGGGCTGAACGACATGGCGATCGAGCTGGACCCCGGCCGGCCCGATCCGGCGCTGCCTGACCGCGGGCGGCTGCACGAGGGCGACCGCCTGCCGATCGACAACACGCGGCCGAACGTGAACCCGGACCAGGTGCTTGCCGCGCTCGACACCGACACGCGCCGCTACCTCGAGGCGTTCGTGAACGGCGGGGCCGGCGGCCTGCGCGGCCGCGGTCGGGACCTGCGGGCGGTGCTCAAGGCATCGGGCCCCACGCTGGAGCGCTCGGCGCGGATCGCGCGCTCGCTGGCGGACCGCCGGGCCAAGGTGGCGCGGCTGGTGTCCAACCTGCGCGTGCTGTCGCACGCCGCGGCGCGCAAGGACCGCGAGCTGGCCAGCCTGGTGGACTCGTCGTCGGCGGTGTTCTCCACGCTGGGCCGCCGCGACGCCGAGCTCCAGGCCGCGGTGGAGCGGCTGCCGGGAGCGCTGCACGCCACGCGCACGGCGCTGGCGGCCACGAACGGCCTGGCGCTGGACGCGCGGCCGGCGCTGGCGAGCCTGCGCCCGGTGGCGCGCGAGCTCGCGCCCTCGCTGATCGAGGCGCGGCCGCTGCTGCGCGACGCGACGCCCGTGGTGCGAAACGGGCTGCGTCCGCTGGTGCGCGAGGCCACGCCGCTCCTGGGCAGGCTCGGGCCGTCGGTCGGGCGGATCGACAGCGTCATGCCGCGGTTGATCGACGCCAGCGACGTGCTCAACAAGCTCGTGAACACGCTCGGGTACAACCCGCCGGGGCCCGAGGAGGGCTTCCTGTTCTGGCTCGTCTGGTACATCCACGACGGCAACTCGGTCGTCTCGATCGAGGACGCTCACGGCACCGCCTGGCGCGGCCTGGCGATGGGGGGCTGCTCCACGCTGGCCGAGGTGGCGCAGGCCAACCCTGCGCTCACGCCGCTGGCCACGCTTCCGGTCTGCCCGGCCACGCCGAAGAAGGCGGCGGCCGCGAAGAGCGGTCCGGCGGCCAAGCTGGCGGCGGGCGCCCGCGCCCCGAAGGGAGGTGGGCGCTAGATGCAGAAGCGTCCGCCCTCGCTCGCGCAGATCACGCTGATGGTGGTGTTCGCGCTGTCGTGCTTCGGCATCCTGCTGTTCATCTGGACCACCTTCGGCGGGCCGGCGCCGCTGGCGCCCAAGGGCTACCGCTTCGTGGCCAACTTCGACGAGGCCACCCAGCTCGCGGATACCGCCGACGTGCGCATCTCGGGCGTGACCGTGGGCAGGGTGGTGAAGAGCGAGGAGACCGCGGGGCGCACGCGCGTCACGATCCAGATCGAGCGCCGCTACGCGCCCATCCCCCGCGATACGCACGCGATCCTGCGGCAGAAGACCCTGCTGGGCGAGACCTACGTGGAGCTGTCCCCGGGCGACAGGCGGAGGGGCTTGCTGCGCGACAACGGCACGCTGCCCACCCGCCAGATCGAGAGCACGACCGAGCTGGATGAGGTGACGCGCGCGCTGGACGGACGCACGCGCAGGAGCCTCAAGCAGATGCTGAGCGGCCTGGCGGTGGGCCTGGACAGGCGCGGCCAGAGCCTGAACGACGCCCTGGGCAACCTGCCGGCGTTCACCGACGACGCCGGCACCCTGCTGCGCACGCTTGACGTGCAGCACCGCGCGGTGCGCAGGCTGGTCCGCGACTCCGGCGCGGTCTTCGGCGCGCTGGGGCGCCGCCAGGGCGAGCTGTCCGGGCTGGTGCGCGCGGGCGACCGCGTCCTGTCCACCACGGCCGCGCGCGACCGCGACCTGGCCGAGACGGTGCGCATCCTGCCCACCACGCTGGCAGAGCTGCGTCCCACGCTCGAGCAGGTCCGGCTGCTGTCGGGGGAGGCCGCGCCGGTGGTCCGTCAGCTCCGTCCGGGCGCGCGCGCGCTGGCCCCGGCGCTCCGCGACACCGCGGAGCTGGCCCCGCAGCTCCAGGCCACGTTCCGCGACGTCGACAAGCTGGTCAGCGCATCTCGCACCGGCATCCCGGCCACCACGCGCGTGGTGCACTCGGCGCGGCCGCTGTTCCAGATCCTCGTGCCGACGCTCCACGAGGCGCAGCCCGTGGTGGACTACCTCGGGCTCTACAAGACCGAGCTGGTGTCGCAGATCTCCAGCGTCGCCTCCGCGTTCCAGGGCAAGCGCCCGCAGTACGAGGGCGGGCCGCCGATCCACTACCTGCGCGCGCTGGTGCCGTTCACCTCGGAGGCCGCCGTGGCGCAGGACAGGCGGCTCGGCACCAACCGGCACAACCCGTATCCGCCGCCGCTGCACCTGAACCGGCTCAAGCAGGGCCTGCTGTCGTTCGACTGCCGCAACACCGGGAACCCGACCGCGGGCGACAAGCCGCCGCCGTGCGTGGTGGCGCCGCCGCTCGAGTTCCGCGGACGCGCCACGCAGTTCACGCGTATCTACAAGGACCGCTAGGCGGTCGGCGCCACCGACAGCTCCGTCATCCGGCGGAAGTCGTCGTAGCGGGCATCGATCTCGGGGCGGTCCAGTCGCCGCACGCGGTCGGTGCCGAACTCCTCGACGTTGAACGACGCCAGCACCGAGCCGTAGGTCATCGCCCGGCGCAGCTCGTCGTCGTCGTTCGCGGCGCCGTCGCCGCGCGAGGCCAGGTAGCCCATGAACCCGCCCGCGAACGAGTCGCCGGCGCCGGTCGGGTCGCGCACGGTCTCGAGCGGGTAGGCCGGCAGCGAGAAGAAGCGGTCGCCCACGAACATCGCGGCGCCGTACTCGCCCTGCTTCGCTACGACCGCGCGCGGGCCGAGCTCCAGCACCGCGCGCGCGGCCTTGACCAGGTTCGGCTCCTCCATCAGCTCGCGGATCTCGGCGTCGTTCAGGAACAGCAGGTCCACCTCGCCGACCGCGGCCAGGAGCGAGTCGCGCGCCGTCTCGATCCACAGGTTCATGGAGTCGAGGCCCGCCAGCGTCGCGCTCGCGCACTGGGCGCGCACCTCGCGCTGGAGGTCGGGCTGGATGTTGCCCAGGAACAGCATGTCGGCCGCGCGCGAGTCCTCCGACAGCTTGGGCTGGAACTCGCCGAACACGCCCAGCTGAGTGTCGAGCGTGTCGCGCGTGTTGAGGTCGTAGCCGTACCTGCCGGCCCAGAAGAAGGTCTGGCCGCCGGCGACGCGCTCGATGTCGCTCGTGTCCACGCCGCGCTCGTGCAGCACGGCGTACTCGGCGTCGCCGAAGTCGTCGCCCACCGGCCCCACCACGCGCACGCCCGAGAAGAAGCTGGCTGCCAGCGAGAAGTGCACCGCCGAGCCGCCCAGCATGCGGTCGCGCTCCCCGAAGGGGGTGCTGACCGAGTCGAACGCGATCGATCCGATGACGGCGAGGCTCACGGGCGGGGCAGGGTAGCGCCACGGATAACCTCCGCCGCCGCATGCGCGCCATCCAGCTGACCGAGTGGGGCGGGCCCGAGGTGCTGGAGCTGGTCGACCTCGCGGTGCCCGAGCCGGGCGAGGACGAGGTGCTGATCCGCGTCGCGCGCGCGGGTGTCAACTTCGCCGACCTCCACCAGCGCGAGGACGCGTACGTGGCCAGGTACGAGCTGCCGTTCGTGCCCGGTGGCGAGGTGGCCGGGGTGGTGGAGCGCGGCGCGGGCGACCTGAAGCCGGGCACGCGCGTGGTGGCCATGACCGGGAGCGGCGGCTACGCGGAGTACGCCACCGCCTCGCTCGCCACCACGTTCCCGGTGCCGGACGGAGTGGACGACGGAACGGCGCTGGCGCTGCTCATCCAGGGGCTCACGGCCTGGCACCTGTACCGGACCCAGGGCCGCCTCCAGGAGGGTGAGAGCGTGGTGGTGATCTCGGCCGCCGGCGGGGTGGGCAGCCTGGCGGTGCAGCTGGCCAAGCCGATGGGCGCCGGCCGGGTGATAGCCACCGCCAGCTCTGAGGACAAGCGCGCGCTCGCCGTCGAGCTGGGCGCCGACGTGGCCGTCGACCCCGCCTCCGAGGACCTGACCGCCGCGCTGGTCGAGGCCAACGGCGGCCAGCCGGTGGACGTGGTCCTGGAGATGGCCGGCGGGCGGATCTTCGACGCGTGCCTCAAGGCCCTGGCGCCGTTCGGGCGGCTGGTGGCCTACGGGATCTCCAGCCGCGAGCAGAACGAGGTGCGGACGGGGTCGCTGCTGCGGGGCAGCCGGTCGGTGATCGGCTTCTGGCTCATGCACCTGCTCGCCCGCCCCGAGCTCCTGCGCGAGCCGCTCGCCGACCTGCTCGAGCGCGCCGCGCGCGGAGAGCTCCGCACGGTCGCGGGCGGCACCTATCCGATGTCCGAGGTCAGACGCGCTCACGAGGACCTGGCCGGCCGCCGCACCACCGGCAAGCTGCTGCTGGACCCCGCGGCCTGACCGTCCGCCGATAACCTCCCGCCTCCATGCCTGCCTTCGCCGACCTCGGGCTGTCGCCCCCGCTGCTCGAGGCAGTCCAGCACCTGGGCTACGACGACCCCACGCCGATCCAGGAGCAGGCCATCCCGGCGCTGCTCGAGGGCAAGGACGTGATCGGGCAGGCCCAGACCGGCACGGGCAAGACCGCGGCGTTCGGCCTGCCACTGCTCCAGTACGTCGATCCCAAGGACCCGGAGGTGCAGGCGCTGGTGCTCACGCCAACGCGCGAGCTGTGCATCCAGGTGACGCAGGCCCTGCGCGCGTACGGCGAGCTGAAGGGCGTCAACGTGGTGGCCATCTTCGGCGGCGCGCCGATCCGCGACCAGGCGTCCTTCCTGCGCGAGGGCCCGCACGTGGTGGTCGGCACCGTGGGCCGCGTGATGGACATGATGAACCGCCACCACCTGGTCCTCTCCGACGCCCGCTTCGTGGTGCTCGACGAGGCCGACGAGATGCTCGACCTCGGCTTCCTGGAGGACGTGGAGACGATCCTCTCGCGCTGCCCGTCGGGCCGTCAGACGAGCCTGTGGTCGGCCACCATGCCGCCGGAGATCAAGCGGCTGGCCGAGAAGCGCATGTACGACCCGATCACGATCAAGGTGCGCGCGGCCACGCTGACGATCGACACGGTGGACCAGTTCTACGTCGAGGTGCCGGACCGCGAGAAGCCCGAGGCGCTCGCGCGCGTCCTCAAGTCCGAGCGGCCCGACCAGGCGATCGTGTTCGTGCGCACCAAGATCGGCGCCGACCGCCTGGCGCGGGCGCTGGGCGACCGCGGCGTGCGGGTCAAGGCTCTGCACGGCGACATGTCGCAGGGCTCGCGCGACGGCGTGATGATCGCCTTCAAGGGCGGCCGCGAGCGGCTGCTGGTGGCCACCGACATCGCCGCCCGCGGGCTCGACATCTCGGGCGTGAGCCACGTCGTGAACTACGACATCCCGAACTCGCCCGACGTGTACGTGCACCGCATCGGCCGCACCGGGCGGGTGGGGCGCTCCGGCCGCGCCATCACGCTGATCACCCCCAAGCAGCGGGGCGACCTGGAGGCGATCGAGCGCCACGCCAACACCGAGATCGTTCCGTGGTCGTCGAACGGAGGGCCCCCGGCGCGCAAGGAGCCCGTGCGGCTCGTAGAGGCCGCCGCCGTGGAGGCGCCGGCCGCCACGCAGGCGCCGGCTGCCGCCGAGCCGCCGCCCGCCGCCGAAGCGCAGCCCGCCGCGGAGCCCCGCCCGCGCGAGCGCGGCGAGGCCCGCCGCCCGCGACACACCAAGCCCCGCAGGCAGCCCGGCGGGGCGCGGGCCAAGCTGCTCGTGGCCGCCGGCCGCGCTCAGGGCCTCGAGCCGGCCGACATCGTCCGCGCGATCGTCGACAACTCCCACCTCGAGGGCGAGGACGTGACCGGCGTGCGGGTGCTCGAGCGCTTCAGCTTCGCGGAGGTGCCCGGGGAGCGCGCGCAGGACGTCGTGTCGAAGGTGGACGGCAAGCGAGTGCGGGGCGCCGAGCTTCGCGTGGAGGTGAGGTCCCGATGAGCAAGGCAACGCTGCACACCAACCACGGCCCGATCGAGGTGGAGCTGTTCGACGCCGACGCCCCGAAGACCGTCGAGAACTTCCGCAAGCTGGCCGCCGACGGCTTCTACGACGGCCTGACATTCCACCGCGTGATCCGCGACTTCATGATCCAGGGCGGCTGCCCGGAGGGCACGGGCACCGGCGGCCCCGGCTATACCTTCGAGGACGAGTTCAACGACAACAAGGTCGTGCGCGGCGCGCTGGCGATGGCCAACGCCGGGCCGAACACGAACGGCAGCCAGTTCTTCATCGTCACCACCGACGCCGCCCCGTGGCTCGACGGCAAGCACACCGTGTTCGGTCGCGTGTCGAGCGGAATGGATGCCGTCGACGCGATCGAGCGCCAGCCCACGGGCGCGCGCGACGCCCCGCTCGAGCCGGTGGTGATCGAGCGGATCGAGCTGGCCGAAGCCGCCGCCTGACGTGGACGAGCAGAAGCGGGTGTCGGGGAAGTGGTGGACGCTCGGCGCGGTCTGCGTCGCCATCTTCATGCTGCTGCTCGACACGACGATCGTCAATGTCGCGCTGCCGGACATCCAGAGGTCGCTGGGCTCGAGCTTCAGCGACCTCCAGTGGGTGGTGGACGCGTACGCGCTTGGGCTCGCGGCGCTGCTCCTGACGTCAGGTTCGCTCGCCGACCTGCTGGGCCGCCGGCGCGTGTTCACGGCCGGGCTGGTGCTGTTCACGCTGGCCTCGCTGGCGTGCGGCCTGGCCGGCTCCCCGCTCATGCTCAACGTCTGCCGCGCCATCCAGGGGATCGGCGGCTCGGCGATGCTCGCCACGTCGCTCGCGCTGCTCGCTCAGGCGTTCCACGGGCGCGAGCGCGGCACCGCCTTCGGCATCTTCGGCGCCACCATCGGCGGGGCGGTGGCGATCGGGCCCCTCCTGGGCGGGGCGCTCACCGACGGCATCGGCTGGGAGTGGATCTTCTTCGTCAACATCCCGGTCGGCATCGCGGCCGTCTTCGTCTCGCTCACGCGCGTCGACGAGTCGCGTGACCCGCGCGGGGCCGCGATCGACTGGCCCGGGCTCGTCACGTTCAGCGCCGCACTGTTCATGCTGGTGTTCGCGCTGGTGCGCGGCAACGCGGAGGGCTGGGGCAGCACGCCGATCGTCGCGCTCCTGGTCGGCTCCGCCGTGCTGCTGGTCGCGTTCGTGCTGATCGAGCGCTCGCGCGAGCGGCCGATGCTCGACCTCCACCTGTTCCGCAACCCGACGTTCGTGGGGGCCTCCGCGGTCGCGTTCGCCCAGTCGGCGGCGATGTTCGCGATGTTCCTCTACCTGATGCTCTACATCCAGAACGTCCTGGGATACGAGCCGTTCGACGCCGGGCTGCGCTTCCTGCCGTTCACGCTCCTGTCGTTCTTCGTGGCACCGGTGGCCGGCCGTCTGGCCGTGCGCATCCCGGTGCGGCTCCTGCTGGGCACGGGCCTGACGCTCGTCGGTCTCGGGTTGCTCTGGATGAGCACGGTCGACGTCGACTCGGACTGGACCGTTCTGCTCGGCGGCTTCGTCATGGCCGGCCTCGGCGTCGGGATGGTCAACGCGCCGCTGACGCAGGTGGCTGTCGGGGTGGTCTCACCCGAGCGCAGCGGCATGGCGTCCGGGATCAACAACACGTTCCGCCAGGTCGGCCTCGCCACCGGGATCGCCGGCCTGGGCGCCGTGTTCCAGCACGAGGTGGTCGGGCGCACCACCGACGCGCTGGCGACGAGCCGTCCAGGCCGCGCCGTGCTGGACGGCCTCGCGGGTCACGTCGACCACGAGGCGCTGGCCAACGGGAGCACCGGCGGGCTGCTGGCCAGGGTCCCGGCCGGCGCGCGCGAGTCGGTGTCGCACGCGTTGCGCGTCGGCTTCACCGGCGCGCTCAGCGAGATCCTGGTGATCGGCGCCATCGTGGCACTCATCGGCGGGGCGCTGGGCTACGCCCTCGTGCGCAGGCGCGACATGGTGGCCTCGGGCCCGCAGGTGGCAGAGGCGCCGGCGGTGGCCTAAGCGCGGCGGTTTAGACTGGTCCTTCGGCAGCACGGGAAGCGCACCAGCGAGGAGGGTCCGGAGATGGCGACCGTCGAGCAGAAGTCCGTAGAGGCCAGTCAGAACGGAGGCGGAAACGGGCGCACGTTCGCGGTCGAGAGCCCGGCCACCGGCGCCACCATCGCGCACCTGCCCGACATGGACGCCGCCCAGGTGGAGCAGCTCGTCCAGCGCGCCCGAAAGGCGCAGGAGGCGTGGGGCGAGGCCAGCTTCGACGACCGCGCGGCGGTCATGTACGCGGCGCGCAAGTGGCTCGTGGACAACCGCGACCGCGTGGCGCAGACGGTGATGGAGGAGAACGGCAAGACGCGCGAGGACGCGATGCTGGCCGACGTCTTCATCACGGCCGACGCGCTCGGCTTCTGGTCGAAGACCGGGCCGAAGTACCTCGCCGACGAGCGCGTGCGCTCGCACTCCCCGTTCGCGCTAGGGCGCAAGCTGGTCATCCGCTACCGCCCGCGCGGCGTGGTGGGCGTGATCGGGCCGTGGAACTACCCGATCGCCAACTGCTTCGGCGACGCCATCCCGGCGCTCGTGGCGGGCAACGCCGTGGTGCTCAAGCCCAGCGAGGTCACGCCCCTGTCGTCGCTGCTGATGGAGGAGGGGCTGCGCGCCGCCGGCATGCCCGAGGACGTGATGCTGGTGGCCACGGGCACGGGCGAGACCGGCGCGGCGCTGGTGGACCACGCCGACATGATCATGTTCACCGGCTCTACGCGCACCGGCAAGAAGATCATGGCGCGCGCGGCCGAGACGCTCACGCCGGTGTCGCTCGAGCTGGGCGGCAAGGACCCGATGATCGTGCTGCGTGACGCGGACGTCGAGCGCGCGGCCAACACCGCCGTCTACTGGAGCATGGCCAACGGCGGCCAGATCTGCCAGGCGGTGGAGCGGGTGTACGTCGAGGAGCCGGTGTACGACGAGTTCGTCTCCAAGGTCGTGGAGAAGACGCGCGCGCTGCGCCAGGGACAGTCGGGATCTGGGGGCACGGTCGAGGTGGGCGCCGTGACGTTCGCCCCGCAGGTCGAGATCATCGAGCGCCACATCCGCGACGCGGTGGACAAGGGCGCCGAGGTGGTCGTGGGCGGCAGGACCGCGGAGGGCGAGGGGCGCTACTTCCAGCCGACGGTCCTCACGAACGTCGATCACACCATGCAGATCATGACCGACGAGACGTTCGGCCCCACGCTGCCGATCATGAAGGTGCGCGACGAGGACGAGGCGCTGCGGCTGGCCAACGACTCGCCGTACGGGCTCAACTCGAGCGTGTTCACCCGCGACGTCGAGAAGGGCGAGCGCATCGCGCGCAAGCTGAGCGCGGGCAACTCGTGCGTGAACGACGCGGCGATGAGCTACACGGCCACCGAGCTGCCGTTCGGCGGCACCGGCGAGTCGGGCATCGGCGTGCGGCACGGCCGGGCGGGCATCCAGAAGTACTGCGAGACGCAGTCGCTGATGGTCACGCGGTTCGCGCCCAAGCGCGACCTGTTCATGTTCCCGTACTCGCCGGCCAAGTCGAAGCTGGTGGAGCGGATCTCGGCGATGATGTACTCGCGGATGCCGGCGAAGTACCGCAAGCGCGGCTAGCGGCCACCTCGAGAGTTCTGCGCACGGCTGCGGCGTCGTGGGCGATCTGGTCGTGGGTGAAACGGATAGCAATGAGGCGTGACCGGAAGTGGGCTTGGTCGCGCAGGCGGTCCTTCGTCTGCTGCATCGCTGTGCGGTGGTAGCGCCCACCGTCGGTCTCCACCACCAGCCGCAGCTCGGGCCAGTAGAAGTCGACCTCGTAGCCGTTCACGATCTGCCGCGTGAGCG
>DASVQK010000098.1:0-3784 GCA_036389105.1 Thermoleophilaceae bacterium
CCGGCGATGCCGAGCCCGCGGATCCAGCGGTGCCGTGCTGCTTTCACGGCGCAAACACACCCTCGACGTTGATCCGGCGCGTGCCCGCCGGGCCGCTCGCACGAAGGTACTTCACGCGCGGGCCGATTCGCAACAGGAACACGTTGTGGCGGATCGCCACCTTGTCCCTCCCGCGCCGCGGTTTGCCACCTCTCGGTGACCGTGGGAGCGCTACGTCCGCAGCAGGATCTTCAGCGCCTCGCGGCGGTCGTAGGCCGCGTAGGCCTCCTGCGCGTCGGCCAGCGGCATCTCGCGGCTGACCAGCGGCGTCGGGTCGAGCTGGCCGCTCGCCAGCAGCGCCAGCACCGAGTCCAGGTGGCCCATCACGTTCGCGTGGCCGGTGACGATGTTCAGGCTCTTGATCCAGACGATGCCCATGTGCAGCTCGATGCGCTCGGCGTAGACGCCGACGATCGACACCGTGCCGCCCTTGCGCGCCAGCCGGCAGGCGGTGTCCAGAGCGGCGGGCACGCCCACGGCCTCCACGGCCACGTCCACGCCGCGGCCCTCGGTGGCCGCCTTCACGGCCGTGCGCGGGTCGCCCTCGGTGGCGTGCACCGGCTCGGCGCCCAGCGAGCGCGCCACCTCCAGGCGGTCCTCGACGGTGTCCACCGCGATCACCCGCGAGGCGCCCGCGGCGCGCGCGGCCATGACGGCGCACAGGCCCACCGGGCCGAGGCCGACCACCGCACAGGTGTCGCCCGCCTTCAGCCCCGCCTCCACGACGGCGTGGTAGCCGGTGCCCATCACGTCGCCGGCGAACAGCGCCGCGGCGTCGGACAGGCCCTCCGGCACGCGCCGCAGCGTCAGGTTGGCCCGCGGCACCAGCGCCAGCTCGGCCTGCGTGCCCTGGAGCGAGCCCAGCGTGGCGCCGTGGCCGAACACGCGCGCCTCGTCGCACTTCTGGTAGATGCCGCGGCGGCAGAAGAAGCAGGTGCCGCAGGCCGTGTGGAACGTGCCGAGCACGCGGTCGCCCTCGGAGACCGAGGTGACGGCGTCGCCCGCGGCGACCACGGTGCCCACGTACTCGTGCCCGATCGTGAACCCGGGGTCGATCTTCACGCGCCCGTGGAAGATGTGCAGGTCCGACCCGCAGACGCCGCTGGCGTCCACCTTCACGATCGCGTCGTCGGGCGCGAGCAGCTCCGGGTCCGGCTTCTCCTCGACCTCGACGCGGCCGGGCTCCTGGAAGGTGACGGCTAGCACGGGCCCGTCACTCTATGGACCGGCGGCGCAACAGGGGGGCCACGCGGTAGCGCTCCTCGCGTAGCGAGTCCAGCGTGGCCACCACGTGGTCGAGCCCGATGTGCCGCGACCAATCGACGGGCCCGCGGGGATGGTTCATCCCGAGCATCAGGCCCTCGTCCACGTCCCCGGCCGAGCCCACGCCCTCGCCGATCGCAAACGCGGCCTCGTTCACCAGCTGGGAGACCACGCGCCCGAGCACGAGCCCGGGCGAGTCCTCCACCCACTCGTGGTGGAAGCCCATGGCGGCGAAGAAGTGCTCGGCCTCCTCGTTTCGCGGACCTGTCAGCTCCACCAGCCGGCACTCGTCGAGCGGAGGCAGCAGGTGGAAGCCGACCGCGCCCGGCACGCCCCGCTCGTGCAGGGGCACGTCGGCGCAGACCGCGATCAGCGGCGGCCCGCTGACCGGGTCGATGCCCAGGTCCGAAGACGCGGCGGCCGGCACGACGGCGTCCACCAGCAGCTCCGGCTCCTCCAGGCCGCCGAACGCGGACGGCTCCCGCGCGTCGAAGCCGGCCTGCGCGGCGCGATGGCGCAGTGCGCGCGCGAGCGGCCCGGAGCCGTCGATGGCCACGCGCCGGCCGTCGCCGCCGCCGGGCTCGAGCGGCTCGGGGTCGTCGGGGCGGTGCGGCCCCTCGCCCGAGTAGTCGTACCAGCCGCGGCCGGACTTCCGGCCCAGGCGGCCCGCGGCCACCATCCGCTCCTGGAGCGGGCTGGGCTTCCAGCGCGGCTCGCCGAAGCTCTGGGCCATGAACGACTTGGCCACCTCGAAGCCCACGTCGATCCCCACGAGGTCCATCAGCTCGAACGGCCCCATCCGGAAGCCGCCGCCCAGGCGGTAGATGCGGTCGATCTGCTCCACGCCGGCCACGCCCTCCTGGAGCATCCGCAGGGCCTCGGCGCCGAACGGCCGGTTGCAGCGGTTCACCAGGAAGCCGGGGCCGTCCCGCGCGACGATCGCGCGCTTGCCCATCGCCTCCGCGGCGGCGGTGGCCACCTCCAGCGCGCGCTGGCCGGTCTGCTCGGCGGCGATGATCTCCACCAGCTTCATCAGCGGCGGCGGGTTGAAGAAGTGCATGCCCACCACGTTCTCGGGGCGCGTCGCGGCCGACGCGATCGAGGTGACCAGGATCGACGACGTGTTGGTGGCCAGCACGGCGTCGCCGCCGCACACCCCCGAGAGCTGCTCGAACAGGTCGCGCTTCAGGTCCGGGCGCTCGGGCGCGGCCTCGATCACCAGCTCGCGGTCGGCCAGCTCCTCGAGCGAGCCGGCGGTGCGCAGGCGGCCCCTGGCGGCGTCGGCCTCCTCGGCGGTCCAGCGTCCGCGGTCGGCGCCCTTGGCCAGACCGGCCTCGACACCGGCGCGACCGCGCTCCAGGGCGTCCGGGAAGGCGTCGTAGAGGACGGTGTCCATCGACGCCATCACGCCTAGCTGGGCGATCCCCGCGCCCATGGTTCCGGCGCCCACCACGCCCAGGCGCTGCGTCGGTACAGTCAACTGACGGCGAGGGTCGTCAAGGCCGCGGCATCATAGATGCGG
Organism: Thermoleophilaceae bacterium; assembly: GCA_036389105.1. Taxonomy (GTDB): domain Bacteria; phylum Actinomycetota; class Thermoleophilia; order Solirubrobacterales; family Thermoleophilaceae; genus AC-37. The sequence continues at coordinate 2,825 of DASVQK010000098.1, forward strand.
CGCGCAACTTCGCTGCTGACGCAGTGTTTTCGGCAGGCCCTCCCGAGACAGCGCCCCCCAGGCCGTTCCATGCAAATGCTTCGAGCGCTTCGCCATACGACGGTCCTCTGCGCCCTGCTGGCGACCGCCCTCCTGGGCGCGTCCGGGGCCGCGCGCGCCTCCACCACCCAGGAGTCGGTCTTCCAGGACGACCGCCTGCTGCTGGGGAGCGGCGACGCGGTCCGCCAGCAGACCCTCGACGAGATCAAGGCGCTGGGCGCCGACACGGTCAGGGTGCTGGCCATCTGGTCGCGCTACGCGCGGGAGGCGGGCTCCACCGCGCGCCCGGCGTTCGACGCCACCGACCCCGGCGCGTATCCCGGGTTCGGCGAGCTCGACCTGCTCGTCAGGGAGGCGAGCGCGCGCGGGCTGAGCGTGCTGCTGAACCCCACCGGCCCGGTGCCGCTGTGGGCCTCGCCGTGCAAGGGGGCCAAGCGGCGCAACACCTGCCGGCCGAACGCCGGCGAGTTCGGCGCCTTCGTCACCGCGCTGGGCAAGCGCTACGGCGGCGGCTACGCCGGGCTGCCGCGCGTCACGCGCTTCACCGTCTGGAACGAGCCCGACCTGGGCTCGTGGCTCACCCCGCAGTACACCGGCTCGCAGAAGCACCCGGTGCCGGTCTCGCCGGCGATCTACCGCAAGCTGTTCTACGCCGCGGCCGACGGCCTGGCCGCCAGCGGTCACGCCGGCGACCAGCTGCTGCTGGGGGAGATGGGGCCGATCGGTCAGACGGGCGGCTCGCTCACCACCCGCAACCAACCGCCGCTGGCGTTCCTGCGCACGCTGTTCTGCCTGGACCGCAGGGGCAGGCCGCTGAAGGGCTCGAGCGCCTCGAAGGTCGGCTGCGGCGGCGCCTTCCGGCGCCTGGACGTGGCGGGCGTGAGCATCCATCCGTACACGCGCGCGGCGATCAGCTCGCCC
>DASVQK010000099.1:0-14693 GCA_036389105.1 Thermoleophilaceae bacterium
CGCATGTCCGCGCGGAGAGCGTGCATCTCCTCCCGCAGCAGGTTGACGTTCGCCGTCATCGTCGCCGCCAGGTCGTCCAGGCGTTCATCGGTCCACGCGCTGCGCTCCATGGGTTCCGAGTCACTGTAATCCTCGATCGTACGCCCGAACGCGCTTGGCGTTCACCAGATGGGCGAAATTCGACCCCCCGGTCAGGCGGGTCGGCGGGCCGCGCTAGCCGACGCGCCTGAAGCTGGCCGAGCAGTCGGCGTCGGCCACCGCCAGGCGGTCCAGCTCGCGCACCAGCTCGCCGCGCAGGGAGTCGAGGTCGGCCTCGCCGGCGCGCTGCTCGGCCTCCGGATCCGCCGGAGCGTCGATCACCACGACGCGGGGCGCGGCCGCCGCCGCCAGCCGGCGGCGGATGGAGCGCGCGGTGTCGGTGGCCACGTGGGTGAGCTGTCGGGTGGACATGGCCACATGGTGCATGGCGGCCAGGACGGCAAAGTAGCCTGCGCCCATGCGCGCGATGGTGCTCGACGCGCCCCGGACCCCGCTGCGCGCCGCGGAGCTTCCAGAGCCGCGGCCGGACCCGGGCCAGGTGCTGATCGCTGTCGACGCGTGCGGCGTGTGCCGCACGGACCTGCACGTGGTGGACGGCGAGCTGACCGAGCCGAAGCTGCCGCTCGTGCCCGGCCACCAGATCGTGGGCCGCGTGGTGGCGGCCGGCGACGGCGCGGACCGCTACGGCGAGGGCGACCGGGTGGGCGTGCCGTGGCTCGGATGGACGTGCGGCCAGTGCCGCTACTGCCGCTCGGGACGCGAGAACCTGTGCGACCGCGCCCGCTTCACCGGCTACGACCTGGACGGCGGGTTCGCCGACTACGCGACGGCCGACGAGCGATTCGCGTTCCCGGTGCCCGGCGGCTATCCGGACCTCCAGGCGGCGCCGCTCCTGTGCGCGGGCCTGATCGGGCACCGCGCGCTGGCGCTGGCCGGCCACGCCGACCGGCTCGGCCTGTACGGCTTCGGCGCGGCGGCGCACATCGTCTGCCAGGTTGCCCGGCACGAGGGGCGGCGGGTGTTCGCCTTCGTGCGCGCGGGCGACGACGCCGCTCGCGACTTCGCGCTCGAGCTGGGGGCCGAGTGGGCGGGGGACGCGCTCGGGCCGGGACCGGAGGAGCTGGATGCGGCGATCGTGTTCGCCCCCGTCGGCGAGCTGGTGCCGGCCGCGCTGGCCGCCGTCGCGAAGGGCGGCGCCGTGGTGTGCGCGGGCATCCACATGAGCGACATCCCGAGCTTCCCCTACGAGCTTCTGTGGGGCGAGCGGGCGCTGCGGTCGGTGGCCAACCTGACGCGTCACGACGGCGAGGCGTTCATGCGGCTGGCGCCCGAGGTGCCGGTGCGCACCGAGGTCGAGCCCCACCCGCTCGAGCGCGCGAACCAGGCGCTCGAACGCCTGCGCGCCGGCGAGGTTCGCGGCGCCGCGGTGCTGGTGACCGGTACAACTACCGGACACGACGAGGAGGCCGGATGAAGCTGTACGTCTGCTGGGGCACGTTCAGATCGCCGCGACCGGGCGGCCACCCGTGCGGCAACGCCTACCGGGCGCTGCGCGACGCGGGACACGACCCCGAGGTGATCAAGTCCTACGGGCTCGGGATCTTGCCCGACGCGCTCATCCAGACCGAGGGCCGCAAGGAGGCCAAGCGGCTGACCGGCAGCAGCTGGGTGCCGGTGCTGGTCACCGACGACGGCGAGGTGGTCAACGACTCCAAGCGGATCGTCGAGTGGGCGCGCACGCACCCCGCCGGCGCCGCCGCGCCGGCCGCCTAGCTCGGCGACCGCTCCATCATCCGCCTGGCCACGGCCAGCGCCACCCGCCGCGGGGCGAACCGGTTTGGGCGGAATGCGGCCCTGACGGGCAGGCCGCCGGGCATCACCGACCGCTTGCCCCGCTCGGCCGCCTTCAGCGCGTCCTCCGCCACGCGCTCCGCAGGCGCGAACACCAGTCCCGGCATTCGATCGGTGAAGTAGCCGGCGTCCGACGCGTCCTGGAAGCCGGTTCGAACCGGTCCCGGCAGCACGGCCGTGACGGTGACCCCCGTCGACCGCAGCTCGGTGTGGATCGCCTCGGTCAGGAACTCGACGTACGCCTTGGCGGCGGAGTAGCCGGCGTTGTGGGGCAGCGGGACGGTGCCGGCCGTGGAGGCGAGGTTGATGACCGCGCCGCGGTCGCGCGCGACCATCCCCGGCAGGTACCGCGAGGTCAGGTCCACCACCGCCTCCACCAGCAGCCGCACCTGCTGGATCTCGCGCTCGCGGTCGTTCTCGGCGAACGGCCCGTAGACGCCGAAGCCCGCCGAGTTGACCAGCACCTCGACGTCGCGCCCGCGGCGGCCCACCTCGTCGGCCAGCGCGTCGCGCTGGGCCGCATCGGCCAGGTCGGCGGCCACGTGGTCGGCGCGGATGCCGTGCTCGCCGGACAGCTCCGCCGCCAGCCGCTCCAGCGTGTCGGCGCTGCGGGCCACGAGCGTCAGGCCGTGGCCGCGCCGCGCCAGGCCGCGGGCGAGCTGCTCGCCGATGCCGGACGACGCGCCGGTGACGAGCGCGGTGCCGGAGTCCGATGGGGGCGGCAGGGCCACGGGCGCGCTGGAGCCTATGGAAAAACTGCGCGCTGGAGCGAATCGCCGGTTATGCGCGCCAGCGCAGCGTCCAGGTGCCGCCGCCCACGACCACCTCGGGAGCGCGGGTGGCGACGCTGCGCGACGCGCGAGCCGGGTCGCGCTCGCCCAGCCGGTGGCGGTCGCGAGCCAGCTCGAGCCTGACGCGGCGCTCGGCCACCTGCATCGCCAGGGACTCGTGGATCCCCTCGAGCTCGTCCACGGCGAGGATCCGGGCGCCGGGATGGCGCCGCTTCGACGGCGCCGGGGTGGCGGGGGCGGGCTCGTCGAGCAGCGTCAGCTCCTGGTCGATCTCCGCCAGCTCGCGCTCGAGCCGCGCGATGCGGGTGCGGAGGTCGCGGCGGGCACCGGGCTTCTCCGGACGGGCGCCCGCCTCGCCCTCCGCGCCGCCGCCCGGCTCGCCCTCCGCGCCGCCGCCCGCGAACAGGATGGCGGCCAGCTCGCGCGGGTCCACGCCGCGGCGCGAGGCGTCCAGCGCCGTGCGCTCGGCAAGGGCGCGCAGCTCGCGCTCGTCGCGCGCGGACGGGGCGACGAACGTGCCGCGGCCGTGCTGGGACTCGATCACGCCCTGGTCCGCCAGCCGCGCGTAGACGGCGCGCACCGTGTTGACGTTGACGGCGGCCGCCGCGGCCAGCTCGCGCACCGCCGGCAGCCGGTCGCCCGGCTCCAGCCGGCCCGCCGCGATCGCCCCTCGGAGCTTCCAGCCGAGCTGGGTGCCCAGCGGCACGTCGCTCGAGCGGTCGAGCGCGAAGTCCGGCCCCGGGGAGGGCGGCCGCGTCTGCGACGAGGGCGACTGTGCCATTGAAATGACAGTGTAGTCCTCTGAGTTGACCATCTGAGGCGCGACGGTGATACTGTGCTAGTGAGTTAGCACTCAGGCAGGAGGGAGACGTCATGGCGAGCATCGGGCGACGGACCGCGATCGGGGCCGCGGCGATCGGCATGGGCGCGAGCCTGGCCGCCGGCGCGGCCGGCGCGGCCGCGGCGGACCCGGCCAAGATCGACTACCGCGACACCTTCACGACCCAGCAGCCGGGGTCCTCCTCCGCGCGGCTCTTCGACGTGGCGTTCGCGGACCCCGACGATCCGAACGCCAAGCCCCCGGTCGTGTCGCACGTGCACGCCGTGCTGCCCGAGGGCGCCCGCTACGACACGACGGCCGTGCCCCGCTGCACGGCGAGCGACGCCGAGATGATGCTCCAGGGCACCGACGCCTGCCCCGCGGAGACCCGCGTGGGCACCGTCGACTTCCTGGTGGACTCCGGCGCGCCCCCGCCGACGCCGGACTCGGAGCGCTTCACACCCGTCGACATCACGCTGTTCAACGCGAAGGACCACGCGATCCTGCTGAGCCGGGACTCGGCCTCGGGCGCGTACGTGGTGGTCCGCGCGCCGATCGACGGCGGCACGCTCGACATCGACGTGCCCCCACTCCCGGGAACCCCGCCGTACGGCGGCGCCGACAAGCGCGAGCACGCGATCGTGCTCGCCCGCACGGGGACGCAGAACGGCCGCAGGCTGTCCTACATCACCACGCCCCCGACCTGTCCGGCCAGCGGGAAGTGGGAGTTCCACATCGACTACACGTTCCGCGACGGGCGCAAGCAGACCGTCCGGGACCAGACGCCGTGCCTGCCGGCAGCGCCGGCGCGCGCGGCGCTCCGCCTGGCGATGTTCCGCCGCCAGCGCGGCAGCGCCGGCCAGCCGCTGCGCATCCGCGTGAGCTCTTCGCGCGCGGCCGCCGGTCGAGCCACCGTGATGCGCGGCGGCCGGCGGGTCTTGCGGCGCAAGGTGGTGCTGCACACCGGAGTGAACACGCTGCGCCTGCCTGCTCTGGCACGCGGCGCGTATCGCCTCGAGCTGTCCGCGCGGGTGCCGGGCGGCGAGACCGCGACGCGCGGCGCGAAGGTGCTCGTGAGGTAGCCCCCCCGGGCTGGGCGGCGCGCTGGAGTCCCGGCCGGCGCGTCGCCCGCTACTTCCCGCACGCGGGCTCGGGCGGCCGGCCCCCGACTACGATTGCGCGCCCATGCGCGCCGCCACCATCAGGGACGGGGAGATCGTCGTGGAGGACCACCCGGATCCCCAGCCGGGCTCCGGCGAGCTGCTCGTGCGAGTGCGCGCGGCGGGCCTGAATGGCGCCGACATGCTCCAGCGGCGCGGGCGCTACCCCGCCCCGCCCGGCGCGCCCCAGGACATCCCGGGCCTGGAGCTGGCCGGCGAGGTGGCCGCCGCGGGCCCCGGGGCCTCGCGCTTCTCCGAGGGCGACCGCGCGATGGCGATCGTGGGCGGCGGCGGCCAGGCCGAGCTGGCCGTCGTGCACGAGCGCGTGGCCATGCCCGTGCCCGACGAGCTCGACTGGCCGGCCGCGGGCGGCTTCCCCGAGGTCTTCACCACCGCGCACGACGCCCTGTTCACGCAGGCCGGTCTGAGGCCGGGCGAGCACCTGCTGGTGCACGGCGCCGCGGGCGGCGTGGGCACCGCGGCGGTGCAGCTCGGCCGCGCCGCGGGCGCCCGCGTGACGGCGACGGTCCGCAACGCGGACCTGCGCGACGCCGTGGCCGACCTGGGCGCGGAGGCGATCGCTCCCGACGGCTTCGAGGAGCGCGCCCCGTTCGACGTCGTGCTCGAGCTGGTGGGCGCGCCGAACCTGGCCCCGAACGTCGGGGCGCTGGCCACCGGCGGCCGCGTGGTGGTGATCGGGATCGGCGCCGGCGCGAAGGGCGAGCTCAACCTGGCCGCGCTGATGGGCGTGCGCGGAAGCGTGCGCGGCTCGACCCTGCGCGCGCGCCCGCTGGAGGAGAAGGCGGCGACCGCGCGGGCGGTGGAGCGCCACGTGCTGCCGCTCGTGCGAAGCGGCTCGCTGAGCGTTCCGATCGCCGACACGTTCCCCCTCGACGACGCGGCAGCCGCCTACGAGCGCTTCGCCGCGGGCGGAAAGCTGGGCAAGGTCGTTCTGACGCTCGGCTGACTTTCCGGTACAACCATGCGCGTGGGGAGGCTGATGGCGGAGTCGCCCGCCCTCTCTGGGCGGCGCGAGGAACGCAAGGCACGGAACAGGGAGAAGCTTCTGCTCGCCGCCCGGCGCGTGTTCGCGGAGAAGGGCCTGGGCGAGGCGACCGCGCGCGACATCGTGCGCGAGACCGACCTGGCCACCGGCACGTTCTACAACTACTTCACCTCCAAGGACGACGCATTCCGCGCGCTGCTCGGCGAGTTCGCCGGCCGCGCCCGCGCGGCGGCGCGTGCGCAGCGGCGCGACCCGGAGGCCTCGCTGGACGAGCGGATCTTCAACGCCTACCGCTCCTACTTCGAGCTGGCGATCGAGGACGCCGAGCTGTTCGCCGTCCTTCGTCGCAATGCGGGCGTCATCGCGATGATGACCGACGACGACATGTTCGAGGTGGGCACGGAGGAGCTGTTCGAGGACCTGATGGACTGGGCGCGCGACGGGGACCTGCCGGGCGTGGACCTGCACTACCTGGCCACGGCGATGGTTGGCACGGGCTTCCAGGTGGCCGCGCACCTGGCGGATCGCAGACCCCCCGACGTGGACGGCGCCGCCCGCTTCTGCACGCGCCTCTTCCTCGGCGGGATTCGGGAGCTGGGCGCCGGGTAGGCTCTTCACGGCCCCGCTCTTCGTGGTTCTCGTGGACAGCCAGACCAATGCCCGCAGCAAGGGGCCGCCGACGAGCGCGGAAGGCGACCGCACGGCCGCGGAGATCGTCTTCGACCGCGCCACGAAGACCTATCCCGGGCAGAGCTCGCCCGCCGTCGACGAGCTGTCGCTGACGATCGGCGCCGGCGAGATCTGCATGCTGGTGGGCCCGTCGGGCGGCGGCAAGACCACCGCGCTGAAGATGATCAACCGGCTGATCGACTTCGAGGGCGGTGACATCGCGATCGACGGCCAGAGCGTGCGCTCGCTCGACGTGACCGAGCTGCGGCGCGGCATCGGCTACGTGATCCAGCAGATCGGCCTGTTCCCGCACATGAACGTGGCGGCCAACATCGGCACCGTCCCGCGGCTGCTCGGGTGGGAGAAGGCGCGGATCAAGGAGCGCTCGCGCGAGCTGATCGCGCTCGTCGGCCTCGATCCCGACAAGGACGGCAAGCGCTATCCGGCCCAGCTCTCGGGCGGCCAGCGCCAGCGGATCGGCCTGGCGCGCGCGCTGGCCGCCGACCCGCCGGTGATGCTGATGGACGAGCCGTTCGGCGCGCTCGACCCGATCACGCGGGACCGTCTGCAGCAGGAGTTCCTGGCGCTCCAGGCGCGGATCCGCAAGACCGTCGTGTTCGTGACCCACGACATCGACGAGGCGATCAAGATGGGCGACCGGATCGCGATCCTGCGCGAGGGCGGCGTGCTGGCGCAGTACGACACACCCGACCGGATCCTGGCCGAGCCGGTCGACGACTTCGTGGCGCAGTTCGTGGGCGCGGACCGCGGCCTGAAGCGCCTGTCCCTGCGGCGGCTGCGCGACATCGAGCCGCTGGAGGCGCCGGCCGCCAAGCCCGGCGACAACGCCCAGGCGGCCCTGGCGCGGGTGCGGCGCGCGGGCTTCGGCACGCTCGTCGTGGTCGACGAGCGCGGGCGGCCCAAGGGCCTCCTGCCGGTGGACCGGCTGGCCGCGGAGCGGGTGCCCGACGACGGCTTCCAGGCGCTCGAGGCGATCGGCACCCCCGACATGCCGCTGCGCGACGCGCTCTCGCTCATGCTCTCCCAGACCGGCAGCCACCTGGTGGTGGTGGACGGGGACGGGCGCCTGGCGGGCCTGGTCTCGGCCGACCTGATCAGCGAGGCGCTGGCGTCCGGCGCCCGCGCGGCCGAGGGCAACATCGCGAACGTGGCGCGTGACGCCGCCGCGCGGGCCGCCCCCCAGCCGGAGCCGGCCGGATGACCGGCGGCTTGCTGGCCGTCAAGCTGGCCCAGGCGGGCCCGGTCATCCCCGACTTCGGTGGCGGCGGGTCCAACACCTGCGTGCGGCAGAACAAGGCGTTCTGCTGGGACTGGTTCAGCGAGCACTGGAGCGGGACGTTCCAGCCGGCCGTCGAGGACCACCTGCGCCTGACCGTGATCGCGGTGGCGATCGGCTTCGCGATCGCGCTGGCCGCGGCCATGGTCGCCTACCGCTACGCGTGGTTCGAGCAGCCGTTCTCACGCTTCTCCCTGCTGCTGTACACGATCCCGAGCCTCGCGCTGTTCCAGTTTCTCGTACCGATCACCGGCCTGACGGACACGACCGTGGAGATCGCGCTGGTCTCGTACACGCTGCTCGTGCTGTTCTCGAACATCCTCGTGGGGCTGCGCGGGGTGCCCGACGACGTGCGCGAGGCGGCGGCCGGGATGGGGCTGACCCCGCGCCAGACGCTCGTGCGCGTGCAGCTGCCGCTGGCCCTGCCGGCGATCATGGCCGGCCTGCGGGTGGCCACCGTGCTGGTCATCAGCCTGGCCACGGTGGGCGCATTCATCGTCGACGAGGGCCTCGGCTCGCCGATCTTCCGCGCGATCCAGAACGACTTCAAGACGCAGTTCGTGGCGGCCGCCGTCCTGGCCGTGCTGCTGGCGCTGGTGGCCGACGCCGTCCTGGTGCTCGCGCAGCGCCTGCTGACCCCGTGGGCGCGGAGGAGCGCTTAGGTGAACGACTTCGTCGACGCGATCAGGTTCATCCCGGACAACGCCGGCCTGCTCTGGGACAAGACCGTCGAGCACCTGGCGCTGAGCGGCGCGGCGATCGGCATCGCCCTGGCGATCGCGGTGCCGCTGGGCGTGTGGCTCGGGCACATCCACCGCGGCTCGTTCCTGGCCATCAACGTGGCCAACATAGGCCGCGCGCTGCCAAGCCTGGCCGTGATCGCCCTCGGGCTGGCGGTGTTCGACCTGGGCTTCACCAACGTGATGTTCGCCCTGATCGTGCTGGCGGTGCCGCCCATCCTCACCAACGTCTATGTGGGAGTGGACAGCGTGGACCGCGACGCCGTGGAGGCCGCGCGCGGCATGGGGATGAGCGGCACCCAGGTGCTCTGGCGGGTGGAGCTGCCGCTGGCGCTGCCGTTGATCTTCACCGGGATCCGCACGGCGGTCGTGTACGTGATCGCCACGGCCACGCTGGCGGCGATCGCCGGCGGCGGCGGTCTGGGGGAGATAATCGTGAACCAGGCGAGCTACAGGCTGGCCGGGGTGCTCGGCGCCGCGATCGTGGTGACCGTGCTGGCCGTCGGCGCCGACGTGGCGCTCGCGGGGCTGCAGCGGCTGATCACCCCGCGGCCGCTGCGCCGGGTCCGGCGCGGACGGGCGTCGGCCGTGGCGATGCAGAGGGGGTAGGGCTTGGTAGGCAACGACGACAGAGGGGGAAACCCGTGGTGAGTACGAGAACGAGGTTCACCGCGAGCCTGCTCGCGGTGGTCATGGCGCTGGCGCTCGGCGCCTGCGGCGACGACAACAAGGACGAGGGCAAGAGCGGCAGCGCGGCGCCGAGCGGCCAGCCCGGAAAGGGCAAGCCGGCCGTCACGCTCGGGGACAAGAACTTCACCGAGCAGTTCATCCTCGGCCAGCTCTACAAGCAGGCGCTGGAGGCCAAGGGCTTCACGATCAATCTGAAGAACAACATCGGCAGCTCGGAGATCATCGACAAGTCGCTGACCAGCGGCAAGATCGACATGTATCCCGAGTACACGGGCGTGGTCGTGACGGTGCTCCAGGGCACCAAGGACCACCCGAAGAGCGCGGAGGAGACATACAACCGCGCGAAGGCGTTCGAGGAGAAGCGCGGCTTCGCCGTCCTGAACAAGACGCCGTTCTTCAACGCCGACGCGCTGGCGGTCAAGCCCGAGTTCGCCCAGAAGAACGGGCTCAAGTCGACCGCCGACCTGAAGAAGCTGAAGTCGTTCAAGTTCGGCGCCCCGCCCGAGAACAAGACGCGCTACGAGGGCGTGGTCGGGATGAAGAAGGTCTACGGCCTGAACAACCTCGAGTTCAAGCCGCTGGCCATCGGGCTCCAGTACAAGGCGCTCGAGTCCGGTTCGATCGACGTGGCCGCGGTGTTCACCACCGACGGACAGCTCGAGGGCGGCAAGCTCACGGTGCTGACGGACCCGGAGGGCATCTTCGGGTTCCAGAACGTGATACCCGTCGTGAAGAAGTCGGTGCTCGCGGAGCAGGGGCCGGCGTTCGAGCAGACGCTCAACGCCGTCAGCTCCAAGCTGACCGTCGAGGCGATGCGGAAGATGAACGCGGCGGTGGACCTGGACAAGCAGGACCCGGCCAAGGTGGCCGCGTCGTTCCTGAGCGCGAACGGCCTGAAGTAGCCGTGAGGAGGCTGCCCGTCCTCACCCTCTGAGGGCGGGCAGCACCTTCTCCCCGTAGGTGCGGATCGCCCCGTGCGGGTCCGCGCCCGAGTTGTTCATCAGCACGACGATCGTCGCGCCCAGCTTCTCCACGTCGCGGACCTTCTCGACGTGGAGCTCGGGGTCCGAGCCGATGGCGAACGCGTCCTTGAGGTCGTCGTCGGACAGCTGCTCCTGGCCGCGCTGGTGCATGGCCTTCGGGTCGTGCCAGTCGTCGGTGTAGAACTCGTCCGGCTGAGCGCCCTTCCACACGCGTGCGCCCTCGAGGACCGCGTCGTCGTCCGCCGCCCAGGAGAACCCCATCTGGAGCAGGATCTCGCCGGGCTCGCGGCCCGCGTCGTCGGCCGCCGAGCGGTAGGCGTCGATCAGGTCGGGCGCCGACTCGGGATCGGCCAGCGTCCACAGCCCGTCGCCCCAGCGGCCCGCCACAGCGGCCGCCTTCGGGCCGAACGCCGAGACGTAGATCGGCGGGCGGCGCTCCGGCCGCGTGTGCAGGTACGCCCCCTTGGTGGAGAAGTGCTCGCCCCGGTGGTCGATGCGCTCGCCGTCGAACAGGCGGTGGATCAGCTCCAGCGCCTCCTCCATGCGCGCCACCTGCTTGCCCGGCGTGGGCCAGTCGGCGCCCAGCGGCGACTCGTTCAGGGACTCGCCCGAACCGAAACCGAGGTAGGGCCTGCCGGGGTACATCTGCTCGAGCGTCGCCCAGGCCTGCGCGATCAGCACCGGGTGGTAGCGCGGGCCCGGCGGGGTGACGCCGGTCCCGATCGGCACCTTCTCCGTCGCCTGCGCGGCCGCGCCCATCCAGACCCAGGCGTGGCCGGACTCGCCCGGTTCCCACCACGGCTGGAGGTGGTCGGAGCAGCCGATCCCGTCGAAGCCGGCCCGCTCGGCCTCCACCGCCTGCTCGAGGAGGTCGTCGGGCGGGAACTGCTCGTGGGCGCAGAAGTGGAAGTACTCGGGCATGGTCAATGCGCTACCCGGACGCCCCGCCGGTTAACCTCGCGCGGCATGGGGACCGAGAAGGCCGCCGCCAACGGCATCGAGCTGGCGTACGAGACGTTCGGCCGGCGCGACGACCCGCCCGTCCTCCTGATCGCCGGCGTGGGCGCGCAGATGATCAGCTGGCCCGACGGCTTCTGCGAGCTGCTGGCCGAGCGGGAGCTGCGCCCGGTGCGCTTCGACAACCGGGACGTCGGCGAGTCCACGCACCTCCACGAGGCGGGGGCGCCGGACCTCAAGGCATGCCTGGCGGGCGACACGTCGTCGGCGCCCTACGAGCTGGTGGACATGGCGCGTGACACGGTCGGGCTGCTCGACGCGCTCGCGATCGACACTGCGCACGTGGTGGGCCTGTCGATGGGCGGGATGATCGCCCAGACGCTGGCCGCGCACCACCCGGAGCGGATGCGGAGCCTCACCTCGATCATGTCGACCACGGGCGAGCGATCGGTGTCGCAGCCCACCCCGGAGGCGCTCGCGGTGCTCATGCAGCCGCCCGCGCGCACGCGCGAGGAGTCGATCGAGCGGGCGCTTGCGAACGCGCGCGTGCTGGGATCGCCGGGCTTCCCGAAGGACGACGACCTGATCGCCGATCGGGCCGCCCGCGGCTGGGACCGCGGGGTCGACCCGCCGGGGTTCGCCCGCCAGATGGGGGCGATCTACAGGTCCGGGAACCGGACCGCGATGCTCCGGGCGGTCACGCTGCCGACGCTCGTGCTGCACGGCGAGGACGATCCCCTGATTCCCGTGGAGGGCGGGCGCGCGACAGCCGCGGCGGTCGCGGGCGCCGAGCTGCGCACGATCCCGGGGATGGGGCACGACCTGCCGCGCGCCGTGTGGCCGGTGCTGGTGGACGCGATCGCCGGCTTCGTGGAGCGCGTCGAGCGCGAGCCCGTCCCGGCCGGCTAGATGGACGTCGCCGGCCGGGTCGTCGTTGTCACCGGCGGGGCGTCGGGCATCGGGCGCGCGCTCGCGCGGCGCTTCGCGGCGGAGGGCGCCCGCGGCGTGGCGGTGGCGGACCTCGACGGCGCGGGCGCCGAGACCGTGGCGGCGGAGCTCGGCGACGTGGCCTTGGGCATGGCCTGCGACGTCGCGGTCGAGGCGCAGGTGGACGACCTGCTGGAGCGCACGCGCTCCCGGTTCGGCCCCGTCGACCTGTTCTGCGCCAACGCGGGAGTGGGCGTGGGCACCGAGCTCGACACCCCGGACGACGTCTGGGACATGGCCTTCGACGTGAACGTCCGCGCGCACGTCCTGGCCGCGCGGCGGCTGGTGCCCGAGTGGCTCGAGCGCGGCGAGGGCTACTTCCTGACCACGGCCTCGGCGGCCGGGCTGCTCACGCAGATCGGGTCGGCGCCCTACTCGGTCACCAAGCACGCGGCGGTGGCGTTCGCCGAGTGGCTGTCGGTGACCTACGGCGACCGCGGCGTGCGCGTCTCCTGCCTGTGTCCGATGGGCGTGAACACCGGCATGCTCCAGGCCGGTCTCGACCTGGAGGGCGACGAGGGCCTGGGCACGCGCGTGGTGGCGGCGGCCGGCGAGGTGCTGGAGCCTGAGCAGGTGGCCGACGCGGTGGTGGACGCCCTGCGCGAGGAGCGCTTCCTGGTGTTGCCGCACCCCGAGGTGCTCGAGTTCTTCCGCCGCAAGGGCGCCGACTACGACCGCTGGCTGGCCGGGATGCGCCGGCTTCAGGCGCGCGTGACCGACCCCGGCTGACCGCGGTCGGCCCCGCCGAGATCCGCGGCCTTCCTCGGGTAAGGTGCCGCGCGTCTGAATGGAGGGGAGGGAGTTGCGGATGGTGGGAGACCTGTTCGACGACCTGATGGCCCTGGGTCTCGAGGGATGGGAGCTCGTGGAAGCGGTCCTGGCCACGGCGCACCGGCCGCCGGACGTGCCCCCCGAGGCGTGGGACGGGCACGACCCGGGCCCGCTCTTGGCCCGTCTCACGGACGCCGAGCGCGAGCGCTTCAAGCTTCCGCCCGCCCCGCCCGCGCCGCCGGCGTCGCCGCTCCCCCCGGCGCCGCCCCTTGACCAGGCGTATCGCGTCGGCCCACCTTCGCCCGAAGGTGGCCCGGGCCTGGGTCCGCTCGGGGCGCCGCCGCAGGGCCCGCTCCACACGATTCGCGTTCACGTCATCTGCTGCGCCAACGACGACGGCAGCAGGGCGCATGCCGATCCGGCGAAGGTGGCGGCGTGGATGCCACGGACCGTCGCCGAGGCCAACGCGATCTACGCGGCCAACGACGGAGCCAAGATCGAGTTCACGTTCAACCCGCTCGACATCGAGCTCCGCAGGAGCACGATGCTCAATCAGGACTTCGTGGTGCCGAGCGGCACCAATATGGCCACCGAAACGCGCCCGTTCACCGATCGGCAGCTCGACTCGCTCATGCGGCCCCACGAGGACGAGCGCAACAGGGTGTCCCTCGAGTATCCGAACCGCTGCGTGTTCCTGCTGTGCGAAGGGACGGAGCTGTGGTACGACCCGGCGGCGCGGACATGGAAGACCGTGCCCCGCGCGGGCGCGTACTCCGGAACCGACAAGGAATTCGTCACCTTCCCGTCCGACTGGGAGTTGCGGGGACCCGAGGCCGCACACGAGACGGGGCATTACCTCGGCTTGTGGCATACGCACCCCGACAACTACCCGAAGACCCTCGACGAGGCGGCGGCCGCCATCGCTCAGTACGTGAATGGACCCCCTGCCCGTCCCAGATCGGCCGGCCTCGAGGTGTTCGACGCCGATGTCGGCAGCGGTGTGCTCGACACCCCGCCGGATCCGGGCCCCACGATCTTCGGCGCCCCGGATCCGAAGTACTGCGCGGCCACTACGACGGTGACGGTGACGGTGAGGTTCGGCAACGAGACGGAGGAGTACCACCCGGCTCCGGATCGCGGAAAGGTCATGAGTTACTTCAAGAACTGCGGCGCGACCTTCCCGCAGAACTTCTCAGGCGACCAGATCAAGCGCATGCGTACGTTCCTCGAGCCGAGCGCGGCCCGCTATCGGTTGCTTCGCATGCCGCCCGCGCGTGGCGTGCACGCGTTTATCCAGGGCCGTTTCGGTCGTGCTCCGCACACCAACTTCGAGCTGATCGTGCCGCTGCCCGCCGGCGGGCTGGCGCACTATTTCCGCGACAACACGGACGCTGCGGCGGCGTGGTTCGGGCCGTTCCCGTTCGCGCAGGGCCTGGGTCCGGTCGATGCCGTTTCGGTGGCCCAGACCAGCTACGGCGACCCGGGCAACCTCGAGCTGGTCGCACGCGCCGGGGGTCGGCTCGTCTGGCTCTGGCGCCAGTCCGACCCGCCGTTCGCATGGAGCCAGCCGCTCGAGATCGCGTCCGGCGTGAGCGGCACCCCAGCGTTCATCCAGGGCTGCTTCGGCCGTCCTCCGCACACGAACTTCGAGCTGGTCGCGCCGCTCGCCGCCGGCGGCCTGGCGCACTGGTTCCGCGACAACGCGGACGCCGCGGCGCCATGGCGGGGGCCGTACCCGTTCGCGCAGGGACTCGCTCCGGTCGACGCCGTGTCGTTGATCCAGAGCAGCTACGGCAACCTCGAGGTCGTCGCGCGCGCGGGCGGCCGGCTCGTCTGGCTCTGGCGCCAGTCCGACCCGCCGTTCGCATGGAGCCAGCCGCTCGAGATCGCGTCCGGCGTGAGCGGCACCCCAGCGTTCATCCAGGGCTGCTT
>DASVQK010000100.1:0-6007 GCA_036389105.1 Thermoleophilaceae bacterium
ACGATCCAGTACGAGATGTTCGGCAACGCCTGGCGCGTGGCGCCCGGGCACGCCCTGGAGCTGGAGCTCCTCCAGGACGACTCCACGTTCCTGAGGGCCGACAACGTGCCGTCCACGGTGACGATCGAGAAAGCGGTCATGGAACTGCCCGTCCTCTAGACTTGGAGACGGCCCAGCGCACAGGGCGCCCGGCCTCATTTCGATCCCTCGACCGGAGGTTCGAAACATGCAGTCCCCAACAGGCCACGCAGGGGCGACCCTCGACGCACCGCTGGTGCTCGAGGACATACCCGCGCTGAAGCGCGAGGTCCGCGCGCTCGCCGAGTCGCGCAACGCGGTGATCCTGGCCCACAACTACCAGGTGCCCGAGGTGCAGGAGGTGGCCGACTACGTGGGCGACTCGCTGGGCCTCTCGCGCCAGGCCGCGGCCGCCGGCGCGGACACGATCGCGTTCTGCGGCGTCCACTTCATGGCCGAGACGGCCTCGATCCTGTGTCCCGAGAAGACCGTCCTGCTGCCCGACCTCGAAGCCGGCTGCTCGCTGGCCGACTCGATCGATGCCGACCAGCTGCGCGAGTGGAAGGCCCAGCACCCCGGTGCCGTCGTGGTGATGTACGTGAACACGACCGCCGAGGTGAAGGCGGAGACGGACTACTGCTGCACCTCGTCGAACGCGGTCCAGGTGGTGGAGCACATCTGGCGCGAGCACGGCCCGGACGCCGAGATCCTGTTCGGCCCGGACATGTTCCTGGGCGCCTACGTGGAGAAGGTGACCGGCCGCAAGCTCAACGTGTGGATGGGCGAGTGCCACGTGCACGCCGGGATCCGGCCCAGCGACATCGCGCACGTCCGCGAGCAGAACCCCGGCGCCGACTTCCTGATCCACCCGGAGTGCGGCTGCTCGACGTCGGTCATGGAGTACGTGGCGGCCGGCGACGTCGACGCCCGCAACACCCACATGCTCTCCACCGGCGGCATGCTCGCCCACGCACGCGAGTCCGACGCCGACACCTTCATCGTGGCCACCGAGACCGGCATGCTGCATCCGCTCGAGGCGGAGAACCCCGGCAAGACGTTCGTGCCCGCCAACGAGGCGGCCGTCTGCCAGTTCATGAAGATGATCACGCTGCCCAAGCTGCGCGACGCCCTGCGCGACGGCGGCCCCGGCTACACCGTGAAGGTCGACCCCGCGCTGGCCGAGCGCGCGCGCGTGCCGATCGAGCGGATGGTCGCGATCAGCCCCTCGTAGTCGCGGGAGGGAGCCGGCGACCCGGCCCAAACGCGGAGCGGGCGGCCGACCGAAGCCGACCGCCCGCGCCCGGGGGTATGCCGCGATGCTCGCCGCTAGCGGTCGAGCTCGACCTCAGTGAAGGTCGACTGGCCGTTGACGGTCTGGAGCTCGGCCTCGCGGACCACGCGGCCGTCGGTCAGCGCCTCGGTGCCGCAGTTCTCGCCGTCGTCGTCATCGTCGTCGCCGCGGTCGTCGCGGTCGTCGTCGTCGCCGCGGTCGTCGCGGTCACCGTCGTCGCCGCCGCTGCCGGGGCCGGAGCTGTCGCTGCCGGGACCCGAGTTGTCGCCGTCGCCGTTGTGCGAGGCGTGCAGCTCGTCCTCGTCCTCGCACTCGATCCGCGTCGCGCTGGTCACGCTGCCCGAACGGGTGGTCCCGTCGGTCAGCCTGATGGTCAGCACGCCGGTGCCGGAGTCGAAGTGCACGATGGTGCCGGCGATCTCGTCGCCGTCCTCGACCCCGTCGTCGTCGCTGTCGCGATCGCGCGGGTTGCAGCCCGTCCGGGCCTCGCCGCGGTCGTCCATCCCGTCGTCGTCCGTGTCGGCGTCACGCGGGTCGGAGTGATGGCGGAACTCCGAGAGGTTCGAGAGCCCGTCCCTGTCCGGGTCCTTCTTGGCGTTCTTCTTGTGTGTGCTCAGCTGGTGCTTGCGCTCCCACCTGTCGGGCATCCTGTCGTTGTCCCGGTCGCCGTGACGCGCCAGAGCCGTGCCCGGAAGGGCCAGCATGGCCAGCGCGAACGCGGCGGTGACGATGAGCTTGATCCTGTTCATTGGTGCCTCCCTGGGCGTGTTGCGGGTTCGTTGCATCTACTTCTGCAACACGCCCGATCCGGAAAGCTCACGCGAGCTCCGCGGATCGGTGCGAGCTTGCCGCCCGAGGCGGCCGCTCAGTGAGGTCCGCTGGAGTCCGCGGAGGGAGGCACGGCAGCGAGGGACGTCCCGTCGCCGGAGCCATCCGACCCCGACCCGCTGCCGCTGGACCCGCTGCCGGAGCCGCTGTCGCCGGAGCCGGAGCCGGAGTTGAAGCTGCCGGAGCCGCTCGACCCGGACCCGCTCGAATCGAAGCTCCCGGACGAGCCGCCGTCGAGCGAGCCGCCGCCCGAGCCCGGACCGCTCGACGAGCCGTCGCCGCCGCCGCCCGGGCCGCTCGAGTCGCCGCTCCCACCCGACACCTCGCCGCCGCCCGGACCCGAGTGCGAGCCGTCGCCCCCGGGCCCGGGGCCCGAGCGGTCGCCGCCGAAGCGATCGTCACCGCCGCCGGGGCCGGCACGGCGATCGCCCGACCCGCCGCCGAAGCCGCGATGGTCCTCGTGGCCGAAGAGGTGATCCAGCTGGCTGACCCGGTCCCCGGCGTGGCGCCGGCCGCCGCCGCGACGGCCCCGCGACCGCTCACCGGCCCGTCCCCGGCGGTCCTCCAGGCCGACGGCCGCCAGGCCCTTCTCCAGGGCCTCGCCCAACCCGTCGTCCGCGTCGCCGCGGGCGGCGGCGGGCGCCTCGGCCGCGCTCGCCGTCCCGTCGCGCGACGAATGGCTCAGGGGCCCGGCCGTAACGCCGCCGGCCACGGCGCCGGCCACCACCAGCGCGGTGCTGACCTTGGCCAGCGTCACGGCGGCGCCCGCGCCCATCGACAGCTCCGCGATCCGGGCGGCCATCGGCTCGTTGGCCGCGCCGCGCTCCGCCAGGCGCGCGACCAGGTCCGGCGGGGTGAGCGACGTGGCCGCGTCGCGCAGGGTCGTGCGCGCGCGATTGAGGAGCTGGCGCACCGACCCGCCGGTCACGCCGAGCGCCAGGGCGATCTCCTCGTACGAGCGGCCCTCGAGCTCGCGCAGGACCATGGCGTTCCGCTGGCGCTCCGGCAGCTTCTTCACCGACCGGACGACCTCGCGGATGCGCTCCTTCTGCTCGACCGCCTGCGGCGGCTGCTGGACGCCGTCGAAGTCCTCGGGGATCTGGTCGTACGTCCAGCCGTTCTGGCGCAGCAGGTTGAGCGATGCGTTGTGCGCGATCCGGTAGAGCCACGGCTTGAGGTTCATCTCGCCCTCGCCCATGGTCAGCGCCCGGTAGGCGTTCAGGAACGCCTGCTGCACGGCGTCCTCCGCCCGCTCCGGAGGCAGGAGGCCGGTGCAGTAGCGCAAGAGCGGCTTGCGATAGCGGGAGACGATCGCCTCGAACGCGCGGTCGTTGCCGGCGCGCGCGAGGTCCACAAGGCGCCCGTCCGTCTGCGTGTGGAGGAGGGCGGTGCCCGCCAGGCGGGCGGGCTCGATGAGTTGGCGAGGCGTCATTGGTTCCGCGTTCCCGAGATCGTCACGAAGCGGGCGATCCTTGATTGCACAAACATAGGCCCGGGATCGCGCTCCGTCACAACCTGTAACGCGCTATACGGATGAAAGTCCCGCGCGGCCGGGTGGGCTCGCCCGTCAATACGCTGGGCGGCCGTGACCTTCGAGCGAATTCACCCGGATCGGGGACAACTCGAGCCCCAGGAGGCGGCAGCCGCGCTGCGCTCGGACGCCTCCGCGCCGGGCGAGCGCCCGTACGTGGCCGTGAACTTCGCGGCCACCGCGGACGGACGCATCGCGATCGGGGGGCGCTCGGGGCCGATCGGCAACGAGGCCGACCGCGGGCTGTTCCACGAGCTGCGCGCCCAGGTGGACGCGGTGATGGCCGGCGCGGGCACCGTGCGGACCGAGCGCTACGGGCGGCTGGTCCGGGATCCGGAGCGCCGCGAGCGGCGGCGCGGGGCGGGCCTGGAGCCCGACCCGCTGGCGGTGATCGTCAGCGCGCGGCTGTCGCTGGACCCCGAGATCCCGCTGCTCCAGGACCCCGACTCGCGGGTGGTGATCCTCACGGCGGCGCACCAGGAGCTGGAGGGCTGCGCGGCCCAGGTGGAGTACCTGCGCCCGGACGACGCGCCGGCCTCCGCCGAGGAGGTGCGCGAGCGCAGGGCCAGGTTGACCCTGCGGCCGCTGATGCGCGTCCTGCGCGAGCGCTACGGGGTGGAGACCGTGCTGTGCGAGGGCGGGCCGGTGCTCAACGGGGCGCTGCTCGGCGAGGGCCTGGTGGACGAGCTGTTCCTGTCGCTGGCGCCCAAGCTCGCCGGCGGAGCGGAGACGACGATCGTCGCCGGCCCGCCGCTGGAGCCGCCGCTCGACATGGAGCTGGTCTCGGCGATGCACGCCGGCGGCCACCTGTTCCTGCGCTACCGCCTGCCGTCCACCTAGCGCTCGCCCGGAGCGGACCGCGCCTCTGGCTACCCTTGGAGTGACGCCGCCTCCCCGGCGGCGTCCTCGTTCGTGAACCGCTTCATGACACCGATCGTCGCGCTTGCGTGCGCGCTCCTGGCGCTGGCCGGAGGCCTGTGGCTGGGCGGTCACCCCGATCGCCTGCCAAGCGGGCTGCGGAAAGCGTTCGTGGAGGAGGACCACGCGGTGCGCGACCAGCTGATCGACAAGGTCGAGGACGGGTTCATCAAGAAGGTGGACCGCGAGAAGCTCGAGCAGGCGTCGCTCAAGGGCATCGTCGACTCGCTGAAGGACGACTTCTCGCACTACTTCACGCCCAGCGAGGCCAAGTCGTTCCGGCAGCTCCTCCACCCGGAGTTCGAGGGCGTTGGGATGAGCGTCGTGCGGGTCAAGCAGGGCCTGCGCGTGGCGACGGTCTTCAAGGACTCGCCCGCCAAGCGAGCGGGGATCGCGAAGGACGACCTGATCGTGGCGGTCAACGGGCGCTCGATCGCGGGGGTGCCCAGCGAGGTGGCCACCGGCCGGATCAAGGGGAAGGCCGGCACGTACGTGAGCCTGTCGGTGAAGAGCCCGGGCGCGCCCAAGCCGCGCGTGCTGCGCGTCAAGCGCGAGAAGCTCGACGTGCCGCTGGCCGCGGGCAGGCTCCTGCGCGAGAAGGGCGTGCCGCTGGCCTACGTTCGCCTGGCCGCGTTCGACGAGGGCGCCCACGCGAACGTCGCGGAGCAGCTCAAGCCGCTGCTCCGCCGCGGCGCGCGCGGCATCCTGCTCGACCTGCGCCGCAACCCCGGCGGGCTGCTCGACGAGGCCGTGGCCACGGCCAGCCTGTTCATCGAAAAGGGCCCGATCGTCTCCACGCGGGGTCGCACGCAGCCGAAGCGCGTCTTCGATGCCGAGGGCGGAGCGGTGGCGCCCGCGCTGCCGATGGTCGTGCTGGTCGATCGCGACTCCGCCAGCGCGTCCGAGATCCTGACCGGCGCCCTGCGCGATCGCGGCCGGGCGACCGTGGTGGGGGAGAAGACCTTTGGCAAGGGCGTCTTCCAGAGCGTCATCCCGCTGGAGAACGGCGGCATCCTCGACCTGACCGTGGGCAGCTACTTCCTGCCGAAGGGCGACAACCTGGCGAACAAGGGGATCCCGCCCACGGTGCCCGCGCGTGACCTGCCCAAGACCCGTCGCGACGAGGCGCTGCCGATCGCGATCGACGTCCTCTACGCCAAGATCAAATGAGCGCGACGGCGCGCGCGGCGCCGCGCGGCCAGCTCCAGGAGCCGCGCGTGGCAGTGCTCTCCAAGCGCGGCCGGTTCGTCGTGGCGGAGCCGCTGTTCGAGCGCGGCCGCCAGGTGACGCTGGACGGCAGCGCGCGGCGCGGCGCCAACATCGGCGACATGGTGCTGCTGGGATGGGGCAAGCGCGGCGCGCGCGTGGCGCGCTCGCTCGGGCGCCCGGACGCGGCGCGCGATGTGCTGGAGGCGCTGATG
>DASVQK010000101.1:0-18369 GCA_036389105.1 Thermoleophilaceae bacterium
GTGTCGTTCGAGCCGTAGCTCAGGTTCGCGCAGTGGCGCCTCTGGGGGTTGTTGTCGGACACCGTGAACGCCACCGTGTCGATGTGGTGGTACTCGCCGAAGCCGCAGGTCTGGCCCGAGCTGTACCACTTGAGCCCGCCCTCCGGGCAGAAGAAGTCGGTGTACGCCTCCGCGGGCCGCGCGTTTGCCATCGCGAACGCCGCGGCGGCGGCCACGACGACGGCGATCACCGCCAAGCGGAATCGAACGACTTGCCGGTTGTCGGCTGATGCCGCTCGGCTCATTTGGGTCCTCCCCGAGGTCGTGGGCGCCGCGTGCGAGTCGCGTTGCGGCCAGAGCGAGCGACTCTAACCCGGGGTCTTACCCGAAGTCAAGAACGAGCCTAGGGCAGCAGGACTTCGCCGGACGACGAGTCGCGCGCCGGGCCGACCTTGAGCCTGGCCGGCTCGATCTTGCGCGCCGCGGCCCTGTCGGAGCCTGCGCGGATCGTGTAGTCGCCGGGCTCCAGGGTCTCCTGGATGCGGCCGGCGTCGAGCGGGTTGATCGGGCCGACCTGCTCCACGCGGTTGTGGGGGCCGCCCTCGACGATGACGGTGTGCGACTGCTTGGTCTGGTTCTGGATCAGGAGCACCACCGGGCCGGCGCCGAGGTGCGAGGGCTCGACGGAAACCGCCTTCTCCTTGATCACGCCGGTCAGCTGGATCGGCACCGGCGGACGCGGGTTGTCCTTGAAGTCCTCGCCACCGCCGCACCCGGCCACGGCCAGCGCGACGAGACCGCCGAAGAGGATCGCGGCCATACGGGTCCTTTCGACTCTCGTCATCCTCCCCCCATCCCTTCCGGCAACCCTACCCGAACCACACGGACGAACGCGCGGAAATCAGCCGATCGACCTCGGTCTGAACTCGCTCCCGCACCTCTTCGGTGATCGAGGTCACGAGCTCGAGGTCCTCCGCGTCCTCCGGCGAGTAGGAGTCCAGCGCGATCGGCTCCAGGAAGCGGATCTTGAACTTGGCGGGCAGGTACATGAACGCCGCCGCCAGCCCCAGGTGCGGGAAAGCGTGGTTGATCGGGAAGTAGATCAGCCCGGTGAGGCGCTGGAGGAGCGGCACGTGGGCGAAGATCGGCATGGCCTCCTCCGCCCCGATGACCGCGACGGGCACGATCGGCACCCCGGAGCGCAGCGCGGTCTTCACGAACCCGCCGCGCCCGAAGCGGCGCAGCCGGTAGCGCTGCCAGAACAGCTTGCGCGATCCCTTCTGACCCTCGGGGAAGACCAGCACCAGGCGCCCCTCGTCGCGCAGCAGGCGCTGCGCGTTTGCGGGGTGCGCCGGCACCAGGCCGATCTTGTTGGCCAGCATGCCGACCCCCGGGTAGCCCTTGAACCAGTCCTCGCCGAGCATGTACAGCGGCCGCCTGGCCGGGTGCTCCTCGCGCAGCGCCTGCATGATCATCGGCGCGTCGGGCGGCAGCGCGCCCGAGTGGTTCGACACGAGCAGGGCGCCGCCCTCGGAGGGGACGTTCTCGACGCCCTCGGTCTCGACCCGGAACCAGTAGCGGTAGTAGAGGTTGAGCGCCGGCTCGGCCAGCCGGAAGACTCGCTCGGAGCGCCCCCAGTCGTCCACGTCGCGGGCCGGGTCGGGGGCCGGGATCAGGTCGCGCAGCATGCGCGGATCGGGGTCCGCGTGGCCGTCGGGCGACTCGATCGACGGCAGCTCGTACGGGTCGTCGCGCGGGTCGTACGCGGCGGTGTGCGGGCGGGGCTCCTCGGCCCCGGCCGCCGACTGGAGCGGCCCCCCCAGGAGCGGGCTGTCGGCGGTCAGGCGCCCGCGACGAGCTGCCGCTCGTCGTCGAGCTCCCTGAGCGTCTTCTGCAACCGGTCCCAAGACTCGCCCTCTGCCTCCTCGTAGTCCCGCCCCGCCAGGCCGTGGAGGCTGCCGCTGTAGGCCTCCCACGCCTGCCGTTCCCGCTGCTCGATGTCGGCGAGGCGACGGGCTCTGTGGTCCGAGATGTAGGTGGTCATCCGAAACTCGCTCCGATGGCGGTTTGGGCGAGGTAGGGGCATGGTACCCCGGATCGCGGCCTACGCATCATCGTTGCGGGGACGCCGGCGGCGTCAGCCTGTGGTAAAGCGCCACGTACGCTGCGCCGCGGGCAGCCGGTTGGCGCCGCGGTCCACGACGCTCGAGAGGATCTGCACCGTGTAGCGCCTGTGGCGCGCCAGGCCGCGCTTGGGCACCAGGCGCGCGCGTCGCCGGCGCTTGTCGTACGACACGCGGGCCGCCACCTTGTGGCCGCCCGGGCCCAGCAGGCGCAGCGTGCGCGAGCTGACGCCCGCCATCGCCTCCGAGAACCGCACCGACACGCCCGACCTGCGGGAAACGTCGCGTCGGCCCGGGCGCGGGACTCGGGCCTTCAGGGTGGGCGCCTTGAAGTCGTTGGAGACGCGCGCCGACATCGGCTGGCGGTCCTTCGCGTACTGCCAGTCGTTCAGCACCTGCGAGAAGCCGTTCTGCGTCATGTCCGCGTTCATCAGCACCGCGGTGATCCGCGTGAACCGCTTCGGGTCGCCGAGCGTCACGCTGGACGCCCCGCCGCGCGGCAGGCGACGCAGGTCGACCTCCACCGCGCCGCTGTCCTCCGGCCCCTGACGTCCCACCATCGCCAGGGCCCCCGCGGTCCCGCGCGGAAGCGAGCCGACCAGCTTGACGCGCGCGTCGCTCGTGGGCGTCACGTCGAGGAGCACGAAGGAGGCGTGATCGAGGTGGCCGCTCACCGCCGCGCCGCTCGGGGACAGGCTGGGGGCGCGCGACCGCAGCACGTCCGGCCAGGTCGGGCCCTCCTCGAACGCGCCGGCGGAGGAGCGCCACTCCGCGGTGTCGGCGGCGAAGCGCGTGAACGCGTCGAAGACCGTGGTGCCTCGGGACGCCAGCGACGCGTCGTAGGCCTCCGGGGCGAACGACGGCGGCTGTGTCTGCCGGGAGCGCTCCCAGGCGCCGCGGATCGCCTCCGCGCCGTAGTGCTCGTCGAGCCAGCGGTTCCAGACGGCGTCGCCGTAGACCTTCACGTTCAGGGCGTCGGACGGGTCGGAGGCGTTGAAGCGCGTGAGCGGGACCTGGGTGAGCTGCGTCCACGCGCGCAGGTACGACACGTAGTCGTTGACCGGGTCGTACACCTTGTCCTCCATCCACACGGCCGTCGCCTCGAACATCCAGCTGTCCTGGAGGACGTCGTACGCGAACTGGAGCACGTGGTTGTACTCGTGCGCCGCCGTGACCTGCATCGGCAGGAGCGGGTCGGTGTAGCGCGGGTACTCGGAGTGGGTGAAGTCGTTGTCCATCACGAGGTAGGCCGACTGCGAGGTGGTCCTCTGGCCGGGGTCGGGCGTGGAGTAGCCGAAGATGCCCTGGTCGCCCAGCTGCTTGACGTAGACGTCCACCTTGTTGACGTCGCCGCCGCGGGTGCCGTCGGCCAGCGGCTCGCGCCAGCCCATCTGCACGTTCTCGACCTGGTACACGTTCTCGAACACGCGGTCCATGGTCTGAACGTAGTCCGGGATCGAGTCGCCGTCGTTGGACGCGAGCGGCGGCGCGTCGTTGTGATCGGGGGGCACGTTCTGCTCCACCCAGTGGATGCAGAAGTGCGCGCTGCAGTAGGGGGTCTGCTCGGGCACCGCGTAGGCGCTCTCGCCGGGCTGGGCCTGCCCGAGCGTCGGGCGCGTGAGGATGCGGCGCGCCCGCGCGTGCTGGGAGCCGTGCAGCTTCGGCAGCCCCAGCACCAGGTCCTTGAGCAGCGGGCTGAGCTCGAAGCCGGTGCGGACGCTCTTTCCGGCCCGCACGGCCTCTACGCGGCGGAGCGTCTCCGCCGCCGCGCGGTGCGAGGTGGCCGCGCTGAGGCGCACGGGCTTGCGCGCGCCGGCGGCGGACGGGATGACCGCCGCCGCGACGAGCGCGGCGACGAGCGGGATCAGGGTTGGTCGTCGGGGCACGAGGCTCTTCCGCTAACACCGTCGGACGCCGGACGGCTCGGCTTGAGGTCGCGTCGAGCCGGCCTCACGTGAACGGCGGCTCCAGGACCTCCGCCGTGGCGGCGGAGCCGTCCACGGACAGCTCGTCGCCCGGGCCCGCCTCGCGGCGCACGACGGCCAGGGCGATGGGACCGTGGACGGGCGAGACGGCCACGGACCCCACGGTGCCCACCTGGCGGTCCCCGAGCCGCAGCGCCTGCCCGGTGGCGACCGGCTCCGACAGCCGCAGCCCGCGCAGGCGGCGGTTGGGCTTGCCCTTGTAGTGCAGCCGCGCGACCGTCTCCTGGCCCACGTAGCAGCCCTTGGTGAAGCTGACCGCCCGCTCGTTCAGCCCGGCCTCCTCGGGGATCGTGTCGGTGCCGAAGTCGCGGCCGAACCGCGGCCGGCCGGACTCGATCCGCAGGCACTCGGCGGCCTCCTCGGACACGTCCTCGACGCCCAGCGCAAGTCGCACCGCCTCGGCGTCGGCGGCCGGGCAGATCACGTCCACCCCGCCGTCGGTCCGCACGTACAGGCCGTGCTCGCCGGTCACGAACGAGTGCTCCTCCGCGGGCGGCTCCGCGTCCAGTGCCCCGGCGGCGGCGGGGCCGACGAGCGAGAGGATCGCCTCGGACTCCGTCACATCGTCGGCGTGCACGTCGCGCCCGATGCCGAAGGTGCGCACGGTTCGCTCGAGCAGCGCCTGGGTCCCCGGCTCGCAGTCCAGCCAGATCCAGCCGTCGCCGCACAGTACGCGCATGTCGGCTTGCACCTTGCCCTTGTGGCTGAGCAGGGCCGCGTAGCAGCCGCTGCCCGGGGCGAGTGCCTCGACGTCGTTCGTGACCTGCCCCTGGAGGAACTCGGCGGCCTCGGCTCCGGTCAGCCGCAGCTTGCCGCGCGCGGACCTGTCCACCAGCCCGGCGGACTCGCGCAGGAGCTCGTACTCGGCCGCCTGGATCACGGTTCGATCGTAGCCGGGTGTAGGTTTCCGAAATGGCTCTCGCCCAGGACTTCCGGAAGATCGCGGGCTCGCTTCCGCCGGACTGGACGCACCTGGAGATGGACATGCGAATCCGGGACGAGGAGCGCTACGTCGAGGCCGCGGCGATCCTCGTCCAGATCAACGCACAGCCGTACTCGAAGCACGACTGGCACTGGCGGCTGCACGCGGCCAACGGGTTCGGCCACGCGGCCGCGCCGGAGACCGTCCACGGGACGCTGCGTCTGCTCGACGAGGAGGGGATCGAGGGCAGGCTCGAGATGCGCGACGTGCGCGTGGGCCGGGTCGAGGTCACGCAGATGTGGGGCCGGCCCGAGTCCGTGCGCCAGGAGTTCCGCCGCCGGCGCGCCCAGTGATGGCCACGGTGGCGCTGCTCTGCCCCGACCTCCTGTTCGGCTCCAAGGTCGAGGGCGCGCTGCGCGTGGCCGGCCACGAGGTCACGCGCTACGACTCCGACGACAGGGCGCGCAGCGCCGCGCGCGGCGCCGAGGTGCTGGTGGTGGACTTGAACGACGAGCGCTACGACGGGGCGGCCCTCGTGGAGTCCCTGCGCTCCCGCGACCGGCTCGACGATCTGCGGACGGTGGGCTTCTACGCGCACACGGATCAGGACACGCGCCGCCGCGCCGTGGAGGCCGGCTACGACGTGGTGGTGCCGCGCTCGCGCATGGCGCGGGAGACGGCGGCGGTGGTGGAGGGGTCGCTGGCCCGGTGAGGACGGCGGTGGTGACCGGCGCCTCGAGCGGCATCGGGGAGTCCACCGCGCGGCGGCTGGGCCGTGACGGCTGGCGGCTGGTCCTGGTGGCGCGGCGGCAGGAGCGGCTCGACGCGCTGACGCGCGAGCTGCCGGACGCCGCTCCGGTGGCCGTCGACCTGACCGACGACGACGCGCCGCGGCGCCTCCGGGCGGCGGTGGACGAGACACTCGGCGGACGGCTCGAGCTGCTGGTCAACAACGCGGGCATGTCCGAGCGGGCCCGGTTCGGCGAGGAGGGCGGGGGCTACGCCAACGTCCGCAAGATCATGGAGCTGAACTTCGACTCCGTCGTGCGGCTCACGGAGGAGCTCCTGCCGGTTCTCCGCGCTTCCGCGCCCAGCGCGATCGTGAACGTCGCGTCGGTGGCGGGCCGCGTGTCCTACCCGACCGGGGGCGCGTACTCCGCGTCCAAGTTCGCGCTCGCGGGCTGGACCGAGGCGCTGTCGCAGGAGGAGGCGCCGAACGGCGTGCACGTGGGGATGGTGCTGCCGGGGTACGTCGCCACAGAGGGCTTTCCCCAGACCGACCTGACGGCTCGGCGCGCCACCCGCTGGATCGTCTCCACGCCGGAGAAGGTCGCCGAGGCGGTGGTCCGCGCCGGCCCGGGCGGCCGGCACGAGGTTGTGGTGCCGCGCGGCTACGGCGTGGTGCCCGTGCTGCGTGCGCTGGCGCCGGGCGTCGTTCGCCGCGTGACGTCTCGGATGGAGCGCGGGTAGGGGGCGGCGCTCCGCCGCCGCTCGGCTTCCCCGCTCACCGTCACGGAGCGAGCGTCGTGTCGAACGCGCGGGCCAGGTCGGGCGGCCGGTGCAGGATCCCGAAGCGCACGGCGAACGCCCCCCAGGCGGCCAGCGCGCGACGGTCGAGGGTCAGCGGGGGCGACAGCGCGGGCCGGATGGCCTCGAGCTCGGCGGCCACGAGCCGGCGGTCCGCCTGCGCGGCCCGCGCCACCGCCGCGACGGCGGGGCCGGGCTCGCGGAGAGCCGCGCGGGTGCCGTCCGCCAGCGCGGCCAGCGCGCGCCGGATCTCGGGCCGGTGTGAGCGCAGCTCGGCGCGCGTCGTGATCAGCACGAGCTCCGGATACGACGGCGCGCCGAAGTCGTCCACCCGGAACTCGCGCGTCCGCACCCCGCGCGCGCGGAGGGCGACGCCCTCGACGTTCCAGAACGCGGTGGCGGCGTCCACCTTGCGCGCCGCCAGGCTCGGGATCGCCGAGAAGCCGATGGTCACCCGGCGCACCCGCGAGTAGTCGCCGCCGTCGCCCTCGACCACCGCGCGCAGCACGGCCTCGTCGGACGGCACGCCGGTCACGCCCACGCGCCCGCCCTCGAGGTCGCGCGGGCGGGCGACGCGTCCGCGGGCGATGACCGACGCCAGCGGGCGCTGCACCAGCGCGCCGACTCCGACCACCGGCTCGCCACGCTCGCGCGCCAGCCCGAGGTCGTGGACGTCCACCACCGCCAGCTCGGCGCGTCCCGACAGGAGCAGCTTCAGCGAGTCGGTCGACGCGGTGGGCTGGCGGACCACCAGCCGGACGTTCCGTGCGCGGTCCAGACCGCCGCGCGTGGCCGCGAATATCCCGGCGTGGGCGGCGTTGGGCGTGAAGTCCAGCGCGACGCGGACGGTCGCGGCCGGCGCGCCTCCGCCGCCGTCCCCTCCACCGCAGCCCGCCGCCAGGGCGGCGATGAGTGCCGCCGCGCCAGCCGCCTTGAGCCTTCTCCGCACGGCCGGGGAGCCTATGCGACCGCCCGCCTGGCTATATTGCGCGCGCCTTCGGCCCACGCGGCCACCGTGCACCCGATCGAGGAGGCTCACGTGCAAGAACGAGGACCCGCCGCATACGCCGCCGAGTTCATCGGCACCCTGATCCTCGTGTTCGCGGTCTCGATGGTCGTGGTCGGGTTCGTGCCCCCAATCGAGCCTTCCGCGCTCGGGGGCGCTGCCAAGTTCCAGGACTTCGCCGTCGTCGGGCTGGTGCACGCCTTCGTCCTGTTCTTCCTGATCCAGACGCTGGCGCTGATATCGGGAGCGCACTTCAACCCGGCGGTCACGGTCGGCCTGCTGGCCATCCGGCAGATCCGGGCCGCCGAGGCCGGGATCTACATCCTCATGCAGCTGGCGGGCGGCGTGCTCGGAGCGCTGCTCACCAAGGGGCTCGTCAGCGGCGCCGCGGGGGATCCGGTGCACTTCGGCGCACCGGCGCGCGGCGGGGCCGAGACGCTCGGCGCGGCCATGGGCGCCGAGGCGATCGGCACCTTCCTGCTGGTCTGGGCGATCGCCGGCGTGGCGGTCAACCCCACCGGGCTGAAGGACTGGTCCGGCCTGGCCATCGGCGCGACGCTCGGCTTCGCCGTGATGATCATCGCGCCGCTCACGGGCGGCAGCTTCAACCCGGCGCGCGCGCTCGGACCCGCCATCGTCGGCCATCACTTCGGCGATGCCGGCGACTGGCTGCTCACCTACGTACTGGCGCCGGGGGTCGGAGCGGTGCTCGCGGCCGGCGGGTACTTCTGGCTGTTCGTCCAGCCCGGCAAGAAGGGCGTCACGGGAATGGAGCCGGTCGGGTAACCGTCCGGCTCCCGGGGCCGGCGCGGGCCCACCCGTAGACTGCGGCTCGGATGCGCCGCAGGGTCACGTTCTCGCGCAACTTCACGCTGTCGCTGTCGCGCACGTGCCGGTGCTACTGCAAGTACTGCTCGTTCGCCACGCGCCAGGCGCACCTCTACGCGCCGGACGAGGTCGAGCGCATGCTGGACGAGGCCAGCCGGCGCGGCGTGAAGGAGCTGCTGGTGCTCACCGGCGAGCGCCCGGAGGTCAACCCCGAGGTTGCCCGCCGGCTGGACGAGTACGGGCACGAGGGCTTCACCTCGTACGCGGCATGGGCGTGCGAGCGCGCGCTTGACCGCGGCCTCCTCCCGCACACAAACCTCGGGGTGCTCGACCGAGACGAGCTGACCCGCCTGCGCGAGGTGACGGCGTCGCAGGGCCTGATGCTGGAGTCGATCTCCGAGCGCCTGATGGAGACCGTGCACGCCGGCTCGCCCACCAAGCACCCGCGTCGCCGGCTGGAGACGATCAGGCTGGCGGGCGAGCTGCGCATCCCGTTCACCAGCGGCATCCTCGTGGGCATAGGGGAGACGCCCGAGGAGCGCGTGGCGTCGCTCGAGGCGCTGGCCGCGGTCCACGCGGAGTACGGCCACCTACAGGAGGTGATCCTCCAGAACTACGTGCCGCACCCGCGCTACTACGGGCAGGAGCCGGCGCGGATCGCCGACGCGGCGCAGCGCGCGCCCGACGCGGCCGAGCCGGAGGAGCTCGCGCTGCCCGACTGGGCCACGCCGATCGCGCTGGACGACATGCGCTCGCTGGTGCGCGAGTGCCGCCGGCTGATGCCGGACGTGGGCGTGCAGATCCCGCCGAACCTGTCGGACTGGTGGCTGCCGCTGGTGGAGGAGGGCGCCACCGACCTGGGTGGCCTGTCCGCCAACGGCGACCACAT
Source organism: Thermoleophilaceae bacterium (assembly GCA_036389105.1). GTDB lineage: Bacteria > Actinomycetota > Thermoleophilia > Solirubrobacterales > Thermoleophilaceae > AC-37. The sequence goes on from DASVQK010000101.1 coordinate 9,260, forward strand.
CTCGCCCGAGCACCCGTTCCCGTCGGTGCACCGGATGCGCAAGCAGCTCCAGCCGCGGGGCTACGCGCTCACCGAGCGGTTGTGCGTGTACCCGCAGTACATGACGCCGGAATGGCTCGACCAGGGCGTGCTGGACGCGATCAAGACGCGTTACTGGAGCTTCATCCCGCGCCACGGCTCGGGCCGCCGCGAGGAGCGGCCGATCAGGCGCGACCTGGTCCCGGACGCGATCGCGAAGGGGCGCGCCGGCGACTGGCTCGAGCCCGAGGAGTTGACCGCGCTGTTCGCGGAGAACCGGCCGGAGGCGATCGAGGACATGCGTCAGGCGGCCGACGAGCTGCGCGCCGAGCTGGCGGGCGACGAGGTGACCTTCGTCGTGAACCGCAACATCAACGTCTCCAACGTCTGCGTGGTGGGCTGCGCTTTCTGCGGGTTCGGCCAGGGCCGCCGCTCGCCCGACGCCTACCAGCACGACCGCGACGAGTTCGTGCGCCGGGTGGAGGAGGCCGTCGAGGCCGGCGCCACCGAGATCTGCATGCAGTCCGGGATCCATCCCGACTGGACGCTCGAGGACTACGAGGGCTGGCTGCGGCTGGCAAAGGAGACGGCGCCGGACATCCACCTGCACGCGTACTCCCCGATGGAGGTGGACCGCATGTGCGAGGTGTCGGGCCTGCCGCCGCGCGCCGTGTTCGAGCGGCTGCTGGACGCGGGCCTCGGCTCCACGCCGGGTACCGCGGCGGAGGTGCTTGACGACGGCGTGCGCGAGCGCATATCGCCCAACAAGCTCCCGGTCCGCCGCTGGGTGGAGATCGTGGAGGCGGCGCACGCCTGCGGGGTGCGCTCCAGCTCGACGGTGATGTTCGGCCACGTGGAGGAGCCGTGGGAGCTGGCCGAGCACATGCGCGTGGTGCGCTCGCTCCAGGAGCGCACCGGCGGGCTCACGGAGTTCGTGCCGCTGTCGTTCATCCCCTTCCACACGCTGCTGGGACGTACGCACGGGATCGAGGAGATCTCGCGCGAGGAGAACCTCAAGCACACGGCCGCGTTCCGGCTGGCGCTGGGGCGCAGCGTGCGCAACGTGCAGGCGAGCTGGGTGAAGATGGGGCTGGACGCCGCCACCGAGTCGCTCCGCTGGGGCGTGAACGACCTGGGCGGCACGCTGATGGAGGAGTCGATCAGCCGGATGGCAGGCTCCTATCACGGCACGATGCTCACGGCCGAGCAGCTGGCGGGCGCGGCTCACGCAGCCGGAAGGCCGGCGGCGCAGCGCGACACCCTCTACCGGGTGCTGCAAACATACTGAGAGTATGCTTCGTGGCCGCAGGCGAACAGGAGGACGGCATGGCTGACTACACGGTGAAGCGGATCGACGACATGGAGGCCGCGTTCCGGGGCGGGTTCAAGCGAGCGCGCGCGGAGCTGGGCGTGGAGTCATTCGGGATGCAGGTGCTGGACCTGCCGCCGAATCTGACGCAGTTCCCGGCGCACGACCACGCCGAGAGCGGGCAGGAGGAGGTCTACGTCGTGATGCGCGGCCGCTGCGAGGTCGAGGTGGATGGGGAGCGCGTCCCGCTCGATCCTGAGACCATCATCCGCGTTGGGCCAGCCGCCAAGCGCACGATCTACACCGGGGACGAGCCCGCGCGCCTACTCGCGCTGGGCGGGACGCCGGGCGGCGTCTACGAGGCGCCGGACGTCACCAAGCTGGGCGCGCCGGACCCGATGGCCCGCCAATAGCCGTAGGGCGCGCGGGGCCGCACGCGCCGCGGCGGCCCTGGCCGCCGCGGTCGCCGGCCTGGCGGCCGCGCCGGAGCTCGCCCGCGCGGACTGCGTCGGCGACACGCCGTCGACGGCTGAGGTCGCGGTCAAGCCGCCGGGCCGGGCGCTCGCGTTCGGCATCTACCCGGGCGGGCCGGCCGGGCAGATCGTGGTCCCGGCGGCGCCCAAGCCTGAGGACGAGGGGAGGACCCTGGGCTCCCTGGGGCAGCTGCGCCCCGCGGGCGGCCCGTTCACCCTCCACATCTACCGCTCCTACCTGAACGACGCCAACGACGCGAAGGAGGACGGCGAGCACCGGCGCCTCGTGGACCTGTACACGAGCCACGGCTACGGGGTGGAGATCGTGCTGCGCTACCGCCGCGACGACGACCCGGCGGGCTTCGCGAAGTTCGTGCGCGGTGTGGTGGACCGCTTCGGGGACAACCCCCTGGTGCGCGGCTCCAGGTGACCAACGAGGTGAACTTCGCGGCGTCGGGCGACTCCTCGGACGGCGTGTACGCGGGCTCGCGCGACGCGCTCATCCAGGGCGTGATCGCGGCCAAGGACGAGGCGCGCCGGCTCGGCTACTCGCAGCTCAAGATCGGCTTCAACTGGTTCTACCGCACCGATCCGAACAACGAGGACGGCTTCTGGGCCTACCTGCGCGAGCACGGCGGCAAGCCGTTCGTGTCGTCGCTCGACTGGGTCGGGCTCGACGTATACCCGGGCACGTTCTTCCCACCGGCGGCGCAGCCGGACGCCACCGGCGACTTCGTGATCAACGCCCTCAGCCAGCTGCGCGACTGCTTCATGCACGACGCCGGAATCCCCAGGACCGTGCCCATCCACATCGAGGAGAACGGCTACCCCACCGGCCCCGGCCGATCCGAGGCCGACCAGCAGGCGGCGCTCGAGTCGATGATCGGCGCGGCCAGCACGTATCGCGGCAACTACAACGTCACCGACTACTTCTGGTTCGACCTGCGCGACGCCGACTCGGCCAGCCCGAACTTCCAGCAGCAGTACGGGCTGATGCACGACGACTACTCCCCGAAGCCGGCCTTCGGCTCGTTCCGCTCGCTCGTGTCCAGGCTGAGCGTGCGCGAGCCGCCGCCGCCGTCGGTGGACGTCGCGGGCGGGGGCGGGGATGCCGGCTCCGGCGGCGCCGCTGGCGCCACCGGCGCGGCTCATGGGTCCACGGTCCTCCTGAAGGTCCGCTGCTATCGCCGCGGCGTGCTGGCGTCGCTGCGCGGGGACGGCGTGAGCGGCGTGCGGAGGGTGGTGTTCCGCGTGCGCCACCGCCGCGGCGCGCGCGACGCGAGGGCGCCGTTCCGCCGCCACATCCGGCTGCACCGCACGGCCAAGCGCAGGCGGGTGCTCGTGACGGCGAGCGTGAAGTTCGCCTCGCGAAGCGCGCGGCTCGGGCGCTCGGTGCGCTGCCGCGTGCGCTAGCTCGGAAACGAACCACTCGATCGAACCGGGCCCGTCATTGCTGCTGTAGCGCCGGCCGACCGCGGCGGCGAGGAGGCTACAGCCCCGCCGGGTGGCGCACCTTGAAGTGGCGCTCCCAGCGCGGCTCGGGACGCCAGCGGGGGCCCTTCGCACCGATGCCCGAGGTGTCGAAGCGCAGGCCGGCCACGATCATGAACGCGTGGGTCTTGCTGGCGTAGACGGAGATCCACCTGCCGGCGCCGCGCACGCCCCAGCGCATGAAGCCGGTCGACGCCAGCGAGTAGTCGAGCAGGCCGCCGCCATGCAGCGCGTACGACACGCTGCCTGAGCAGTCGTAGCCGCTGTCCTTCCAGCGCCCGTGGCCGCCGCCCCACTTGTACGGCTTGTGGCGGATCTTGTTGGCGGCCCAGATCGTCGCCTTCACGGCCAGGGGGGCACGCGAGGGGGCGTAGGCAACCCCGCCGATGAGCACCGCGCTGGCGCCACTCACCTCGGGGCCGGGGCGGTTCGGCAGGACGACCGGCGCGGTGGGCGCGCTGCCGCCGGCGCTGGGCGGCTCGACGTCGAACAGCCGGTCGCGCGCCGAGGCGGCGGGCGCCCAGACGGCGACGACGGCGACGCCGAGCGCGAGCATGCGGAAGCGATCCCCCATGCAGTAACACTCGGCATCCCGCCAGCCACCTTTACCCCCCACGATGGGGTATGCCGTGCCCGGCCCGGGGTCGTCGCTACCGGAACAGGTCCAGCCCGCGCTCGCGCCGCAGGGCTGCCGCGCCCGGCCCGTCGCCGGCCGTCACGAAGCGCCCGGCGCCCCTGATCAGCACCGCCGCCTGGCCCGAGTCCTTCGCCCGCGCCAGGTCGGCGGCGGCCGCGAGCGAGTCGGCCACGGCGATCGCGGTGGCCCGCAGCTCGCGGCCCTCGGCGTCGGTGCGCCCGGACCAGTCGTCCACCGCCACCACCCCCGCGGCGCCGATCGCCACGTCGGTCTGGCCCACACGCCACGCGCGCCCGAAGCTGTCGGTGACGATCACGCCCGGCCGCGCCCCGGTCAGCTCGGCGATTCGCGCCCGCAGGAGCCTGGCCGAGGCGTCGGGATCGAATGGCAGCAGCACGACGTGCCCGGCGGGCGCGTTGGAGGCGTCCACGCCGGCGTTGGCGCACACGTAGCCGTGCGGGGTCACGCACACGATCACGCCGCGCTCCGCCCGCAGCACCTCGGCGGACTCGTCCAGCACCACCTGCACCAGGCGCGGGTCCTTGTCCTGCGCGGCGGCCAGCTCCCGCGCGCGCTCGCCCGGCTCCACCTCGTCCAGGCGGCGCACCCGGCCCTCGGCCTTCGACACCGCCTTGTGCGCCACGCACAGGACGTCGCCGTTGCGCATGCCCTCGGGCGCGGCCGCCGCCAGCAGCGCCCCCAGGTCGTCGCCGGGCCGCACCTCGGGCAGCCCGGCGAGAGCCGTCAACTCGATGGCCGGCCCGCCAGTGCGCCCTGGGCCCCCGAGCGGCTGAGCTGGCGAAGCGCGCCGCGCGTGCGCTGGGCGCCGGAGCGCCCCGCCGCGAGCGCGGCCGACAGCGCCTCCAGATCCTCGGGCGTGTCCACGTCGTGGGCCAGCGACTCCGCCGGCTCGAGGCGGTGCGCGGCGCCGGCCTCCTCGGCGGCCCGGACGTGGCGGCTCAGGCTGCCGGGTCCGAAGCTCGGCGCCATCGCGTCGGGCGGCGCCAGGACCAGCGCGTTGGTGCCCGTGCCGTGGCGGTCGGCCACGATTCCCACCGCGATGCCGTCCGCGGCAGTGCGCTCCAGCAGCCGGTCCACCTCGTCGGGATCGATGAGCGGGGTGTCGCCGGGCACCAGCAGCACGCGCTCGAAGCGCGCCGCCATGGCGTGCCGGATGCCGATCTCCGCCGCCCGCGACTGCCCGGCGCGCGCGTCGTCGCGGAGCACCCTGGCGTCGTCCTGCGCCAGCGACTGGGCCGCGGGGTCGGCGGTCACCACAACGATCTCGTCCACCCGCCGCGCCCGGCGGAGGGCGGCCAGCACGTCCGAGAACATCGCCTGGGCAAGCGACTCGCGCGACCCCCGCGCCAGCGCGCTCGCCAGGCGCTGCTTCGCGGTGTCGAAGCTCTTGACTGGGACGATGGCTAGCGTGCGCAACGCAGGTTCCCCGGTGGCTCGGGCCGACTCTAACGCTCCGACTTGCCCCCGGGCGCGCGGGCCAGCGTTTCGGCGAACAGCCGCGTCTGCTCGGCCACGTTGAAGCGGCCGACGGCGTCCTCCATCAGCGTGTCCATCGTCAGCACCGGCAGCGCGGCGTCCGGCAGCGCCTCGTCGCACACCAGGCCGTCGATCGCGTCCCCGTAGGCGGACAGGATCCCGGCGTTGCCGAGCGCGAGCCCGGCGTGCGCCATGAACGGCCCGGTGGGGCCCTTCACCACGGCGCCGCCCACGAACGGGCTGACCGCCACCACCGGCGCGGGCGAATCGCGCAGCGCCGCGCGCATGCCCTCGAGCGCCAGGATCGGGCCGATCGAGATGACCGGGTTGGACGGCCCGATCACGATCGCGTCAGCGGCCGCGATCGCGTCGAGCACCTCGGGCGTCGGGCGCGCCTCGCCGATCCCGCGCAGCTCCACCTCCTGGATCGCGGGCGCCGCGCGGTCCACGATCATGAACTCCTGGAACGGCCGCCAGCGGTCGCCCGCGCGCACGTGGGTGCGCACGGGCTGGTCGCTCATCGGCAGCACGCGCGCGCCCACGCCCATGGCGCGCACGACCGCGGCGTGGGCGTCGGTCAGCCGCTGCCCGGCGTTCAGCAGCTCGGTGCGGATTAGGCACATCGCCAGGTCGCGGTCGCCCAGCCGGAACCACGCTGGCCGCCCCGCCGCCTCCAGCGCACCCATCACCTCCCAGGTGTCGCCGGCGATGCCGTAGCCGCGCTCGTCGATCGCGTCGGCCAGCCAGTAGGCGATCAGGTCGGGGTCGGGCGCCACGCGGACCCCGTAGACCTCGGCGTCGTCGGCGGTGTTGGCGATCACCACCAGCTCGTCCGGGCCCACCGCGTCGAGCATCCCGCGCGCCAGCTTCGCCCCGCCGGTGCCGCCGGCGAGGACGGCTACCACAGCTCGCCGGGCAGGCCGGTCAGCTTCACGCCCGCGGTGGTCTTGTAGCGGGCGTTGACGGAGATCAGGAGCGGCGTGATGCCCTCGATCATCCGCGCCGCCTCCAGGCGGCCGGCGTTCACCGGCCGCAGGCCCGGAACGCGGGCGATCAGCTCGGCCACGGCTCGCTTGGCGTCGGCCTTGTCGCCGGCCACCAGCACGTCCTCGTCCAGCCCGTGGTCGAGGTCCGCCAGCGCGGCCGCGCTGACGGTGTGCAGCGCGCTCACCACGATCACGCCGTCGGGCGCCATGTCCTGCGCCTGCTGTCCGGCCGAGCCCTGCGGCACGCCCAGGAGCCGCGTGGCGCGGCCGCCCACCGCGGCGGCAAGCGGCACCGTGGCGTCCACCAGCACCTGGCCGGGCTTCAGCGCCTCCTTGAGGTTCGTCAGGTTCTCCGACTGCGCGCGGAACGGCACCGTGAGGAGCACCACCGGACCGCGGCCGGCAGCCGCCGCGTTCTCGAGCCCCTCCGCCTGCGCGTCGGGCACGCGCTCGCGCACCCGGCCGGCGGCCTCCTCGGCGCGCTCGACGCTGCGCGATCCGATCACGACCGGCACCCCGGCGCGCGCCAGGCGCAGCGCCATGCCGAAGCCCAGGGCGCCCGTACCGCCGACGATCGGGACTGGGGAGGGGGCCGCCACGACGCGGCGACCTTACCGGACCCCGGTAGGCTGCCCGCGATGCGGCTCGAGGGACGCACGGCGCTCGTGACGGGCGGTGCAAGCGGGATCGGAGCGGCCACCTGCAGGCGCCTGGCCGCCGAGGGGGCGGCCGTGGCCGTGACCGACCTGAACCTGGACGGCGCGCGCGAGGTGGCGGCCGAGATCGGCGGCCGGGCGTACGAGCTGGACGTGCGCTCCGTCGAGTCGATCCGGGCCGCGGTGGACGGGGCCGAGGCGGAGCTGGCCGCGCTCGACGTGCTGGTCAACAACGCCGGCTACGACGAGTTCGGCTGGTTCGTCCACTCCGAGCCCGACATGTGGGACCGCGTGCTGGGCGTGAACCTGCGCGGGGTGATCGCGGTCACCCACGCGGTGCTGCCCGGGATGCAGGAGCGCGGCGGCGGGCGGATCGTGAACGTGGCGTCCGAGGCCGGGCGGCTCGGGTCGCCGGGCTCGGGCGTGTACTCCGCCGCCAAGGCGGGCGTGATCGGCCTGACCAAGGCGGTGGCGCAGGAGTCGGCCAAGTACGGCGTGACCTGCAACGCGGTCGCGCCGGGGCCGATCGAGACGCCGCTGCTGATGGCCGCACCCGAGCACCTGGGCGACCTGGGGCGCCGGATCGTGGACGGGATGGTGGGCAAGACGGCGCTGCGCCGCCTGGGCCAGCCCGACGAGGTGGCGTCCACCATCGCGTTCCTCGCCTCCGACGACGCGTCGTACGTGACCGGCCAGGCGCTCGGAGTGAGCGGCGGCATGGGCATGATCTAGGCGATGTCCGCGTCCCAGCCCGAGACGATCGCGATCCGCGAGGTGGGCCCGCGCGACGGCCTCCAGAACGAGCCGGAGGTCGTCGCCACCGACGACAAGGTGCGGCTCGTGGAGATGCTCGCGCGTACCGGGCTCAGGCGCCTGGAGGTCACGAGCTTCGTGCGCGCGGACGTGATCCCCCAGCTGGCCGACGGCGCCGAGGTGCTGCGGCGCGCGCGGATCCCCGAGGAGGTCGCCGTCACCGTCCTGATCCCCAACGAGCGCGGGCTGGACAACGCCCTGGAGCTGCGCGACCGCTTCCAGGAGGTCAACCTCTTCCTCTCCGCCAGCGAGACGCACAACCGGAAGAACGTGAACCGCTCGATCGAGGAGTCGCTGAGCGGCCTCGAGCGGGTTGTGGCGCGCGCGCGGGGCGAGGGGCTCCGGTGCGAGGGCGTCATCTCGGTGTCGTTCGGCTGTCCGTACGAGGGCCATGTGCCGCCGGAGCGCGTGCTCGGCATCGCCGAGCGGCTGGCCGTGGCGGGCTGCGAGGAGGTGGCGTTCGGCGACACCACGGGCATGGCCAACCCGGCCCAGGTGCGCGAGTTCTTCGCCGCTGCCCGCGAGCGGCTGCCGGACGTCGAGCTGACCGCCCACTTCCACAACACGCGCGGGCAGGGGCTGGCGAACGTCCTGGCCGCGCTGGAGTCCGGCGTGCGGTCGTTCGAGTCGTCGTTCGGGGAGCTGGGCGGCTGCCCGGTGCCGCCGGGCGCCACCGGCAACATCGCCAGCGAGGACCTCGTCTCGATGCTCCACGAGATGGGCCACTCGACCGGGGTGGACCTGAACGCGCTGCTCGAGTGCGCCCGCGAGGCGCAGCGCGTCCTCGGCCGCCCGCTCGGGTCGCACCTGGTGGTGGCGGGGCCGGTCGACTGGCACGGGACCTGAAGGGGCCGGCCCGCTGGCGGGGGACCTGACGCTGCCCCCTTCGGTCCGCCGCGACGTCGAGGCGCTGGCCGCGATGGAGCGCGGCTCCGCCGGACCCGGCGAGCGCGCCGCCGCGGAGTGGGGGGCGGGTCGGCTGCGCGAGGCGGGGGCCGCCGACGTGCGCGTCGAGGGCTTCCGCTACCAGCGGAGCTGGGCGGCGCGGCACGTGCCGCACTTCGCCGCCGGCATCGGCGCGGCCGCGCTCGGGGGCGCGCCCGGGGCGGTGCTGGCGGCCGCGGCGCTCGCGTCGTTCGAGCTCGACCTGGGCGGCCGCCGGCAGTGGCTGGCGGCGCTGGCACCCGCCGGCGAGGGCGCCAACGCGGTGGCGCGCGTGCCGGCCCGCGG
>DASVQK010000102.1:0-5131 GCA_036389105.1 Thermoleophilaceae bacterium
CGGCGCGGTCGTATCGCTGTCGTTCCTACTGCTGCTCGTCGCGTTTCGCTCGCTGCCGGTCGCGCTGAAGGCGGGCGTCATGAACCTCCTGTCGATCGGCGCCGCGTACGGCGTCGTCGCGCTCGTCGCGGACGGCGGCTGGGCGGGCCAGCTCGTCGGCATCGACACGCCGACGCCCGTGCCGCCGTTCATCCCCGTGATGATGTTCGCGATCGTCTTCGGGCTGTCGATGGACTACGAGGTGTTCCTGCTCACGCGCATCCGCGAGCGCTACGACGCGACCGGGGACACCACCCGCGCCGTGTCGGAGGGCCTGGCGCGCAGCGCGCGCACCATCTCCAGCGCCGCGCTGATCATGGTCGCGGTCTTCGCGGTCTTCGCCGGCACGGGCGTGCCGTCGGTCAAGGAGATCGGCCTGGGCCTGTCGGTGGCGATCGCCCTCGATGCGACGCTCGTGCGCCTCGTGCTCGTGCCCGCCACGATGGGGATCATGGGACGCTGGAACTGGTGGCTGCCCAAGTCGCTCGCGCGCGTGCTGCCGCGGCCGACGTTCGAGGGCGCGGCCAAGCCGGCCGAGCAGGTCCCGGCCGGCGCTTAGCTCCCGAGCAGCGCTCGCACGGCCGGCTCCGGCCGGTCCCAGTGGGCGAAGTGCGCCGCGCCGCGCAGCATCGTCAGCTCCGCGCCCGGCACGGCGTCGCGCGCGCGGGGGGCCTGAGGCGGCAGGAGCAGGCCGTCGCGCGTGCCCCACAGGATCGAGACCGGCACGGCGATCCGCTCGCCGCCCTCGAAGCGGCGCGCTGTCATCGCCTCGAGCGTCTCGTCGTAGCGGGTCGCGGCCCGGAGCGCGTCGAACTGCCGCCGCATCAGGGCCGCCGGCACGCCGGCGGCATCGCCGAACTGGGTCCCGGCCACGACCGGCCGAAGGCGCCGGCGGCCGACGATCGCGTCCAGCCGGTGGCCGCGAACCAGCCATGCGGTCAGGCGCAGCTGGCCGCGCGCGAAGCCGGTCTCCCATCCCTCCCAGAACCCCGCCGGCGCCACCGCGGTCGCGCGCGCCGCCACGCCCAGCTTCGCCAGCTCGAGCGCGATCCAGCCGCCCAGCGAGTGGCCGGCCACGTCCACGGGATCGGGTCCGAGCGTCTCGCGCGCGAACTCGGCCACGGCCTCCGCCAGCGCGGCGGGAGTCGGCACGACGCCCCGCGGCAGCGGGTCCGAGCCGCCGAAGCCGGGCAGGTCCACGGCGATCGCGTCGCGCTCGGCGGCCAGCCGATCGAGGAGCGGCTCCCACGTGAGCCACGACCCCCCGATGCCATGCACCAGCAGGAGCGGCCGGCCGCTGCCGCGCCTGACGTGATCGAGCCTCACGCGGCGGCCCCGCCGCACCGCGTGCGAGCTAGCGGCCGAACAGCTTCGACATCTTGAGCATCAGCCGGATGTTGCCCTTCGGCCGCAGCTTGCCCTTGGCTATCGCCAGGCGCGCGTCCTCGCGGCCGGCGACGATGTCGATCCAGTCCTCGAAGCGGCACTTCAGCACCACGTCCGCCCGCTCGAGGCGGCCCTGCTCGGTCCGCGTCGAGCCGTTGTGGATCCGCAGGAACCACGGCTCCGCGTCCTTGAACTCCCACTGGATCGTGGCCGCGCCGTTCGGCGTCGCGCTCGTGTCCACCGAGCGCTGGATCAGGTCGAACAGGAGCTCGACCTTCTCCCGGTCGCGCTCCGGCGGGCCGTTCTTCTCGCCGATGTAGCCCGCCTGGAGCATGGCGATCGCGCGGTCCGCGCGCTCGCGCGTCGTCAGGTCGTAGGGGATGGGGGGCGCGCCCGGAAGCTCCTCGAGCGGCAGGCCGGCCGCCTTCAGCTTCTGCTCGAGCGAGATCATGCCCTGCTCGTAGATCTCCTCGATCGTCGAGCCGAAGACCTCGGTGTAACGGCGGTCCCAGTTCGGCGGCACGAAGACCGCGGTCATGAACGGGATGACCTCGCGGATCAGGTCGGCCACCGCGTACTTGCACTCCGGGTCCTCCTTGACCAGGTCGGACAGCATCTTCACGCCGAAGCCGATGTGTCGCTGCTCGTCCTTGGAGACGTTCTCCATGCCGGCGCGGAAGCCGGGCAGGATCCCGCGCTCGATCAGGTAGCCCTCGATGAAGTGCTGCCCGGGCTGGGCCAGCGTGGCCTCGACCAGCAGGTGGTACATCGTGATCGCGGCCGCGAGGGTGGGCAGCGAGCGGTCCTTGCGCAGCCCGTCGGCCACCTTGTCGAGGTGCTCGAACGAGCGGCGGAAGCCCCAGCTCAGCCCGGGGCGGGTGGCCTCCAGCGAGCTGCCGACGCTCTCGCCGCGGTCCACCACCTCGCGCATGAAGCGGCTGAAGAAGACGGCGTGCCGCGCCTCGTCCACCTGCTGGGTGGCCAGGAAGTACTTCTGCTCCTCGAGCGGGGCGGCGTCGATGTACGGCGAGAGGTTGTCGGTCACCGAGTCCTCGCCGTGGAAGAACATCGAGTAGTTCCACATCGCGGCCCTGCGCTCGAGGTCGCCGAACGTCTCGTGCCAGTCCACGCGGTCCTGGGTGAAGTCGAGCTCGGTGGCCTTCCAGTTCCCGTTCTCCCAGCGTCTGTAGAGGTCCTCGTAGCTGACGTCGTCGATCGCCTTGCGCTGCGCCGCGCTCTCGGTGGTCGCCATTCGGCCCTCTTTCCTCGGAAGTCTTGGCTGGACAGCCAGCTTACCGGGACGAGTCGAGCTTCGGCGACCTCCACGGAGCGGCCAGCCGGCGCTCCAGCTCGGCGCCCAGGTCGTCGATCCCGATCCGCGACTGCTCGAGCGAGTCGCGGTCGCGCAGCGTAACGGTGCGGTCCTCCAGCGTCTGGTGGTCCACGGTGACGCCCCAGGGGGTCCCGATCTCGTCCTGCCGGCGGTAGCGCTTGCCGATCGAGCCCCCGGTGTCGTACTCGGCCGGCATCCGCTCGCGCAGGTCCTCGTAGATCTCGCGTGCGACCTCCGGCTGCCCGTCCTTGTTGACCAGCGGCAGGACCGCCACCTTGACCGGCGCCAGCCGGGGGTGGAAGCGCAGCACGACGCGCTCGCGGCCCTCCACCTCCTCCTCGTCGTACGCGTCCACCATGAAGGCCAGCGTCGCCCGGTCGGCGCCGGCGGCGGGCTCGATCACGTGCGGTAGGTAGCGGTCGCCGGTCGCGCTGTCCACGTACTCGAGCTTCTCGCCCGAGTGCTTGGCGTGCTGGGTCAGGTCGAAGTCGCCGCGGTTGGCGATGCCCTCGAGCTCCGACCAGCCGATCGGGAACAGGTACTCGATGTCCGAGGTCGCGCTCGAGTAGTGCGACAGCTCGTCGGCCTCGTGCGGGCGCAGGCGCAGGTGGTCGGGCCGGAGGCCCAGCTCGGTGTACCAGCGGTTGCGCTCCGCCAGCCAGTACTCGTACCAGCGCTCCGCCTCGTCCGGGGGGACGAAGAACTCCATCTCCATCTGCTCGAACTCGCGCGTGCGGAACACGAAGTTGCCCGGCGTGATCTCGTTGCGGAAGGACTTGCCCACCTGCGCGATGCCGAACGGCGGCCGCTTGCGCGCGAACTGGAGGACGTTCTTGAAGTTGACGAAGATGCCCTGCGCGGTCTCCGGGCGCAGGTAGACCACGGCGCCCTCCTCCTCCACCGGGCCCATGTGGGTCTTGAACATGAGGTTGAACTGGCGTGGCTCCGAGAGCTCGCCGCCGCACTCGGGACAGTGCAGCTCGCCCTCCGGCTTGGCCTCGCGGAGGTGGTCCTCGCGCCAGCGCCGCTTGCACTCGCCGAGGCACTGCACGAGCGGGTCGGTGAAGCCCTCCAGGTGGCCCGACGCCTCCCACGTCTTCGGATGCATGAGGATGGCGGCGTCGAGGGCGACGATGTCGTCGCGCAGCTGGAGCATGGCGCGCCACCACTCGGCCTTCACGTTCGACTTGAGCAGCACGCCGTAGTGCCCGTAGTCGTAGGTCGACGCCAGGCCGCCGTAGATCTCCGATGACTGGAACACGAAGCCGCGCCGCTTGCAGAGCGCGACGATCTTGTCCATCGTGACCCGGTCCTGGGCTTCGGCCGCCACGGCGGGAACCCTAGAGATGGCGTCTTCGGAACCCGCGACGACGCCTCCCGGGCGCCCTGTTGGCGCACCGCCGCTCACCAGGAAATTCCCGCTCAGAGCAGGTTTTTGGGAGCGCCGACGTCCGGGTGCGTGTTGTAGGGTGGATCGCGAGGTCGCCGCAATGGTCAACGTCGCCCTGAGAGCCACAAGCCACGTCGCCGCCTGGATCGTCTGGCACTCCATGAGGGTGTCGCTGCTCGACGATCTGGACGCACCCCAGCCGCCGGGGGGACCAGGCGCAAGCCGCCTAGTCACCCCCTAAAAGGGGGGGTACCCGCGGGGCCTACCGCTCGGATAGGGTCAGCGTCGCTGGCGTGCCGAGCGGCGAGCGAATCACCTTCTGCCGGAACTGCGAGGCCCTGTGCGGCCTCATCGCCACCGTGGACGACGGGCGCGTGGTCAAGCTGCGGCCGGACGCGCTCAACCCGGCCTCGCGGGGAGCGGCCTGTCCCAAGGGCATCGCCATGACCGACGTCCAGAACGATCCCGACCGCGTCCTCCACCCACTGCGCAGGCTGCCGGGGGGCGACGGCTTCGAGCGGGTGAGCTGGGAGGAGGCGATGGACGGCATCGCCGCGCGCCTGCGCGCGATCCGCCGCCGCCACGGGCGCCGCTCGGTCGGCTGGTACGCGGGCGTGCCGTACACCTTCTCCTTCGGCCACTACACGTGGAGCAAGGGCTTCATCGACTCGCTTCGCTCGCCGCACTTCTACGGCACGGCGTCCCAGGACGTGAGCAGCCGCCTGATGGCCAGCCAGCTGCTCTACGGGACCGTGCTCGAGATCCCGATCCCGGACCTCCAGCGCACCGACTTCCTCCTGTGCCTGGGAGCCAACCCGTTCGTGTCCAACGGCAGCGTCCTGACGGCGCCGCGCATGCGCGAGCGGCTGATGGCGATAGCCGCGCGCGGGGGGCGGGTGGTGGCGGTCGACCCCCGGCGGAGCGAGACCGCGCGTGCCTTCGAGCACGTCCCGATCCGGCCGGACACCGACGCGTGGCTGCTG
>DASVQK010000103.1:0-22188 GCA_036389105.1 Thermoleophilaceae bacterium
CGTCGGCATGGGGCGCGAGCTCTACGACGCGTACCCAGCCTTCGCCGAGGCGTTCGACGCGGTCTGCGCCGAGCTCGGCGACGACCTGAAGGAGCTGACGTTCTCGGGCAATGAGGAGGAGCTCGCACGGACCGAGAACACCCAGAGCGCGCTGTTCGCGGTCGAGGTCGCCCTCTACCGCCTCTTGGAGTCCTTCGGCCTCAGGCCCGACTTCCTGATCGGCCACTCGATCGGCGAGCTGGCGGCGGCCCACGTCGCCGGCGTCCTGTCGCTCGAGGACGCCTGCAAGCTCGTCGCAGCGCGCGGCAAGCTGATGGGAGCGCTCCCGGAGGACGGCGCGATGGTCGCGATCGAGGCAAGCGAGGAGGAGGTCACAGAAGACCTCGATCCCAGCCTCTCGATAGCCGCTGTAAACGCCCCGCGCTCGACCGTCGTCTCAGGGGACGCAGACGCGATCGAGAAGCTGGCCAAGGAATGGGAAGCGAAGGACAGGCGCACCAGCCGCCTGCGCGTCAGCCACGCCTTCCACTCCCAGCTGATGGAGCCGATGCTCGACGAGTTCCGCCAGGTCGCGGAGAGCCTGACCTTCAACGCCGCACAGATCCCGATCGTCTCGAACCTGTCGGGCGACGCCGAGCAGGACATCGCCGCGCCCGACTACTGGGTCCGCCACGTCCGCGAGCCGGTCCGCTTCATGGACGGAATCCGATCACTCGAACAGGCCGGCGTCACCCGCTACCTCGAGCTCGGCCCCGACGGCGTCCTCTCCGCCATGGCCGCCCAGACCATCGAGCAGGACGCCCTGCTCGTCCCGACCCTCCGCAAGGACCGTCCCGAGGCCGAAGCCCTGACCGGCTTCCTCGCCGAGGCCCACGTCCGCGGCGCCGACGTCGACTGGGCCGCCGTGCTGAACAGCGGCCGCACCGTCCAGCTCCCGACCTACGCCTTCCAGCGCAAGCGCTACTGGCTCGACACCATGAGCGGCGTCGGCGATGTCGCCGCGACCGGAATGGCGGCCGACGGCCATCCGCTGCTCGGGGGCGCCGTGCGCCTGGGTGGCGACCGGGGCTGGCTGTTCACTGGCCGGCTGTCGCTCGAGACGCACCCATGGCTGGCAGACCACGCGGTGCACGGCACGGTGCTCCTGCCGGGAACGGGCTTCGCCGAGCTCGCCCTGCACGCCGGGTCCGAGGTGGGCGCCGACACGATCGAGGAGCTGACGCTCGAGGCGCCGCTGATCCTGCCCGAGCGCGGCGCGGTTCAGGTTCAGCTGATCGTCGGTGACCCGGACGGTTCGGGTGGCCTCCCGCTCACCGTGTACTCGCGCGTCGAGGAGTCTCCGGGCACGGCCCTGGCCGGTTCGGGCGAGTGGACCCGCAACGCGAGCGGCGTGCTGGCGGAGGCCGCCGACGCGGCGGCGGACGCGGACCTCGACGGCTTCGCGGCCGAGGCCTGGCCGCCGGAGGGCGCCGAGCCGGTCGACAGCGAGTTCCTCTACGACCGCCTGGCGGAGGCCGGCTTCGGCTACGGCCCCGCGTTCCAGGGCGTGGCCGCGGCGTGGCGCCGTGGCGACGAGCTGTTTGCCGAGGTCGGCCTGGGCGAGGACGAGGCTCCGGAGGCCGGTCGCTTCGGTCTCCACCCGGCGCTGTTCGACGCGATCTTCCACAGCGAGCTGGGACGGATGAACGACGCCGCGGCCGATGGGCGCGACGGACGCGACCCCCGCGCGCTGCCGCTCCCGTTCGCGTGGAGCGGCGCCCGCCTGCACGCGCCCGGTGCCTCCCGGCTGCGCGTACGCCTGATGCCCGCGGGCCCCGACGCCGTGAGCATCGCGGCGCTGGACGAGGCGGGCACGCCGGTGCTGTCGGTGCGGTCGGTGGCCTCCCGACCGGTGGACGCCGGGCAGCTGGCCGCCGCGAGCCGCGGCGGACACGACGGGCTGTACCGCGTTGAGTGGGTGGACGTCGCGGCCCCGTCCACCAACGGGACCCCACCGATCGTCGTGGTGCTGGGCGACGGCCTGGCCGTCGAGGGCGAGCGCTACGCCGACGAGGCGGCGCTGGGCGACGCCATCGAGGAGGGCACGCCGGCGCCGGACACGGTGCTGGTGGCCGCCCCGTCGAGCCCTGACGGCGACGGGCTCGTGCAATCCGTGAGCGAGTCCGTGAACCGCACGCTAGAGCTGCTCAAGCGGTGGCTGGGCGACCCGCGCCTGGGCGACACCCGGCTGGCGCTTGTCACGAGCGACGCCGTGGCAGCCCGTGAAAGCGAGGCACCCGACCTGACCACGGCTCCGCTCTGGGGGCTCCTGCGAAGCGCTCAGGCCGAGCACCCCGATCGCTTCCTGCTGATCGACGTCGACGGCGCCGACGCTTCACAGGCCGGGCTCCCGACCGCGGTGAACGCCGGCGAGCCGCAGCTCGCGCTCCGCGACGGCGCGCTGCTGGCGCCGCGCCTGGCGCGCGCCCAAGCGCCGGCCGCCGAGCCCGAGCGAGCCGACGCGCGCCTCGATCCCGAGGGCACGGTGCTGATCACCGGCGGCACCGGCGGCCTCGGCGCGCTCACCGCCCGCCACCTGGCGAGCGCCCACGGCGCGCGGAAGCTGCTGCTGGTCAGCCGCCGCGGGCGCGACGCCGACGGCGCCGCCGAGCTGGAGTTCGAGCTGGCCGAGCTCGGCTGCGAGGCGTCCGTCGCCGCCTGCGACGTGGCGGACCGCGACCAGCTGGCCGCCCTGCTCGACGCGATCCCTGCGGAGCACCCGCTGACCGCCGTGATCCACACCGCCGGCGTGCTCGACGACGGGACGATCGAGTCGCTGGACCGCGAGCGGGTCGATCGCGTGCTGCGCCCCAAGGTCGACGCCGCGATCCACCTGCACGAGCTGACCGAGCGGCTCGACCTGTCGGCTTTCATCCTGTTCTCGTCGGCCGTCGCCACGCTGGGCGGGGCCGGCCAGGGCAACTACACGGCGGCCAACGCGTTCCTAGACGCGCTGGCGGAGCGGCGGCGGGCGCAGGGTCTTGCGGCGACATCGCTCGCGTGGGGCCTGTGGGCCCAGGAGAGCGCGATGACCGGCGATCGCGAGGCGGCCGAGCTCGAGCGGCTCGATCGCCAGATCCGGGCGCGGCTGGGGATGCTGCCGATCGCGCCCGAGCAGGGACTCGATCTGCTCGACGCCGCCCTGGCCAGCCACGAGCCGCTGCTCGTGCCGGTGCGCCTCGACCTGGAGACCCTGCGCGGACACGCGCGCGCGGGAACCATGCCGGCGGTGCTGCGCGGCCTGGTGCGCGCCCCGGCCCGCCGAGCCAGGGACGAGGGCAGCTCGCTGGCGCAGCGGCTGGCCGCCGTACCGGAGGAGAAGCATGCGGCCGTCGTGCTCGAGCTGGTGCGCGGTGAGGTGGCCGCGGTGCTGGGCCACGACTCGCCGGCCGAGGTGGAGGTGGAGCGAGCCTTCAAGGAGCTGGGCTTCGACTCGCTGGCGGCGGTAGAGCTGCGCAACCGCCTGTCGAAGGCGACCGGCCTGCGGCTGCCGGCCACCCTGGTGTTCGATCACCCGAAGCCGACCGCGGTCGCCGCCGTCCTGCTCGCGCGCGCGGAGGGCGCCGAGCGCGCCGGGCCAGCGGCACCCGCGCGGGCCGCGCGCCTGGACGAGCCGATCGCGATCGTGGGGATGAGCTGCCGCTACCCGGGCGGCGTCGCCACGCCGGAGGAGCTGTGGGAGCTGGTGGCCTCCGGCACCGACGCGATCTCGGAGTTCCCGACCGACCGTGGCTGGGACCTCGACCGCCTCTACAACCCGGACCCCGATCACCCCGGCACGTCCTACGCGCGCGAGGGCGGCTTCCTGCACGACGCGGCCGAGTTCGACGCGGGGTTCTTCGGCATCGCGCCGCGCGAGGCGCTGGCGATGGACTCCCAGCAGCGCATCTGCCTGGAGACGGCCTGGGAGGCGCTCGAGGACGCCGGCATCGACCCGACTTCCCTCGGCGGCAGCCAGACCGGCGTCTTCACGGGCGTCATGTACCAGGACTACGCCACGGGCACAGGGCCCGGCTCGCTGCCGGACGACGTGGAGGGCTACCTGGCGACGGGGGTCGGTTCGAGCGTCGTGTCCGGCCGGGTGGCGTACACGTTCGGGCTCGAGGGGCCGGCAGTGACGGTGGACACCGCGTGCTCGTCGTCGCTGGTGGCGCTCCATCTCGCGTGCCAGGCGCTGCGCTCCGGCGAGTGCTCGATGGCGCTGGCGGGCGGGGTTGCCGTGATGTCGACGCCGTCGCTGTTCGTCGAGTTCAGCCGCCAGCGGGGGTTGTCTCCGGACGGGCGCTGCAAGTCGTTCGCCGCGAGCGCCGACGGCACCGGCTGGTCGGAGGGGGCCGGCCTGCTCGTGCTCGAGCGGCTGTCGGACGCGCGCCGCGCGGGCCACGACGTGCTGGCGGTGATCCGCGGCAGCGCCACCAACCAGGACGGCGCGAGCAACGGCCTGACGGCGCCGAACGGGCCGTCGCAGGAGCGCGTGATCCGCCAGGCGCTCGCGAACGCGGGGGTCTCGCCGGCCGAGGTCGACGCGGTCGAGGCGCACGGGACGGGCACGACACTCGGCGACCCGATCGAGGCGCAGGCGCTGCTCGCGACCTACGGCCAGGAGCGGGCCGACGGTCCGCTGCGGCTCGGGTCGATCAAGTCGAACATCGGGCACACGTCGGCTGCCGCCGGAGTTGCCGGGGTCATCAAGATGGTCCAGGCCCTGCGCCACGGCGAGCTGCCGCCGACGCTGCACGTCGACGAGCCGACGCCGCACGTCGACTGGTCGGCGGGCGAGCTGAAGCTCTTGACCGAGCCCGAGCCGTGGCCGGCGGGCGAGCGCCCGCGGCGCGCCGGCGTTTCGTCGTTCGGCGTCAGCGGCACGAACGCGCACGTGATCCTCGAGGAGGCGCCGGCGGCCGCGCACGCGCCGGCGCCGCGTCCAGACGCCGCCGGGGAGGAGCCGGCCGAGCCGGGCGCCGCCGCGCAGCCGGACGCCGTCGCCTGGCTCCTCTCGGCGAGGTCCGAGCCCGCGCTGCGCGCCCAGGCGGCGCGCCTGCGCGCGCACCTCGACGCCCACCCCGGGCTCGCCCCGACCGACGTCGCCTTCACGCTCGCGACCGCGCGCGCCCAGCTCGAGCGCCGCGCCGCGCTCGTCGGAGCGGACCGCGACAGCATGCTCGCCGCACTCGACGCGCTCGCGCGCGGCGAGCCCGCCCAGGGCCTCGTCAGCGGCCAGGCGAGCGCCGCCGGCGGCCGGCTCGCCTTCCTGTTCCCCGGCCAGGGCTCGCAGTGGCGGGGGATGGCGCTCGAGCTGATCGACGCCTCGCCGCTGTTCAGAGACCAGATCGACGCCTGCGCCGCCGCGCTCGCCGTCCACTGCGACTGGTCGCTTCACGACGTCCTCAGGGGAGCGCCGGGCGCCCCCGCGCTCGAGCGCGTCGACGTCGTCCAGCCGGCGCTGTTCGCCGTGATGGTCTCGCTGGCGGCGCTGTGGCGCTCCTGCGGCGTCGAGCCCGACGTCGTCGTCGGCCACTCGCAGGGCGAGATCGCCGCCGCCCACGTCGCCGGCGGGCTCTCGCTCGCGGACGCCGCGCGCGTCGTCTGCCTGCGCAGCCAGGCGGTCGCCGACGAGCTCGCCGGCCGCGGCGGGATGGTCTCGCTCGCGCTCTCGGTGAACGAGGTCGAAGAGCGGATCGAGCGCTTCGGCGAGCGGATCTCGATCGCCGCCGAGAACGGCCCGGCGACGGTCGTCGTCTCAGGCGAGCCGCAGGCGCTCGACGAGCTGATCGCCGACTGCGAGCGGGATGAGCTCAGGGCGCGGCGGATCGCCGTCGACTACGCCTCGCACTCGGCCCAGGTCGAGTCGATCAGAACGCGCCTGCTCGACGAGCTCGCGCCGATCAGGCCAAAGAGCGGCGAGATCGCGTTCTTCTCGACCGCCACCGGCGCGCCGCTCGACACCGCCGAGCTCGACGCCGACTACTGGTACTCGAGCCTGCGCGAGCGCGTCCGCTTCGAGGCGGCGACGCGGGCGCTGATCGCCGACGGCACGACCGCCTTCGTCGAGGCGAGCGCCCACTCGGTGCTGACGATGGCGGTCCAAGAGAGCGCCGAGGCGCTCGCGGCCGAGGTCGCCGCGATCGGCTCGCTGCGCCGCGGCGAGGGCGGGCTCGAGCGCTTCACGACCTCGCTCGCCGAGGCGCACGTCCACGGCGTCGCCGTCGACTGGGAGCGCGTGCTCGCACCGGCGCGGCCGAGGCGCGTTGCGCTGCCGACCTATGCGTTCCAGCGCGAGCGGTTCTGGCTGGAGGCCCGCCCCGGTTCCGGGGGCGCCTTGGCCGCGGGCCAGGACGCGGCCGACCACCCGCTGCTCGCCGCCATGGTGCCGGTCGCGGGGGAGGAGGGGTGCCTCTTCACCGGTCGCCTGTCCCTCGCCACGCACCCGTGGCTGCGCGACCACACGGTCCTCGACACGGTCCTGCTTCCGGGCACCGCGTTCGTCGAGCTCGCGCTGCGCGCCGGCGCGCAGGTGGGCTGTGGCGCGCTCGAGGAGCTGACGATCGAGGCGCCGCTGGTCCTGTCCGAGCGCGGGGCGATGCAGCTTCAGGTGAGCGTCGAGGAGCCCGACGAGTCGAGTCGGCGCCAGCTCGCCGTCTACTCCCGCGCGCAGGACCCCGACGCGGACGTGTCCACCGCCGTCGAGTGGACCCGCAACGCGAGCGGCGTGCTGGCGCCGCACACCGCCCAAGCGGATGAAGACACCCAAGCGTTTGCGGCGGAGTCGTGGCCGCCGGACGGCGCCGAGCCGGTCGACGTCGAGTCCCTCTACGACCGCCTGGCGGAGCTCGGCCTGGGCTACGGGCCGGCGTTCCAGGGTCTGCGGGCGCTCTGGCAGCGCGGCGACGAGCTGTTCGCCGAGGTGAGCCTGGCCGAGGAGCAAACAGAGGCCGCCGCCGGCTTCGGCGTTCACCCGGCCCTGCTCGACGCGGCTCTCCACGCGGCGTTCGCCGGCCCGGAGGACGCTCAGGTGCGGCTGCCGTTCGCGTGGAGCGGCGTCCGCCTGCATCGGGGCGGCGCGTCGTCGTTCCGTGTGCGCCTGGCCCCCAGCGGCCCCGAGGCGACGAGCCTGACCGCGCTCGACGAGACCGGCGCGCCGGTCGTCACGGCCGAGTCGCTCGTTGCGCGGCCCGTCGATCCCTCCCGGTTCCAGCGCGCGCCAAGCGCGGGGCACGACTCGCTGTTCCGGCTGGAGTGGGTCGAGCTCCCCGCCGCCTCCTCGAGCGGGACCGCGTCGGGCGTCGCGGTGCTCGGCGAGCTCGATGCGCCCAGCCTGGACGCCGAGCGCTACGAGGACCTGGCGGCGCTCGGAGCGGCGATCGACGGAGGCGCTGCCGCGCCGGACACGGTGCTGGTGCGCGCCATGGCCGAGTCAGAGGCCGAGCGGCGCGCCGAGGCCGCGCGCGCGGGCGTTCAGCGGACGCTCGAGCTGCTGCAGGCCTGGCTGGCCGACGAACGCCTGGCCGACTCGCGGCTCGCGCTGGTCACGCGCCAAGCCGTGGCCGTGAGTCACGACGAGTCCCCGGATGTGGTCGCCGCTCCACTCTGGGGACTGCTCCGAAGCGCCCAGTCCGAGCACCCGGAGCGCTTCGTGCTGGTGGACCTGGACGGCAGCGAGGCCTCACTCGACGCGCTATCCGCGGCGCCCTGGGCTCGTGAGCCGCAGCTGGGGCTCCGCGACGGGACCCTGCTCGCGCCGCGGCTGACGCGCCTCGGCGCCGGCGGATCCCTCGTTCCGCCGCCCGGCGAAGCTGCCTGGCGGCTGGGCAGCGACGGCCGCGGGACGGTGGACGACCTGACCCTGCTCGCCGCTCCGGCGGCCGCCGAGCCGCTCGCGGCGGGCCAGGTGCGGATCGCCGTCCACGCCGCCGGTCTCAACTTCCGCGACGTCCTTATCGCGCTCGGGCTCTACCCCGGCGAGGCGCCGCTGGGCTCCGAGGGGGCCGGGGTGGTAGTCGAGACCGCATCGGACGTGGACGACCTGCGGCCCGGCGACCGCGTGATGGGCCTCATCCCGGACGGCCTGGGGCCGCTTGCCGTCACCGACTCGCGCACGCTCGTGCCGATCCCGGCCGGCTGGTCGTTCGCGCAGGCGGCCGCCGTGCCGGTGGTCTTCCTGACCGCCTACTACGCGCTGGTCGATCTGGCGAAGCTCCGGCAGGGCGAGAAGCTGCTCGTGCACGCCGCCGCCGGCGGCGTCGGGATGGCGGCCACGCAGCTGGCCCGCCATCTCGGCGCCGAGGTCTACGCGACGGCGAGCGAAGGGAAGTGGGAGGCCCTGCGCGAGCTGGAGATCGACGACAACCACATCTCGTCGTCGCGCGACCTCGACTTCAAGGAGAAGTTCCTCAATCGCACGAACGGCGACGGCGTCGACGTCGTGCTCGACGCGCTCGCGCGCGAGTTCGTGGACGCGTCGCTCGACCTGCTGCCGCGCGGCGGGCGCTTCGTCGAGATGGGCAAGACCGACATCCGGGATCCCGACGAGGTGGCCGACCGGCACCCGGGCGTGACCTACACGGCCTTCGACCTGTTCGAAGCCGGTCCCGACCGGCTCGGCCAGATCCTGCGCGAGGTCGTCGACCTGTTCGAGAGCGGGGCCCTGCATCACCCGCCGATCTCGACCTACGACGTCCGTCGCGCGCCGGACGCGTTCCGGGCGCTGCGCGAGGCGCGCCACGTGGGCAAGGTCGTACTGAGCGTGCCGCGGGCGATCGACCGCGAGGGCACGGTGCTGATCACGGGCGGGACCGGCGGCCTGGGGGCGCTGGTGGCGAGCCACCTCGCGGCCGAGCACGGCGCCCGCCACCTCATGCTGGCCAGCCGTCGCGGCCGGGACGCGGAGGGAGTCGCCGAGCTGGAGGACAAGCTCGACGAGCTGGGCGCGCACGTCACGGTCGCGGCCTGCGACGTCGCCGATCGCGACCAGCTTGCCGAGCTGCTCGATTCGATCCCGGCCGAGCACCCGCTCACCGCCGTCATCCACGCCGCCGGCGTGCTCGACGACGGCACGATCGAGTCGCTCGACGGCGAGCGGATCGACCGCGTGATGCGCCCGAAGGCCGACGCGGCGCTCCACCAGCACGAGCTGACGGCCGACCGCGACCACGCCGCGTTCGTCGTCTTCTCCTCGTTCGCGGCGACCTTCGGCCGCCCGGGCCAGGGGAACTACTCGGCGGCGAACGCGTTCCTGGACGCGCTCGCGCAGGACCGCCGCTCCAGCGGGCTCCCCGCGAGCTCGCTGGCGTGGGGGCCCTGGGCGCAGGCCGGTGGCATGACCGGCGACCTGGCGGAGGCCGACCTGGCCCGCATGAGGCGCATGGGCGTCGAGGCGCTGTCGGACGAGCACGGGCTCGAGCTGTTCGACATCGCCGTCGGGGTCGACGAGGCGCTGCTGGTGCCGGTGTCGCTCGACACTCCGGCCCTCAGGGCCGCCGCGCGCGCGGACCTGCTGCCCGCGCTTCTGAGCGGCCTGGTCCGGACGCCTGCCCGCCGGACCGACGACGCGGGCGGCATGCTCGCGCGCCGCCTGTCGTCCGTGCCCGAGGCCGAGTGGGACGGGGTGGTGCTCGAGCTGGTGCGCGCCCACGCGGCGGCGGTGCTGGGGCACCCCTCGGCCGAGGCGGTCGATCCGCAGCGGGCGTTCAAGGAGCTCGGCTTCGACTCGCTGTCGGCGGTCGAGCTGCGCAACCGGCTCGGTCAGGCCACCGGCCTGCGGCTGCCCTCGACGCTGGTGTTCGACCACCCGACGCCGGCCGCGGTGGCCAAGCTGCTGCGCTCGCGCGTCGAGGGGAGCGAGCGCGGAGCTCCGGCGCTCCCGCGCGCGGCCGCGCGCGCCGACGAGCCGATCGCGATCGTCGGGATGGCGTGCCGCTTCCCGGGCGGCGTGCGCTCGGCGGAGGAGCTGTGGCGGCTGGTGGCCTCCGGCACCGACGCGATCTCGAACTTCCCGAGCGACCGCGGCTGGGACCTGGAGCGTCTGTACGACCCCGATCCCGACCAGCCGGGAACGGCCTACACGCGGGAGGGCGGGTTCCTCTACGACGCCGGCGAGTTCGACGCGGGCTTCTTCGGCATCAGCCCGCGCGAGGCGCTGGCGATGGACCCGCAGCAGCGGCTGCTGCTGGAGACCGCCTGGGAGGCGTTCGAGCACGCGGGGATCGACGCGGCGTCGCTGCGCGGCAGCCAGAGCGGCGTGTTCACCGGCATCAGCTCCTCGGACTACGGCTCCGGCCAGGGGCCCGCCGAGCTGGAGGGCTTCCGGCTGACTGGCCGCGCCACGAGCGTGGTGTCCGGCCGCATCGCGTACACCTTCGGGCTCGAGGGGCCCGCGATGACGGTGGACACGGCGTGCTCGTCGTCGCTGGTGGCGCTGCACCTGGCCTGCCAGGCGCTGCGCTCCGGCGAGTGCTCGCTGGCGCTGGCCGGTGGCGCGACGGTGATGGCCACCCCGGCGCAGTTCATCGAGTTCAGCCGCCAGCGCGGCCTGTCGCAGGACGGGCGCTGCCGGTCGTTCGCGGCCGGTGCGGACGGCACCGGGTTCGGGGACGGCGCCGGCCTGGTGGTCCTGGAGCGGCTGTCGGAGGCGCGCCGCCGCGGCCACCGCGTGCTGGCGGTGGTGCGCGGGAGCGCGACCAACCAGGACGGCGCCAGCAACGGGCTGACGGCGCCCAACGGCCCGTCGCAGGAGCGCGTGATCCTTCAGGCGCTGGCCAACGCGGGACTGGCGGCGGCCGACGTCGACGCCGTCGAGGCGCACGGCACGGCCACCACCCTCGGCGACCCGATCGAGGCGCAGGCTCTCCTGGCGACGTACGGACGCGAGCGCGCGGACGGCCCGCTGCGAGTCGGCTCGATCAAGTCGAACATCGGCCACACGTCGGCCGCGGCCGGCGTGGCCGGCGTGATCAAGATGGTGATGGCGCTCCGCCACGACGAGCTGCCGCCGACGCTGCACGTCGACCGGCCGACGCCGCACGTCGACTGGTCGGCCGGCGAGGTGAAGCTGCTCGTGGAGCCCGAGCCGTGGCCGGCGGGCGAGCGGCCCCGGCGCGCGGGCATCTCCTCGTTCGGAGTGAGCGGCACGAACGCGCACGTGATCCTCGAGGAGGCCCCCGCCGACGCCACCGTCCTGCCTAAGGGGTCCATAGCAACCACTGGGCAGGACAGCGCGGTCGAAACGGTGCCGTGGCTCGTGTCGGCGAAGAGCGAGGCGGCGCTGCGGGCGCAGGCGGAGCGGCTGCGCGCGCACGTGGAGGCGCATGCGGAGCTCGAGCCGCTCGACGTCGCGTTCACGCTCGCGACGGCGCGCGCGCAGCTCGACCGGCGCGCGGCCGTGGTCGGCAGCGACCGGGACTCCCTCGTTGCCGGGCTCGAGGCGATCGCGCGGGGCGAGCCGGCGGCCGGCGTCGTCGAGGGCGCGCCGGCGGGCGGCAAGACGGCGTTCATGTTCACCGGCCAGGGCGCGCAGCGCGTCGGGATGGGGCGCGAGCTCTACGACGCGTATCCGGCGTTCGCGGAGGCGTTCGACGCGGCGTGCGCGGAGCTCGGCGACGGGCTCAAGGAGCTGACGTTCGCGGGCAATGAGGAGGAGCTCGCACGGACCGAGAACACCCAGAGCGCGCTGTTCGCGGTCGAGGTCGCGCTCTACCGCCTGATCGAGTCCTTCGGCCTCAAGCCGGACCTCCTGATCGGCCACTCGATCGGCGAGCTGGCGGCGGCCCACGTCGCCGGCGTCCTGTCGCTCGAGGACGCCTGCAAGCTCGTCTCAGCGCGCGGGAAGCTGATGGGAGCGCTGCCCGAGGGCGGCGCGATGGTCGCGATCGAGGCAAGCGAGGACGAGGTCACAACCAACCTCGATCCCAGCCTCTCGATAGCCGCTGTAAACGCCCCGCGCTCCACCGTCGTTTCAGGTGAAGCCGACGCGATCGAAGAGCTGGCCGAGGAGTGGGAATCGAAGGAGCGTCGCACCAGCCGCCTGCGCGTCAGCCACGCCTTCCACTCGCAGCTGATGGAGCCGATGCTCGACGAGTTCCGCGAGCTGGCGGCGGAGCTGACCTACGAGCCGCCGCGGATCCCGATCGTCTCGAACCTGACCGGCGACGCCGAGCAGGATCTCGCCTCCGCCGACTACTGGGTCCGCCACGTCCGCGAGACCGTCCGCTTCGCCGACGGCATCCGCCACCTGGAAACCCAAGGCGTAACGCGCTACCTCGAGCTCGGCCCCGACGGCGTCCTCTCCGCCATGGCCGCCCAGACCGTCGACGCCGACGCCCTGCTCGTGCCCACCCTCCGCCACGACCGTCCCGAAGCCGAAGCGCTTACAGGCTTCCTCGCCGAGGCCCACGTCCGCGGCGCGCACCCCGACTGGCAGACACTCCTCACCGGCGGCCGCCTCGCCGACCTCCCCACCTACGCCTTCCAGCGCGAGCGCTACTGGCTCACGCCCGACCCCGGAACCGGCGCTATCGCCGCGGCCGGCCTGGGCGCCTCCGATCACCCGCTGCTCGGCGCGTCGCTGCAGCTCACGGGCGACCAGGGCTGGGCGTTCACGGGTCGCATCTCGCTCGCCACGCACCCTTGGCTGGCCGACCACGCCGTGCTCGACAACGTCCTACTGCCCGGCACCGCCTTCGTGGAGCTGGCGCTGGCGGCGGGGGCGGAGCTGGGGGCCGAGACGCTCGAGGAGCTGACCCTCGAGGTGCCACTGGCGCTGCCCGAGCGCGGGGCCGTGAAGCTCCAGGTGACGGTCGCGGACCCCGACGACGCGGGACGGCGTCAGATCGCCGTCCACTCGCGCCCGGACGACGTCGCGCCCGGCGCGGACGAGAGCGGCACCGAGTGGACGCGCCACGCCGGCGGCACGCTGGCCGCCAACGCGGCGGCGGAGCCCGACTCGTCCGCCGAGGCGCTGGCCGCCGAGTCGTGGCCGCCCGACGGCGCCGAGCCGGTCGACACGGAGTTCCTCTACGACCGCCTGGCCGAGCTGGGGCTGAGCTACGGACCCGCCTTCCAGGGCCTGCGTGCGGCGTGGCGGCGCGGCGACGAGCTGTTCGGCGAGGTGGCCCTGGCCGACGAGCAGGAGGGCGAGGCCGGTCGTTTCGGGATCCATCCGGCGCTGTTCGACGCGGCGCTGCACGCGTCGCTCGCGACCGAGGCCAGCACGCTGCGCCTGCCCTTCGCCTGGTTCGGCGTCCGCGTGCACCGGTCCGGCGCCCCTGCTCTGCGCGTGCGCCTGGCGCCGGCGGGGACCGACGCGATCAGCGTGACGGCGATCGACGCGGCGGGCGCGGCGGCGGTCACGGCGGAGTCGCTGGTGGCCCGCCCGGTCGACCCCTCCCAGCTGAAGGGGCTGAGGCCCGCCACGCCCGACGCGCTGTACCGGCTCGACTGGACCGAGGTCCCCGCCCCGTCCACCAACGGGACGCCCCGCCACCTCGCCCTGCTCGGCGACGTCGAGGCGCCCGGGCTGGACGCGGAGCGCCACGACGAGCTGGCCGCGCTCTCCAAGGCCATCGACGATGGCGCAGCGCCGCCCGACGCCGTGCTCGCGGTCGTCGCAACCGCGGCGCCGGACGGCGCGACCGCCCCCACGGCCGACGCCGAGAGCGCCGTGGCCGCCCGCGCGAACGTGCAGCGGACGCTGGAGCTGCTCCAGGCCTGGCTGTCGGACGGGCGCCTGGGCGACGCCCAGCTCGTGCTCATCACCCGGGGCGCCGTCGGCGTGGGCGGGGACGAGCTGCCGGACCTGGCCGCCGCGCCGGTCTGGGGCCTGGGCCGCAGCGCCCAGTTCGAGCACCCGGATCGCTTCCTGCTCGTCGACGTGGACGGCAGCGAGGCCTCGTGGAGCGCGCTGGGGCACGGCCTGCCCCACGACGAGCCGCAGCTCGCGCTGCGCGACGGAGCCGCGTGGGCCCCGCGCCTGGCGCGCGCGCCGGCGCCGGCCGCGCCGGCCGACGACGACCCCGGGCGGCGCACCCCGTTCGAGTCCGCCGGAACGACGCTGATCACGGGCGGCACCGGCGGCCTGGGCGCGCTGGTGGCGCGCCACCTGGCCAGGACGCACGATGCGAAGCACCTGCTGCTGGCCAGCCGCCGCGGCCGCGACGCCGAAGGCATCGACGAGCTCGAGGCCGAGCTCGGGGAGCTCGGCGCCCAGGTCACCGTCGCGGCCTGCGACGTCGCGGACCGCGACGAGCTGGCCGCGCTGATCGAGTCGATTCCGGAGGAGCACCCGCTGACGGCCGTGATCCACGCCGCCGGCGTGCTCGACGACGGCACGATCGAGTCGCTCGAGCCCGACCAGGTGGAGCGCGCGATGCGGCCCAAGGCCGACGCGGCCCTGCACCTGCACGAGCTGACCGAGAACCTGGACCTGTCGGAGTTCGTCCTGTTCTCATCGGCCGCGGCGGCGATCGGCAGCCCGGGCCAGGGCAACTACGCGGCCGCTAACGCCTTCCTCGAGGCGCTCGCGGAGCGCCGCCGCGCGCGGGGCCTGCCCGCCAGCGCGCTGGCATGGGGACTCTGGGCCCAGTCGGGCGGCATGGCCGGGGGCCTGGACGAGGTCGGGCTGGCGCGGCTCAAGCGCCTCGGCCTCGAGGCGCTACAGAACGACGAGGGTCTCGACCTGCTCGACGCGGCGTGCGCGCGCGACGAGCCGATGCTGCTCCCGGTCCACCTGGACGTGGCCGCGCTGCGCGCGCTGGCGCGCGCCGGGCTCCTGCCGGCGCTCCTGCGCGGCCTGGCGCCGGCGCCCGCACGGCGCGCGCAGGACGGCGGCGGCGCGCTGGCGCGGCGCCTTGCCGACGTGCCCCAAGGCGACCGGGACAGGGTCCTGCTCGACGTCGTCCGCGCGGAGGTGGCCGCGGTGCTGGGACACGCCTCGGCCGACGCCGTGGATCCGGAGCGCGCCTTCAAGGACCTGGGCTTCGACTCGCTGGGAGCGGTCGAGCTGCGCAACCGGCTCGGCCAGGCCAGCGGGCTGCGGCTGCCGTCCACGCTGGTGTTCGATCACCCCACGCCGATGGCGGTGGCCAAGCTCCTGCACGAGCGCGTGGACGGCGCGGCCCACGGCGCACGCGCCCACGCGCGCGCCCCCGCGCGCGCGGACGAGCCGATCGCGATCGTCGGGATGAGCTGCCGCTACCCCGGCGGCGTCCAGACGCCCGACGACCTGTGGGAGCTGGTGGCCTCCGGCACCGACGCGATCACGCAGTTCCCCACCGACCGCGGCTGGGACCTCGAGCGCCTCTACGACCCCGACCCCGAGCACGCCGGCACCAGCTACTCGCGCGAGGGCGGCTTCCTGCACGATGCGGCCCAGTTCGACGCCCCCTTCTTCGGCATCGGCCCGCGCGAGGCGCTCGCGATGGACCCGCAGCAGCGGCTGCTGCTGGAGGTGGCCTGGGAGGCGCTCGAGCACGCGGGCATCGACCCGGCGTCGCTGCGCGGCACGCAGACGGGCGTCTACAGCGGCGTGATGTACCACGACTACGGGTTCGCGGCCAGCTCCAGCCCCAAGGCCGAGGAGCTCGAGGGCTACCTGACCGTCGGCTCCGCGGGCAGCGTCGTGTCCGGCCGCGTGGCCTACGCGTTGGGGCTCGAGGGCCCGGCGGTGTCGATCGACACGGCCTGCTCGTCGTCGCTCGTGGCGCTCCACCTGGCCTGCCAGGCGCTCCGGTCGGGCGAGTGCTCGCTGGCCCTGGCCGGCGGCGTGGCCGTCATGTCGTCCCCCACCGTGTTCGTCGACTTCAGCCGCCAGCGCGGGCTGGCGCCGGACGGGCGCTGCAAGTCCTTCGGCGCCGGCGCCGACGGCACGGGCTGGTCGGAGGGGGCCGGGCTGCTCGTGGTCGAGCGCCTCTCCGAGGCGCGCCGGCTGGGCCACCCGGTGCTGGCGGTGGTGCGTGGAACGGCAACGAACCAGGACGGGGCCAGCAACGGCCTGACGGCTCCGAACGGACCGTCGCAGGAGCGGGTCATCCGCCAGGCGCTGGCCAACGCGGGCGTGTCGCCCGACGAGGTCGACGCCGTCGAGGGGCACGGCACGGGCACCACGCTGGGCGATCCGATCGAGGTCCAGGCGCTGCTCGAGACCTACGGCCAGGAGCGATCGAACGGGCCGCTGCGGCTGGGCTCGATCAAGTCGAACATAGGCCACGCCCAGGCGGCCGCGGGGGTGGGGGCGATCATCAAGATGGTCATGGCGCTGCGGAAGGGCGAGCTGCCGCCGACGCTGCACGCCGACGAGCCGACGCCGCACGTGGACTGGTCGGCGGGCGCGCTCGAGCTGCTGACGGAGCGCGAGCCGTGGGAGCCACGCGACCGTCCCCGCCGCGCCGGTATCTCCTCGTTCGGCGTGAGCGGCACGAACGCGCACGTGATCGTCGAGGAGGCCCCGCCCGCCCCCGAGCCGCGCCAGGCCGCGGTGCCCGAGCCGCGGGTCGTGCCGTGGCTCGTGTCGGCCAAGACCGACGAGGCCCTGCGCGCCCAGGCCGAGCGCCTGCGCTCGCACCTGGAGGCGAACGACCAGCTCGCGCCGCTCGACGTCGCCTACACGCTGGCGACCGGCCGCGCGCGGCTCGAGCGCCGGGCCGCGGTGGTGGGCGCGGATCGCGACGCGCTGCTGGCCGGCCTGGACGCGCTGTCGCGCGGCGAGCCGGCCGCCGGCGTGGTGGAGGGCGTGGCGGACCGCGGCAAGACGGCGTTCATGTTCACCGGACAGGGAGCGCAGCGCGTCGGCATGGGGCGCGAGCTGTACGAGTCCCAGCCGGTCTTCCGCGAGGCGTTCGACACCGTCTGCGCGGAGCTCGGACCGAGGCTCAGGGAGCTGATCTTCGACGGCGAGGAGGAGAGGCTCGCGCGCACGGAGAACACGCAGTCGGCGCTGTTCGCGGTCGAGGTGGCGCTGTACCGGCTGGTGGAGTCGTGGGGCGTCGTGCCGGACTTCCTGATCGGCCACTCGATCGGCGAGCTGGTGGCGGCGCACGTCGCGGGCGTGCTGTCGCTCGCGGACGCGTGCAAGCTGGTCGCCGCGCGCGGGCGGCTCATGGGCGCGCTGCCCGCGGGCGGCGCGATGCTGGCGGTCGAGGCGTCGGAGGACGAGGTCGCCCAGGACCTCGACGAGCGGCTCTCGCTCGCGGGTGTGAACGGCCCGCGCGCCGTCGTGGTCTCGGGCGACGTGGACGCGGTCCAGCAGTGCGCAGACCGCTGGGATGAGCGCGGACGCCGGACCTCGCGCCTGCACGTCAGCCACGCGTTCCACTCGCACCGGATGGAGCCGATGCTCGACGAGTTCCGCTCCGTGGCCGCCGGGCTCGACTTCCAGCCGGCCCGGGTCCCGATCGTCTCGAACGTGACCGGCGCGCCGGACGCGGACGGGGACGTCGCCACGCCGGAGTACTGGGTCCGTCACGTGCGCGAGCCCGTCAGGTTCATGGACGGCGTGCGTGCGCTAGAGGCCGGCGGGGTGACGCACTTCCTGGAGCTCGGTCCCGACGGCGTCCTGTCGGGGATGGCGGCGCAGTGCCTGGACGGCGAGGCCCTCCTGGTGCCGGCGCTCCGCAAGGACCGCGGCGAGCTGGAGGCGCTCACGGGCTTCCTGGCCGAGGCGCACGCCCGCGGGGTCGCGCTCGACTGGGACGGTCCGCTCGCGGGCGGACGCCGGGTCGAGCTGCCCACCTACGCCTTCCAGCGCCGCCGCTACTGGCTCGAGGGAGGCTCCGCGCCCGGTGACGTGACCGCCGCCGGCCTGGGCGCGGCCGACCACCCGCTGCTGGGGGCCGAGCTGGCCCTGGCGGAGGAGGGATGCCTTTTCACCGGCCGGCTCTCGCTCGCCACCCACCCGTGGCTGCGCGACCACGCGGTGCTCGGTACGGTGCTGCTGCCGGGCACGGGCTTCGTGGAGATCGCGCTGCGGGCCGGCGGCGAGGTGGGCTGCGAGGCGATCGAGGAGCTGACGCTGGCGGCGCCGCTGATCCTGCCCGAGCACGGCGCGGTGCAGGTTCAGGTCACGGTTGCCGAGGCGGACGACGCGGGACGCCGGGCGGTGGCCATCTACTCGCGCGTGGACGACGCAGCCGCCGGCGACCTGAGCTCCGACGCCGGCTGGACGCGCAACGCGAGCGGCGTGCTGGCCCCGGCCGACACCGTCGCCGACGAGAGTTCCGACGCGTTCGCCGCCGAGGCCTGGCCCCCCGAGGGCGCCGAGCCGATCGAGGTCGGCTTCCTCTACGACCGCCTGGCGGAGATCGGCTTCGACTACGGGCCCGCCTTCCAGGGCGTCCGCGCGGCGTGGCAGCGCGGCGACGAGACCTTCGCGGCGGTCGAGCTGGCCGACGAGCAGGCCGGCGAGGCGGGCCGCTTCGGCATCCACCCGGCGCTGCTGGACGCCTCGTTCCACGCGGGCATGGGCCGCGGCCTGCTGGGCGGCGGGGACCTCGAACAGGGCAAGCTGCCACTCCCGTTCGCGTGGCGCGGCGTGCGCCTGCACGCGGGCGGCGCCGCCTCGGTGCGGGTGCGCTTCGAGCGCATGGGCGACGACGGCCTGCGGGTCACCGCACTGGACGCGGACGGCGCGCCCGCGGTGTCGGTCGACTCGCTGCTGGCGCGGCCCGTCGACGCGGGAGCGCTCGATCGGGCACGTCCAGCGGATCGCGACTCGCTGTTCCGCGTGGAGTGGGCCGAGGTGCCCGTGGCGTCCTCGAACGGGACGCCGCGCAGCTTCGCGCTGCTCGGCGACGTCGAGGCTCCGGGGATCGACGGCGAGCGCTACGCGGACCTCGACGCGCTCGGTCGGGCGATCGAGGACGGCGGGCCGGCTCCCGACGCGGTGCTGGCGCGCGTTCCGGCGACCGGCGGCGAGGGCGAGCTGCCGCGGGCCGCGCACGAAGCCGTGCGGCGCACTCTGGAGCTGCTCCAGGGTTGGATCGCCGACCAGCGCTTCGCGGAGACCCGGCTCGTCCTGCTCACCAGGGACGCGGTGGCGGTGACGGACGGCGAGGCGCCCGATCTGGTCGTCGCGCCGGTCTGGGGGCTGCTGCGGAGCGCCCAGTCCGAGCACCCCGACCGCTTCGTCGTCGTCGACGTGGACGGGACCGACGCGTCGTGGCAGGCACTGCCCGGGGCGCCCGCGGCCGGGGAGCCGCAGCTGGCGCTGCGCGAGGGAACGGCCCACGCGCCGCGGCTGGCGCGCGCCGCCGCCGCGGACGGCGGGGCGGCCCCTGCCGAACGGCCCGCCCCGGCCGCGCTCGACCCCGACGGCACCGTGCTGATCACCGGCGGGACCGGCGGTCTGGGTGCGCTACTGGCGCGGCACCTGGCGTCCGAGCACGGCGTCCGCCGGCTGCTGCTGGTCAGCCGCCGCGGGCGGGACGCCGAGGGAGCGGCCGAACTGGCGGCCGAGCTGGACGGGCTGGGCGCCGACGCCACGATCGCCGCCTGCGACGTGTCTGACCGCGACGCGCTGAAGGCGCTCCTCGACTCCATTTCGGCGGAGAACCCGCTCACCGCGGTCGTCCACACCGCGGGCGTGCTCGACGACGCGACCGTCGAGTCGCTCGACGGCGAGAGGGTGGAGCGCGTGCTGCGGCCGAAGGTGGACGCCGCCTGGAACCTGCACGAGCTGACCGCGGGGAGCGAGCTGGCGGCGTTCGTGCTGTTCTCGTCGGCCGCGGGAACGCTCGGCGGTGCCGGCCAGGGCAACTACGCGGCGGCCAACGCCTTCCTCGACGCGCTGGCCGAGCGGCGCCGGGCGCAGGGCCTGCCGGCCACGTCGCTGGCGTGGGGCCTGTGGGGGCAGGCGAGCGCGATGGCCGCGGGGCTCGAGGAGGCCGACCTCGAGCGCATGGGGCGCCAGATCAGGGCGCGGATGGGAATGCTGCCGCTGGAGCCCGAGCAGGGCCTGGCGCTCTTCGACGCCGCGCGCGCCCGGCCGGACGCGTTGCTGGTGCCGGCGCGGCTCGACCTCGCGCGCGTGCGCGCCGACGCGCGGCTGGGCTCGGTGCCCGCGCTCTTCCGGGGCCTCGTGAGCACCCCCGCGCGGCGCGCCCGCGACGCCGCCAGCTCGCTCGCGCGGCGGCTGGCCGACCTGCCCGACGACAAGCGCGACGCGGCGGTGCTCGAGCTGGTGCGGTCCGAGACGGCGGCCGTGCTCGGGCACGACTCGCCGGCGGCCGTGGAGGTCGAGCGCGCGTTCAAGGAGCTGGGCTTCGACTCCCTCGCGGCGGTCGAGCTGCGGAATCGCCTCGGCCGCGCCACCGGGCTGCGGCTGACGCCGACGCTGGTCTTCGACCACCCGACGCCGGTCGCGGTGGCCAAGCTGCTGCGCTCGCGCGTGGACGGCGCCGCGAGCGGGGCCCCGGCCGTCGCGCGCGCCAAGGCGCACATCGACGAGCCCATCGCGATCGTGGGGATGAGCTGCCGCTATCCCGGAGGCGTCCAGACCCCGGAGGAGCTGTGGGAGCTGGTCGCGTCGGGCACCGACGCGATCACGGGCTTCCCCACGGACCGCGGCTGGAACCTGGACGAGCTCTACCACCCGGACCCCGACCACACGCGCACCTCCTACACGCGCGAGGGCGGGTTCCTGCACGACGCGGCCGAGTTCGACGCGCCGTTCTTCGGCATCAGCCCGCGCGAGGCGCTGGCGATGGACCCGCAGCAGCGCCTGCTGCTCGAGGCGGCTTGGGAGGCGCTCGAGGACGCCGGCATCGACCCGTCGTCGCTCAGCGGCAGCCAGACCGGCGTCTACACGGGTGTCATGTACCAGGACTACGGCCTCGCCGCTGGCCCCGGCTCGGTGCCGGAGGACGTGGAGGGCTACCTGGCCACCGGCGTGGGCGGAAGCGTGGTGTCGGGCCGGATGGCGTACGCGTTCGGGCTGGAGGGCCCCGCGGTGACCGTGGACACGGCGTGCTCGTCGTCGCTCGTGGCGATGCACCTCGCATGCCAGGCGCTGCGCCAGGGCGAGTGCTCGATGGCGCTGGCCGGCGGCGTGACGGTGCTGTCGACGCCGGTGATGTTCGTCGAGTTCAGCCGGCAGCGTGCGCTGTCGCCGGACGGGCGCTGCCGGTCGTTCGCGGCCAGCGCGGACGGCACCGGCTGGTCCGAGGGCGCGGGTCTGCTGGTGCTCGAGCGGCTGTCGGACGCGCGGCGCCAGGGGCACGAGGTGCTCGCGGTGGTGCGCGGGAGCGCGACCAACCAGGACGGCGCCAGCAACGGGCTGACCGCTCCGAACGGCCCGTCGCAGGAGCGGGTGATCCGACAGGCGCTGGCCAACGCCGGCCTGACGCCCGCTGAGGTCGACGCGGTGGAGGCCCACGGCACCGCGACGTCGCTGGGCGACCCGATCGAGGCCCAGGCGCTGCTCGAGACCTACGGCCAGGAGCGCTCCAACGGACCGCTGCTGGTGGGGTCGATCAAGTCGAACATCGCCCACGCGCAGGCCGCCGCGGGCGTGGGCGGCGTGATCAAGATGGTGCTGGCCATGCGCCACGGCGAGCTGCCGCCGACGCTGCACGTGGACGAGCCGACCCCGCACGTCGACTGGTCGGCCGGCGAGCTGAAGCTGCTGACCGAGGCCGAGCCGTGGCCGGCGGGCGAGCGCCCGCGCCGCGCCGGGGTCTCCTCGTTCGGCGTGAGCGGAACGAACGCGCACGTGATCCTGGAGGAGGCGCCGCGGGCTACGGACGCCCCCGGCGCGGAGGCTCCGGCGGACGAGGAATCCCCCGCCGCAGGGACGTGGCTCCTGTCCGCCAAGACCGAGCCGGCGCTGCGCGCCCAGGCCGAGCGGCTGCACGCGCACCTGGACGCGCATCCGGACCTGAGCGTGCGCGACGTGGCGTATTCGCTGGCGACGGGGCGCGCCGCCCTCGAGCACCGCGCGGCCGTCGTCGGCTCGGGACGCGGCGCGCTGATGGCCGGGCTCGAGTCGCTGGCGCGCGGCGAGCCCGCCGTGGGGCTGGTCCAGGGGCTGGCCGCGGGAGCGCGGAAGGCCGCCTTCGTCCTCTCCGGCGAGGCGCGACCGGGGTGGGAGGAGGCCGCGCGCGAGCTGCTCGAGCGGTCGCCCGCCTTCCGCGAGCGGATCGAGGCCTGCGCCGCGGCGCTGGGGCC
>DASVQK010000104.1:0-14396 GCA_036389105.1 Thermoleophilaceae bacterium
CCCGCTCCACCGCCGCGTCCAGCCGCGAGCGCGCCTGGCTCACGAACTCCCCGTCCTCGATCCCGCCCAGGTTGAGCCGAACGTTGAGCGCCGCCGACGCGAGCGCGGCGGCGGCCAGCTCGGCGCCCACCGCGGCGTCGCTGATCAGGAACGGATTGCCCAGCTCCGCCGCCCGCAGCGCCAGCTCCGAGAGCTCGGCGCAGCGCTCCGCCACGCCGAGCGGCACCGACGCGCTGTCGCGCAGCGCCGACTGCAAGGCGGCATCTCGCGCGCGCTGCTCCTCCTCGGTCTCGCGCGGCAGCGACGACGCCTCGCCGTAGCCGCCGTAGGCGACCACGTCGTCCTCGACGGCCTGCTCGAGCTCCAGGCGCAGCTCCTCCGATCGCGCCAGCACGCCCCGCATCTCGTCCTCCACCTCGGCGAACTTCTCGCGCCCCACCGTGTAGTTGCAGACCATGCTGACCAGCCCGGCGCCCAGCGTGCCCGCCAGCGCCGCCGCGCTGCCGCCGCCCGGAGTGGGCTGCTTGCCCGCGAGCTGCCGCGAGAACTCGCGCACTGGAAGGGTCGTCACGCCGCCGGCCATGGGCGCTGATGGATACCAGAGCCGCCGCGGGGTGGGACCGGAGCCGGCTCGGACTCAGACGGCCGCGCTGCGATGCGGCAGCGGCCCGAACCGGGCGTCGCCGGACCCGAGCAGCGCCGTGGTGTCCGCCGCGGTGGCGGGCCTGCCGAAGAGGAACCCCTGCGCCCGCGGGCAGCCCAGCTCGCGCAGGCAGTCCAACTGCCGCTGGGTCTCCACGCCCTCGGCCACCACGCCCAGATCCAGCGCCCGCGCCATCCCCACGACCGCCTTCACGATGGCCGAGTCCTCGGCCTCGCAGCCGAGTCCGTCCACGAACGTCCGATCGACCTTCAGCACGTCCACCGGGAAGCGCTTGAGGTAGCTGAGCGAGGAGTAGCCCGTGCCGAAGTCGTCGAGCATCAGGGTCACACCGAGCTTCTTCAGCGCCTGGAGCGTGTTCCAGGGCGACTCGGCCTCGTTGATCAGCACGCTCTCCGTGATCTCGAGGGCCAGCCGGCTCGGCTCGAGGCCGCTCCGCTCCAGGACGTCGGCCACCGTGGGAACCAGCTCGGCGTGCGCCACCTGGCGCGGCGACAGGTTGACCGAGACCGTGGGCGGCGGCGCGGCCAGCTCCTGCTCCCACAGCACGATCTGCCGGCAGACCTCCTCCATCATCCAGGCCCCCAGGGACACGATCAGGCCGGTCTCCTCGGCGATCGGGATGAACTCGAGCGGCGAGACCGGACCCAGGCCCTCGTGGTGCCAGCGCATCAGCGCCTCGAGGCCGGCGATCGAGCCGTCCTCCAGCGAGACGATCGGCTGGTAGTACGCGCGCAGCTCGCCGCGCTCGATCACGCCGCGCAGAGCGTTCTCCATCCGCAGCCTGCCGCGCACCTGGTTGCGCATCGCGTCGTCGAACAGCTCGCACTGCGCGCGGCCGCGCTCCTTGGCGCGGTACATGGCCGCGTCGGCGTCGCGCATCAGCTCATCGGGCCCCTCGTAGCGGCCCGTGGCCAGCGCCACCCCGATGCTCGCGGTGAGGAAGTGCTCCTCGCCCTCGAGCACGAACGGCGCTGCCAGCGCGTGCTGGAGCCGGTCGGCCGCCACGAGCGCGTCCCGGCCGTCGCCGACCTCCTCGCACAGCACCACGAACTCGTCGCCGCCGAAGCGCGCCACGGTGTCGGTCGGCCGGAGCGCTTCGTCCAGCCGCGGCCCCACCGCCTTGAGCAGGCGGTCGCCCGCCTCGTGGCCCAGGCTGTCGTTGACCAGCTTGAAGTTGTCGATGTCGAGGAACATCACGGCCGCCTGCGAGGCCCTGGGATCGCGCCGCGCGAGCACGTGGGTCAGGCGGTCGAGGAACAGGGCGCGGTTGGGCAGACCGGTGAGCGGATCGTGCAGGGCGTTGTGGCGGATCGACTCCTCCGAGCGCCAGCGCTCGATGGCGGCGCCCAGGACGTGCGCGATCGACTGGAGGAACAGCGCCTCGTCGTGGCCGAACGAGCGCGGCTCGTCGGTCTGCCCGACGATCGCCCCGAACGGCTGCCGCGGGCCGGGGATGGCGACGCTCAACCCGCTCGTCACGTCCTGCCCGGCAAGCGCGGCCGGCGGCGAGAAGCGCCGCTCCTCGGCGAAGTCGTGGACGACCACCGGTCCGTCGGCGCTGAGCGTGAAGCCCGGCTGGGTGGCCATCTCGGCCGGCACGGTCAGTCGTCCCACCTCGTGCTCGCCGGCGCCGACCGCCGAGGTGAGCAGCAGGTCGCCCGTGTAGGGGGTCTTCTCCCACACCTGGCAGTGGTCGAGCCGAAGGTGCTTGGCCACGAGCTCCACCGACTGAGCCGTCAGCTGCGGCAGCGACAGGCCCTCCAGGCCCCGGCGGCCGAGCTCGGCCACCGCGGCCTGGCGCTGCGCGCGGCGCCGCAGCTCGCGCTCGCTCCGCTTGCGCTCGGTGATGTCCACGCCGGTGGCGATCACGTGGTCCGGGTTGCCGGCGGCGTCGCGACCGAGCACCACCGCCCAGGCCACCAGGCGCCGCTCGCCGCCGCGCGTGATCAGGTGGGAGTCGAACTCCGCCCGCGCGCCCCCGAGCACGCGGTCCCACTCGCGCCGTGCGCGCTCGAGCTCCTCGGGGGCCAGCAGGAACTCGGAGATGTGCGAGCCGCGAACCTCGTCGGCGTCGTAGCCCGTGGTGATCTCACACGCGCGGTTGAAGGACTCCAGGCGGCCGTCCATCCCGAACAGCATCACGAGCGCGGCCGCGGTCTCCACCACGCTCGACACGAAGTTGCGCTCCTCGGTGAGGCCGCGGATCAGCCGATCCACCCGCTCGCGAAGGGTCGCCACGAGGAGGCCCGCGACGAGCAGCGTGCCGATCGTGATCAGCCAGCGCGCGGCGGCCGGGCCGAGCAGCGGGATGATGCCGCCCTGGTTGACCTCGAGCGAGGCCGCGTCGTTCATCCCGAGCACGGTTCCGTACACGAGCCCGATGAACGCGAGCTGGGCGGCCGCCCGCGAGCGCGAGAGGAAGTACCACGCGTAGACGTTGCTCCAGAGGTAGAAGAGGACGAACGGCGTCGTGTTGCCGCTGAAGTGGATCGAGCCGCTGATCAGCAGCGTGCCCGCGGCGACGATCAGGTCGAACCCCCAGTGCGGGAGCTTCCTGCCGTGGTACCAGAGCAGCCCGGCGCCGAGGTAGGAGACGGCGAGGATGCCCACCAGGATCAGGTCCTGGCTGGCGGCGGGATGGGGCAGGCCGAGCCAGAGGAGGGCGAGCGTGGCCCCGGCGGCGTAGAGGTAGGCCCCCGTGCGCGCCATCACGCGGATCTCCCCGTTCTCGGGGCTCTCACCGACCGCGCTCTCGGGGCTGAACCGCCGAGCGATCCACCTGTCCATCAGGCTCTAATCGGCAGAACGAGGGGCCGGGTCAACCGCTCCCGGCGGTGGGCGGGGTCCGCCGCCCGCGCTATCGGTGTCCGTCTACCTCCACGACCTGGTGGTAGGTGCCGCGGTTCTGCCACGGGAACGGCGGGGTGTCCACCGCTCCAGCCGTCGTGGGGACGATCTGGTCGCACGAGACCGGCTTGGTCTGCTCGCACGTGGCGGGCACCTTCCACTGCGACGGGTCGGGCCCCAGGCGCTGCTTGACCTCGGCCACGGCGCCGCGCAGCGTGATCAGGAGCGTGTCGCGGCAGTGGCGCCGCGCCCGCCTGCGGCCGCGCGCCGTGTGGGACACGGGACCGCCGCAGTAGATGCGCGAGTAGCGCCCGCGCTCCTTCCTGCCCAGCACGCTGCGCAGGTCCTTGCTCACGTGGCTGGTCCAGTCCCAGCCCCAGTCGTCGTCCACGTTGCCGAGCGCGAGCACGCGCGACTCAACGCGATCGAACAGCTCCTTGCCGAGCGACGGCTGGAAGGCCGAGCGCACGAAGCGCGTCCACCAGGCGTCCATCGTCGCGATGGCCATGCTGTGGTCGTACACGTTGTCGTCGTTGCCGTCGAGCCGGTTGGCGCCGGCGCGCGACCACGCATCGAGCGCCTTCAGGATCTGCTCGTCCTCGCCGGTCGCGCGTCCGATCACCTTGCGCATGAGCGGGTAGTCGTCCTCGCCGCGCAGGTCGGTGGTGGCGGCCAGGTTCACCGCGCGCGCGAGCTGCGTCAGGCTGACCTTGCCGCCGGTGGACCGCGCCTGCTGACGCACCTTCGTCTGGAGGATCAGCGCGCGATGCACCGGGCCGTTGCTCCACTCGCGCGGGCCCTTGCGCCAGCCGGGCGCCTCCTTGTTGTTCCAGGAGACGATCAGGCCGCCGTCGCGCTTGGGATTGATCGCGCGCGGGCGGTGGGACGCGGGAATCGCCTTGAACGTGTAGGTGTCCGGGTCGAAGCCCTGCCAGTCCGCGCTGCCGTCGCCCACGAACGGACGGTCGACGTCGCTGCCGCGCGCGTGCTTGGGGAAGACGCCGGACTGCTGGAACGCCACGTCGTTGCGATCCACGTAGAACCAGTTCTCGGTGCCGGGGAAGGCGCCCATGATCGACATGAACTCGCGCGCGTTCTTCGGCTCGTTCTCCGCCAGCCGCATGAACGGGATCGCGGCGTCGAGCTCGTGGAAGTCCACGCCCTTCGCCTTGGCCAGGGCGACCGGCGCGCCGCCGACCGTCGCGAACGCGAACACCGGCCCGTGCACCGAGCGCATCGTCCGGTAGGTGATCTTCTGCGGCGGGTCGGTGGGGCTGATCGGCGAGAACGGCGTGGTGACCGACTGGTCGCGCATCGTGAACGCCCTGCACTGACCCTTGTACGTGTAATGGGTGCTCTTCGTGGACGGCGCCGATCCGTCGGGGTTGCACAGCCGCTCCACGAACGTGTCCTGGTTGTCGCCGTTGGCGCTGGTGCCGCTCCAGGCGAAGTCGACCCCGTGCCCGATTAGCACGTACGGCGCGGCGCCGGGGAAGGCGACCCCGGTGGCGTCGATGCCGCCGCCGTGCAGCTCGTACTCCGAGAAGATCTGCGGCGAGTAGTAGCTCACCTGCGGCCCCATCGCGGCCAGCCCGTGACCGTCGGCGGACCGGCGGCCGGGGACCATCACCGCGTTCGACTCGACGTCCGGCAGCGACGCCTTGAGCCCGTTGACCGAGCGCACCCAGTCCGGGACCTTGGCGCGGGCCCTGGCGGCGGCCTCGGCGCCGGGGCCCTCGACCAGCGTGTTGCGCTTCTTCATCGAGCCGGGGTCGGGCATCGCGTTGCGGCCGGGCCGGACCCGGCCCGGGTTGTCCGAGGGGAACCTGCGCTTGGCCACCGTGAACGCCTCCGGGTCCTGGGCCTCGCGCAGGTCGTGGTACGGCTTGCGCCAGCCGTTGCCGAAGCGCTTCTGGAACGCCTGCTGGAGCTCCGCGTTGACCTCCTCGCTCCCGTTCGAGACGGTGAACTGCGTGACCAGGAGGGTCGCCTCGGCGACGCTGTCGGAGACCGTCCACCGCTCCGGCTTGGTCCCCAGCGCCGCGTACTCGGCGGGGAGCTGCGCGGGGTCGGCGTTGACCTCGTCGATGCGCTGGTTGATCCCGTCGACGTACGACGCGATGTCCGAGTGCGCCCGCTGGCCGGCCGCGCCGTGCCGGCTCGGCAGCGCGTCGAACTGGGCGGTCAGCTCTTGGTCGGAGAAGTCCTGGTCGGTCAGCTGGTCGGAGTCGCCGCCGGCCGCGCTGGCGCCCGTCAGCCCGGCGAGCGTGCCCTTGGCCGTCCGCCGCAGCGCGTCCATCAGGAACAGCCGCTCCTCCGCGGACGCGTAGCCCGCGCCGAACATCACGTCGGTGCGCGTGTCGCCGTAGATGTGCGCCATGCCGAACGTCGCGTCGCGGAAGATGCGAACGCCCGGCCGCGGAGTGGTGACCGACGCGACGCCGCCGGGCATCGAGCCGAAGCTCGAGTTCTTGTAGAAG
Organism: Thermoleophilaceae bacterium; assembly: GCA_036389105.1. Taxonomy (GTDB): domain Bacteria; phylum Actinomycetota; class Thermoleophilia; order Solirubrobacterales; family Thermoleophilaceae; genus AC-37. The sequence continues at coordinate 5,992 of DASVQK010000104.1, forward strand.
ACGTCCAGGTCGCTCGGGACGAGCGTTCCGGCGTGGGGCATGATCTTGTCGTAGAGCGGCTGTTGGTTGACGAAGGATTGCGGCGGCTTGCCGGACGCCTGATACGCGGCCAGGTCCGCGGCGGTGATCGACTGGCCCTCGCCCTGCGCGAGCACCGAGCGGAACCCGCCGAACGCCGGAACCTGGAGCGCCGGCGGCGACTGGGCGCCGCTGGACGGCGCCGCGATCGCGACCGCCGCGCACGCCAACGCGACGGCCCCGAGTCCCCTCCTCGCGCGATCCATTCGCGGAACTGTCGCAAAGCCGGACGGACGACGTGTCACACGTAGCGCGAAGCCATCGGCAGGAACCGCTAGTTTCCCAACCCGACGCAGGGGCACCCGGGAGCGAACCAGGAGGAGTCCGATGGCTCAGACGAAGGCTCAGCGGTCGGCGGCCGCGAAAAAGGCCGCCGCCACGCGCAAGCGAAACGCGGCGTCCTCGAGTACGCAGCAGCTGAAGCGCTCGGCCACCAAGGCCGCGAAGACGGCGAGGACGGCCGCGAAGTCGGCCGGCAAGACGGCGCGCGAAGCGGCCAAGGCCGCGGCGGCCACGGTCGAGGCGGCGGCGGCCACGGGCGAGGTGCGGGCGAGCAAGGCCCGGACGTCCGCCAAGCGGACCGCGAAGACGGGCGCCAAGAAGGCCAGCACGGCGCGCACGACCGCCAAGCGCACGGCCACGCGCACCGCGAAGAAGGCCGGCTCGGCCACCAGCTCGGCGCGCGGCACGGCCAAGCGCAAGGCCACCACGGGTGCGCGCAAGGCCAGTGCCGGCAAGACCAGCGCCAAGCGCTCGGCGGCAGGCCGCAAGGGAGGGAAGGCAGCCTCCACGCGGAGCGGGGCGTCCAGCCGCGGCCGCGCGTCGTCCAGCCGTTCGTCCTCGAGCCGCGCGTCGTCGAGTCGTTCGTCGTCGAGCCGCGGTCGCACGCGCAGCTCGTCCGGCACGCGCAAGCGCTAGACGTCTACGGCGGGGGCCGCCCGTGCCACGGGGCGCGGGCGGCTGGTGCCGGCGGGAGCGCTAATGGGGGCAGATGCCGGCGGCCTTGCCGGTCACGACCGTCATCTGCATCAGCAGCTCCTCGCCCACGTGCTTGGAGCCCTTGAAGCGCGCGCCGTTGTTCGTGCCGTCGGCCTTCGTGTAGAAGCGCGTGGTCGATCCGGGCACCGAGCTGAAGACCCGGAACGGCGTGCCCTGCGGGTACTGCGGCGGGTCGTAGCCCCCCTCGTCGTTGAAGGCGACGAAGTCGCGCTTGCGCGCGCACAGGTTGACCGGGTGGTACGTGGTGATCTGGTTGGGGTCGCCGCCCACCGGCACGTCGAACGGCCCCGACGTGAGGCTCACCCGGACGCGCCCGTCGCTGGGGTGCAGGATCTGGAAGTGGAACTCGGTGAGCGGTTTCTTGCCGTTGCGGATGGCCGTCCCCTTGAGCTTGATCGTCGCGACTCGCCCGCGGGCGGGCACGCGCGCCTTGCGCCCGCCCGCCAGACCGACGTTCCAGAACACGCTGTCGGCGCCGTGCGTCTCGGTCCGGTTGGCCGGGGCGGTCAGGTCGCTCCCGAACACGATCCGCTTCGCGTCGGCAACCCCGGGCACGACGGCGACGGCGAGCGCCGTGGCCGCGGCCGTCGCCGCGAGGGATCTCGCGCGCCGCCGGCTCATCGCTGGAGCAGCTGGATCTCCGACAGGGCGACGCGCTGCTTGCCCTTCGGCAGCTTCGTGATCCAGAGCAGGTAGTACTTCGCGTTTCGGGCGGCGCCCTTCAGGGCCACCCGCCGGCGGGTGGCCACGCCGTCACGTTCGGCCGCGAGCGTCCAGCCGTCGTTCAGCTGCGCTGGCGGGGCGGAGGCATTCGAGTAGTAGACGGACGCGTCGAAGCCGGCCGTGCGGGTGAGGATCCCGATGCCCCTGGTGGTGCTCGACGAGGGCGCCTTGACCCAGATGCCCACGCCGGGCTTGCCGAAGCCGTTCGGGTACTGCCCGCTCCTCCAGGCGGTGTCGCTGTGGTTGTCGTAGGTGTTGACGACGTCGGCCGGGTTGTCGCGGCCGTCGCCGTTCGGGTCGAAGAGCTGCCCGTCCTCGGGCGCCACGCCGTCGGCGAACAGCTGCGACGACGCGCCCGGCGTGGTGGCCGGGGCGTGCTTCTTCTGCTCAGGCTTCGCGCCGCCGCCGTTGCCGCCGCGCGGGGGCGCGGGCGAGCCGCTCGTCGTGCCCGGCGAGCCGGACGAGGGGGAGCCGCCGCTGGGGCTCGGGAGCGGAGTGCTCCGGCTCTTGGGCGTGTGGATCTTCGGGGGCTTCGGCGTGTCGCCGGAGCCGGGCAGCGGCGTGGTGGGCGCGGTGGAGGGATCGGTGGCGGGCGGGATCGGCTTCTTCGGCGCCAGCGCCTTGGCGATCGGGCTCGGCTTCTTGACGTTCTTGCCGTGCGGCAGTCCGGCCACGGCCGCGCCGACGGCGCCTCCCACGAGCAGCAGGACGGCGACCGACGTCAGGCCCCACTTGCGCCGGGATGCGAGCCCCACCGCGTCGTCCGCCATGCGCCCGCACACCAGGCACGCGAGCTGGTCGCCGTGCAGCGGCGACGCGCAGTGACGGCAGGCGCGATCGTGCAGGGCCGAGGCGTCGGGCGGCGCGGCCGGGAGCACCTGCCGCTGCGTCGGGTCCGGCGGCGGCGCGGGGATCGTGCGGGGCTTGGGGTCGGCTGGAGTCTCGATCATCGCGTGGGCCTCGGGCTTGGAAACAAGACCTTACCGGCCAGGTTGCGCGGCTGCGGCGCGAATCCTGCCGCATGGGCCGGACTCATCGGGCCGTGGCCGCGCGTCGCGGCGAGCGGCGGGCGCGCAGGATCGCGAAGTGCGCGCGCCGGGCCGGTCCGACGCCGGGCGCTCCGCGCGGCACGGCGGTCAACCGGTACAGCCCCGCGCGCAGCGCGCCGCGCAGCCGACCCGTGAAGCGGAAGCGGTTGGCGCCCGCGACGTCCACGTGCTCGAACGAGCCGCGCACCGCCTTCCAGCGCCGCTGTCCGCCGCGCGCGACGGCGCGCCTGAGCGTGAACGTGGTGGTGCCCGCGGCCGTCACCCGGTAGCTGACAACCGCCCCGAGCGCGCGGGCGACGCTCGGCCCGCGCCGCGCGGGGCGAAAGCGTCTGGGCGAGACGCGGAGCCTGCTCAGGGCTCGCGGCGTCGCCGGCGGGGCTCCGGTCGGCGGAGCGCCGCCGTTCCCGTTGCCTCCTGGCGGCGGTCCGGCCGGGCTCTCGATGGTCGGGCTCGACGTGTAGATCGCCTCGTCGAACGTGGACGGCGTGGGCTGCGGCCCGGCGAGCGCGAACAGCGGGTGCGCCGTGCCGTCGGCCGCGAACGACGTGGAGACGTAGTCCCCGAACATGTACCCCTGACTGGTGGGCACGAGCCAGCTCACCGTCATCGGGCCCGCCAGCTCCTGCGCGGCGCTCCAGTGCGAGCCGCCGTCCAGCGACGAGACGAAGCCGACCCGGACCTGGCAGTCGGCGGCGGACGGACAGCCCGCGTCGGGCAGGTAGTGATAGGCCAGGCCCAGGTGAGCGCCGGCGCCGGACGTCGCGGGGTCCACGCCCAGGCCGGGCACGAAGTGGTCCACGCCGCTGTCGTTCGGGTCGATCGGCACGCGGGCGGGCGGCGTCCAGACCACGCCGTCGGCCGACGACGCGATCACTATGTCGTTGGCCGCGCAGCCCAGCCGGAAGCGGCAGTCCTGCCACGCCACGTAGACGCGGCCGGCGCCGTCGATCTCGGCCGACGGCAGCGGGCCCGCGCGGATCTGACCGGCGACCGGGTGGTGCGCCACCGACGCGAGTGGCGCCGGCGCCGTCCAGGTGCCGCCGCCGTCGGTGGAGCGGAAGGCCGCGATCGCCGTCTCGTTCGGGCTGGAGAACGGCACGACCACCGTCCCGGTCGGCTGCACGACCGGCTGGCCCCCCAGGCCGCTGGCGTTGCCGGCCGTGTTGGCCGGGGCGCCCCATGTCAGGCCGCCGTCGGATGAGGTGCTCATCTTGATCCGGCTCGAGTCGCCGAAGTCGTCCCACTGCGCGTAGCAGCGACCGTAGTACGGGCTGGCCGCCGTGTTGTCGCAGGCGATCCAGTTCTTGTCGAAGTCCGAGCTGCCGCCGGCCGAGGCCACCGTGACCGGCGCGCCGAAGTCCGTCGGGACCGCGTCGGTGGAGCGGCTGACCACGACGGCGGCGCCCTTGAGCGAGCTGTCGAGGGCGAGCGACTCGATCAGCCACACGCCGTGCTTGGCGTCGTAGGCCACGGCCGGGTCGCTCACCCGAGCGAAGGGACCGCCCGCCTGGGTCGTGACGCCGGTCAGGAACCTGTCGGTGGTCCACGTCCGGCCCGAGTCGCCCGACGCGGCCCAACCGACGTTCGCGGCGCCGCCGTCGAAGAACCGCCCGACCTGGAAGGCGGCGACGATCGCGGACCCGTGCGAGAAGCTGTCGGGCTCGACCTCGGTGGCGTGGTGGCCGTCGCTCGTGCTGTAGGGGTCGGTGCTGAGCCGGACCGGCGGCCCGGCCGCGGCGGCCGGGGCCGCGGCGGCGGCGGCGAGGGCGAGCGACAGCACCGTCGCCGGCAGCGGGTGGACGCGGAGGGACACCGTCGCGAGGGTAACCCGCGTCCGTGCTACAGCGTCGTGGTCTCGCCGCCGTCCAGGCGCTGCACCCAGAACTGCACGCCGGGGCCGATCAGCAGCGCGAAGGCCAGCGTGCCTACGCCCGCCACGCCGCCGAGCGCGACGCCCCCGGCCACCGCGGTCAGCTCGATCAGCACCCGAACCAGGCGAAGCGACAGGCCGGTGCGCCTGTGCAGCCCGGTCATCAGCCCGTCGCGCGGCCCGGGTCCGAGCCGCGTGGTGAGGTAGACGCCGCTCGCGGCCGCCACCAGCGCGATCCCGGCCGGGACCATGGCCCAGCGCACGCCCAGCGGGATCCCGGACGGGAGGACGGCGAGGGTCACGTCGATCGCGACGCCGATCAGGAGCGCGTTGAGCACGGTGCCGAGCCCGGGCGCCTGGCGCAGCGGTATCCACGCGCAGAGCACGAGCAGGCTGATCGCGATCGTGGCCGCGCCGACCCCGAGGGGGGTCTGCCGGGCCAAGCCCTGTGCGAACACCGTCCACGGCGAGTTGCCGAGGTCGGACGCCAGGAGGAGCGCCTCCCCCACGCCGAACACCCACAGCCCGGCGACGAGCCGGGCGAGCCGCACGGGCGACGGGCGCCAGCGCGACGCGGCGGCCGGCGGCGGCGTAGCAAGCGCCTCGACCCGGTCCACGGAGCTCATCCGCCGATGCTGGCAGACGGCCGGTCGCGGCCGAGGCGACCCGCTGGCGGCCGGTTCGAAGTGAAGCGGGGCACCCAGGACTCGAACCTGGAATCGCCGGTTTTGGAGACCGGTGCCTTTGTCCAATTTGGCCAGTGCCCCGTGCCCGGATCGTAGCGTCGCCTTCGCCGGATTCGGAGCGTATTCCGTCCGCCTCCTACGGGAACATGTGTTCGTATGCGACCGCGGGCCGAATACGAGCTGGTTCAGTCGCTGGTCGCGAGGGGTCACACCATCACGGCAATCGCGCGGCGGACCGGTCTCCCCCGCTCGACTGTAAAGAACTGGCGCGACCGTCCCTCGCCGCGTCACCGGGCTGCTCGGGCTCTACCTCGGCGACGGTCACGTGTCGTGCGTGCGAGGGTCCTCGTTCCTGCGACTCTCGCTCGACGCCCGCTACGAGGGCGTCCTCAGGGAAGCCGGCTCGGCGATCCAGGCGGTGCTGCCCGACGCGGCGGTCCGGCGTTACGCCATCGGCGACACCGGGTGCGTGGTGCTACAAGCGTCACACCCCGCTTGGCCGCACGCCCTTCCCCAGCACGGGCCATCCGCTGCACGTTGTCGAACCACCGGAACGTCTCGATCTCACACCGGCACAGCGTCGCGCTGCTCGAGTCGTTCGTGGGCCCGAAGACGTGAGTACGCAGCATGCAGCGCCGAGCCCCGCGGGGCGCCGACCTAGAATCGGTCCCGACCTCGCGGATGTGGCGGAACTGGCAGACGCGCCGCGCTTAGGACGCGGTGGGCTTAGTCCCTTGGGGGTTCGAGTCCCTCCATCCGCATGGCCGGCGGCGCTGTCGCATGCCGCCCGCGCGACGCGTACACTCCGCGCCGATGGCCGACACCGTCATCGTCCATCCCAACCGCGACAAGGCCGCGTCGAAGGCCACCAAGGCCGGCACGGTGCTGCTCCTGCTCGTCACGGCCGGGCTCGTCGCGATCGTGACGGTCGGGGGGTGGAAGACGCTCCAGGGCGCCCAGGTCATCGCGATCTTCTACTTCGTGGTCTTCCTGGTCATGGCGTACTACATCTCGAAGTGGAACCGCGGGCTCCTGCCGGTGGCGTCCGCGTTCGCGATCCTGCTGCTCGTGGTCGCGACGATCGCGGCACCAGGCTGGTTCGACCGCGACAAGAGCGGATACGACAACCCCGGCCTGCCGCCCACCCTGCTCGGCCTGTTCACCGCCATCGTCGTCCCGGTCGAGTTCCTGTTGATCGTGTTCGCCATGCGCGGCTTCAGCCAGCAGTGGAACGTCGAGGTCGAGGTCTCGAAGGACGACTACGAGCGCGGCTATCGCGGCGGCGACGTCGACGACGAGGGCGAGTACACGGCCGCGCCCCAGCAGACCTAGCCGCTACGGCGCGCGCAAGGGGCGGCCGGGCCCGCGCTTATAGTTGCCTGCCGCGCGGCGGTGGCGAAACTGGCAAACGCGATGGACTCAAAATCCATTGCCCGCAAGGGCTTGCGGGTTCGAGTCCCGCCCGCCGCACCTCTCCATCTGACCTGACCCGTTCGCACGCGCGGGACTTAAGCCCCAATTGGGGGGGCTGGACAAATTGCCTGGTCCGGGTTACAAAAGGTGAGAGCCGGCTCTGGGAAAGCCGGGACCACAGGCAGGGGGACTCGCAATGCGTAAGTGTGTTCTGCTTCTGGCGGCCGCATGCGCGGTCGCGCTTGGGCTGCCGGCCGCGGCCGGCGCCAACGGCAAGCCGATTCCGGGCCAGTACATCGTCGTGCTGAAGAACGGCACCGACGTCAGCCAGACCGTCAGCTCGCACAAGAAGAGCGCGAGCGCCGACGTGCTGATGACCTACGGGTCCGCGCTCAAGGGCTATGCGGCCAAGCTGTCCACCGCCGGCCTGGCCAAGGTCAAGGCCGACCCGCGTGTGGACTTCGTGTCCCAGGACCTCGAGGGGAGGGCGATCAACGCCCAGACCATGCCCGCGGGCATCAACCGCATCGACGCCGACCTCGACACGCAGATCGCGGCCCCGGCCATCACCGAGACCGGCACCCCCGCCGCCACGCCCGGCGACGTGGCCGTGTTCGACACCGGCATCGACACGACCCACCCCGACCTGAACGTGGCCGGTGGTGTGGACTGCCTCAACGGCTACAGCGGCGACGACGGCACCTACAGGGACGCCAACGGGCACGGCACCAACGTGGGGGGCGTGATCGGCGCCAAGAACGACGGCAACGGCGTGGTGGGCGTGGCGCCCGGCGTCCGGCTGTGGGCGGTGCGCGACCTGAACGGCATGGGCTCCGGCTCGGCGTCCACGCAGCTCTGCGGCATCAACTGGATCACGGCAAATGGACCGAGCCTGGGCATCAAGGTCGTCAACTCGAGCCAGGGCATGTTTGGCACCGTCGACGACGGCAACTGCGGCAACACGAGCAACGACGCGGTTCAGAAGGCCATCTGCGCCTCCACCGCGGCGGGCATCCTGTGGGTGTTCTCGGCGGGCAATACGACGGCCGACTTCGCGAAGATCGCCGGGGCCAGCTACGACTCGGTGCTGTCGGTCACCGCGATGGGCGACGACAACGGCATGCCCAACGTGCCCTCGACGCGGACGTTCAAGTGCCCCTACGCGGGAAGCACAGGCAAGAAGGTGTCCTACTACAACAGCGAGACCGACGACAAGTACGCGAGCTTCAGCTCGTGGGCCGTGAGCGCCGCCGACCAGGCGCACACCATCGCGGCGCCCGGAGCGTGCGTGTACTCGACGTACAAGAACGGGACCTACGGCTACCTGAGCGGCACGAGCCAGGCCGCTCCGCATGCCACGGCTACGGCGCACCTGTGCATCCTCTCCGGCCAGTGCGCGGGCACGCCGGCGGAGACGATCCAGAAGCTCCGTTCCGACGCTGCGGCCTACACCGCCGCCAACCCCGGTTGGGGCTTCACAGGCGACCCCCTGCGCCCGGTCACCGGTCGCTACTACGGCTACCTGATCCGCGCCGGGCTCTACTAGCGGCGCGCGTACCCCTGAGCAAAGAGAGGGGGCCGCCCGAA
>DASVQK010000105.1:0-18722 GCA_036389105.1 Thermoleophilaceae bacterium
CCAGCGCCGCCGCGGCCAGCGCGCCCGCGCGGAAGGCGTCCACCGACGCGTCCTCGGAGGCGCGCGCCACGGTCGCGCGCTCCGTGCCGCGCAGCCGCTGCGCCGAGTCGACCGCGATCGGCCGTGACTTGGCCTGCGACACCGCCTCTCTCGCCCGCGCGCCGAGCGGCCTGCCCGCCAGCCGGTCGTCCATCGTCGACGCGAACTGCGCCGACACGAGCGCGCCCACCGCCGCGATGGCGAGCAGGCCGGCCACCCGTGCCACAGCGTTGTTCACGCCCGAGGCCACGCCCGCGTGCTCGTCCTCCACTCCCGCGAGCACCGCGGCCGTCAACGGCGCCACGGTGATCGCCAATCCGAGGCCGAACACCAGCGCGGGGGGCAGAATGTCGCTCAGGTACGGGGCGTCGCGGCCGACCCGGACCAGGAGCAGCAGGCCCACCCCGGCCACGATCGGCCCGACCGCCATGAAGGGCCGCGGCCCCAGCCTGTCGGCCAGCGCGCCGAAGCGGCGCGACAGCGCGAAGATGGCCAGGGTGACCGGCAGGAGCGAGAGTCCGGCCTCGATCGGCGAGTAGCCGGCCACCTGCTGGAGGAAGAGCGGCAGGAAGAACGTGGCCGCGCTCATCCCGCCGTACAGCGCCAGCGTGGTCAGGTTGCCGACCGCGAAGTTGCGCCGCCCGAACAGCGACAGCGGCAGCATCGGCTCGCGCGAGCGGCGCTCCTGGAGCAGGAACAGCGCCAGGCAGCCCACGCCGATCAGAAGCGGCGGCATGACCAGCGGGTCGCTCCAGCCGCGCGTGGGCTGCTCGATCAGCGCCAGCACCACGCCGGCGAGACCGATCGCGCACAGGAGCGCGCCGCGCGCGTCGACGTGCCGGTGCACCATGCGGTCGAGGTGCTCGGGCACGTAGCGGCGGATCAGGTAGAGCGCGCCCGCCACCGGCACCAGCGAGATGGCGAACACCAGCCGCCACGACGAGATCTGGATCAGGACGCCGCCGATGAACGGGCCGACCAGCCCGGCCACGCCGCTCCACGCCGTCCACGATCCGATCGCGGCGCCGCGCTCGTGCTCGTCGAAGGTGTCGACGATGACCGCCAGCGTGCTGGGCACGAGCAGCGCGCCGGCGGCCCCCTGGAGCACGCGCGCGGCGATCAGCAGCTCCGACGAGGGAGCGACCGCGCAGGTCATCGACGTGACTCCGAACGACGCCACGCCCAGCGTGAAGACGCGCCGCCGCCCGTAGAGGTCGCTTAGCGACCCGCCGATCAGGATCAGCGACCCGAGCGTCAGCAGGTAGCCCTCGATCACCCACTGCTGCGTGGCCAGGCCGGCGTGCAGGTCGCGCCGGATGGCGGGCAGCGCGACGTTGACCACCGTGCTGTCGATGAACACGATCGCGGCGGCCAGGATGCAGGCCACCAGCGTCAGGCGCTTCTCGCGCGCGCCGATCGCCGGCGCCGGCTGTTCGCGAGCTGCCACGGGCCGAGCCTACCCCCGGGCTAGTCTCGGCCGCCGATGAGCGTCCTGTCCCGCGCCCGCGGCGCCCTGCGCCACCTGACGCCGCTCCGCAACCTCAACCGCGTCCCGGTGCCGGCCCCGATCGCGCGGCGGCTCAAGCATCCGGCCGAGTCCGCGTTCTGGCGCGTCGAGCTGGAGCGGATCGCGCGCTGGTACGACGGCCAGGAGCACCGCGGCCACCCGCCGCCGGAGCCGCACGAGCGGGTGACCGGCCACGACCGCCGCACCGACGCGGCGCTCACCTACGCGCGCGTCTTCCACGACGGCTACGCGAGGGGCCTGCGCCTGCACCGCCACGCGCTGCGGGGCATGCGCGTGCTGGACGTGGGCTGCGGGCCGTTCCCCAGCCTGCTGGCGTTCGAGGGCTGCGAGCCCCACGGGCTCGACCCGCTGGTGGACCGCTACCGCGCCGCCGGCTTCCCGCTGGCGGAGTGGGAGGGGCAGGGCTATGCCTACCATCGGGGTCGCGCCGAGGCGATGCCGTTCGCGGACGCGAGCTTCGACGCCGTGGTGTCGATGAACGCGATCGACCACCTGGACGACTTCGTCGCCGCGGCCCGCGAGGTGCGCCGCGTGCTGCGCCACGGCGGGCTGCTCAGGATCCTGGCCAACTACCACGAGCGCACGCTGACCGAGCCGTTCGAGCTCTCCGACGCGGCCTTCCTGGAGCACTACGGCTGGCTCGACGGCCTGGAGCGGCTGGCCGAGACCTCGCGTGCGGGCGCGCCCGGCGGCGTGGACGTCCTGTGGGGGAACCGTCCCGAGCTTGGTCGGTAGGAGCAGCTGACCGCTAGGACAGCAGCCCCATCAGCTGCGCACGCTGAATGGCCTCGGCGCGGTTCCGTGCGCGGATCTTCCGGTAGAGCGCGCTGGTGTGGTCCTTGACGGTGTGGTGAGACAGGTAGAGCTCCTCGGCGATCTCGCGGTTGGTCGCGCCGGCCGCGATCAGGTCGAGTACCTGGAGCTCGCGTGGGGACAGCAGCCCGGTCGGGCGCTGTGCCTCGGGGGCGAAGAGCGTCATTCCGAGCCCGACCATCCGAGCCGCGCCGGCTATGTCGTGGATCGACCAGTCCTTCGGTATGACGCCCGACGCCCCCACGCGCCGGGCGGCGTGCGCGGAGATCCGACCGGGCCCCGTCATCAGCAGGACACGCGTGATCGGAGACTCCGCGCGCAGCTTGCTGCACAGCTCCGATCCCGAGTCGCTCCCGAGCACGAGGTCGACGATCGCGACGTGCGGCTCGTAGCGTCGCGCGAGGCCGACCGCCTCCTCCGGGGACACCGCGGCGAGGTAGCGCTCGACCCAGCTCTCCGCGGTGAGGAGGGTGCGGAGCCCCCAGTGCACCACCTCGTGGACGTCCACGCACAGGACGCGGAGCGGTTTGCTCTCGCTGCGCACGCGGACCCGCGAGAAGCGGCGGCCACCGCCGCTCTCACGCCCCGCCTCAACCGTTGTCGCCGTCGCCATCGCGCCTCATCCGTCCTCTTCCTCTCCGAGGCGATAGCGGGCTGGTGCCGGCTGGCCGGCACCAGCCGGTCGCCAGCGCACCCTGTCGCAGCCGTCGCGTCACTCCGCTCCTCTATCGGACTAATCGGCCGGTAACATGCGGCGCCGACCGACCCCTCGTTCGTGGTCCAGCGCGATCGTGCTGGCTCGCACAGAGCGGGGGACAGTCCGCGTCGCCGCCAATCCGCCAGTCGGGGGGATGTATTCGGCCTTGACGCGGTCATGGCCCGCCCGATCGTCCCTCTTGGCCCCCCGAATGGGGGGGTTTAAATCCCCCTAGTGGTCAAGAGCTATGACGAACCCTCGGTTTCGGGTTTTGGAGGCTCCGCCGCGGTGGATCGTGGAGCACCACGAGGGGGGACTGCGCTCCCCCGGACGGGGCCTGTCTGCGGCCCCGCCGCCCTCGGCGACCCGACCGGCCGCGATCCTGCCGGACTCCGACCGGCGCTTCGCCCGCGCGCGGCGCCCGCAACCATTGACTGGAGGGGGACCTGATGCCTGGAAAGACGGTGTCGCCGGAGGTCATCGAGGAGAAGCTGACAGATGCGCTTGCCGCGATGGGCCCGGAGCGTCACGAGATCACGAGAGACGCGCGTCTGACGGACCTCGAGATCGACTCACTCGACCTCGTCGAGCTGCTGCAGGTCGCCGAGGAGGAGTTCGGCGTCGAGATCAACCCGGATGACGCGAAGGACGTCTCCACCGTAGGCGATGCCCTGGACCTGATCACCGCGCGGGTGGCGTGACGCGAGGCCGGGCGTCCGAGTGCAATGCGGCTTGACGCCGGGCATGCGCACGGCGGGTGACGTTGAGTGATACGCCTGGCGGCCGCCGGGCTGCGGCGGCCGAAGCTCACCGTCGCGATCTGGCTCGGGTGCGTGCTCCTCCTGGCGGGACAGGCGCGTGTGCTGGAGGGGAGGCTGAGCCCGCCCGATCTCCTCGTGCCCGGAACCGACTCGGCGCACGACGACCAGGTCGCGAGCGCGCACTTCGGTCCGAACCTGACCGTTCCGATCCTCCTCGTCGGCCCCCCGCGGGCCGTCGACGCCCAAGGCGTGCGCCTGTCGCGGGCGCTCGCGGCCCGGAGGCTCACCACGGTGCTCTCCCCGTGGACCCCGAAGGTGCGAGGCGCGCCGAACCTGAGACCGTCGCCGGGACGGGCCCTCGTCATCGCGCTCTATCGGCGGCCCCTGACGGAGGGGCTCGAGGTGGCGGACGAGGTCGAGAGGGTCGCGGCGAACGCGGTGCACGCTCCCGTCGAGGCGCACATAAGCGGCCAGCCGACGATCGGCAAGGGGCTGAAGGCCGCGTCGCTCGACTCGGCGCGCCAGGCCGAGCAGGTCGTGCTGCCGATGCTGCTCGTCGTGCTCGTCCTCGTGTTCGGCTCCCCGGTCGCCGCGGGAGTCGCGGTGGGGTTCGGCGGCGCCACCGTGCTCGCCGGGCTCGGCATGGTCTCGGTCCTCGCGCTGGGACTCGACATCCAGCCGCTCGCGGTGAGCCTCGCGTCGATGATCGGCCTGGCCTTGGGCGTCGACTACTCGCTGCTGATCGTCTCGCGCTTTCGCGACGAGCTCGGCGGCCTCAGCCCACCCGACGCGGCGGCCGCCGCATCGATCGGGACGGCCGGCCGGACCGTGATTCACGCGGGCGCCGCGCTCGTGGCCGCCCTGGCCGTGACCGTTGCGCTGGCGCCGGGCAGCCTGATCCTCTCGGCGTCCCTCGCGTCGGGGGTGGTCGTGATGATCAGCATCGCGTCGGCGGTGCTCGTGGTGCCGGCGGCGCTCATCCTGATCGGGGACCGGATCGACTCGTGGCGGATCCGCTCGCGTGCGGGGGCGGGAGCGGGTCTGGCGGTGCGCGCGTCGCGACGGCTCACGCGGCGCCCGGCGCTCATGCTCCCCCTGCTGCTCATCCCACTCCTCGCGCTCGCGGTGCCGGCCGCCGCGTTCGACCCGAACTCCCCGGGGGTGGGGCAGCTGCCGGAGCACAGCAAGGTGCGCCGGGACTACGAGCTGGTGAGCAGGGTCATGGGACGAGGGTGGACCGCGCCGATCGAGGTGATCGCGGTAGCGCGCGAGGGGACCGTTACGACCGAGCGGCGGCTGCGCCAGCTCGAGCGCCTGGAGCGAACGGTCGCGCGCGACCACGACGTCGCGGTCGTGATCGGCCCGGCGGCGGTGGGCAGCGCGACCCGCCCGGCGCGCAACCTGCGCGATCGGATCGAGGTGGCGGTGCGGACAGGCCAGCGGGACCTCGGCAGGCTCCGGGGCGGGGCCACGGCGGCGGGCGACGGCGCCCGACAGCTCCGCGCGGGTCTCGGCGCGGCCGCCACGGGAGCCGGCAGGCTCGCGTCCGGCGACGACGAGGCCCGCCGCGGGGGCGCGGCACTGGCGCTGGGCGCGCGGGCCGCGGCCGACGGCGCGGATCGCCTGCACGACGGCCTTCGCCTGGCCGCGACCGGGAGCGACCGCCTGGCGACCGGCTCTCCACGTGCCCTCGCCGGCGCGCGGCGCCTGGCCGCCGGCCTCGCGACCGTGGAGAGCGCCGTTCGCGACGGCCGGCCGGGCATCGACCGGCTCGCGGCCGGCCTGAGCCAAGCCGCGGACGGCTCTCACCGCCTGCGCGAGCCGGCGCGAATCGTGGACGAGGAGCTGGCCAACGCCTACCGGGAGCTGTCGGGGATGTCCGTCGGGAAGGCGGACCCGCGCTACGTGGCTGCCTTCCGGGCCGTCGCGCGCGCCCGTGGCGCGTCCAGCGGGCGCGACCCGACGACCGGCCGGCAGGTGGCAGCGGGCTACGAGGGGCTCGAGCCGTCGCTGGCGAAGCTCGAGGCCGGCCTCGGGCAGGCCGCCGCGGGCACGACCCAGCTCCAGGCACGCAGCGGCGAGCTGGTCGGCGGCTTGAGCCGGCTGCGCGCGGGTGCGGCCGCCCTCGCCGGCGGGCTCCGCCTGCTCAGCATCGGGGACAGGCGACTGTCGCGCGGTGTCGGTCAGCTCGCGGCCGGAAGCTCACGGCTGGTGCCCGGCCTCGCTCGCCTGGCCGGCGGCGCCGGTCGGCTCGAGGGCGGTCTCGGCCAGCTGGCGGACGGGGCGAACCGGCTCGCCGGCGGGCTCGCGGCGGGACGTCGGCGCTCGACGCCGCTCGTGGACGGGCTCGACCGGATGGCCGGCGCCGTCGCCAACGCGATCCGGCGCCTCCCGCGGCTCGCGCCCGACACGCGCGGGTCGCCCGGCTTCTTCGAATCGGGCTACGTGACCATGGCGGCGCTGGACGGCGCCGCCCCACGCGACCGCGAGCTCTCGGGCACGATCGTGAGCCTCGATCGCGGCGGCCGGGCGGCGCGATTCCTCGTGATCCCGCGCAGCGGGCCCGGCGACGGTGCCACGGCGGAGCTGCGCGACCGCCTCGACGAGCGGGCGCAGACCTTCTCGCGCAGCACGGACCTGAGCATGTCGATCGGCGGCGAGGGCGCGATCCTGGCCGACTTCGATCGCGCCACGCAGTCGCGCATCGTGCCGATCGTCGCGGCGCTCTCGCTGATCACGTTCCTCGTGCTGCTGGCCGTGTTCCGCTCTCTGATCCTGCCCGCCGTGGCCGTGGGCCTCACGCTCGCGACGGTGGTCGTCACATACGGCGTGATGACGCTCCTGCTCCAGGGCGCCCACCCGATCCTGGGCGGCCCGGGCTACGTCTCGTCGCTCGCGGCCCTCGGGACGTTCGCGGTGATCTTCGCGCTGTCGATCGACTACGTCGTCTTCCTGGTCGCGCGAATGCGCGAGGGGTACGACAGGGCGCTCTCGGCGGACGCCGCCATCGACCACGGGCTGCTGCGTACCGGCCGCGTCGTCACCGGAGCGGCGCTGATCATGATCAGCGTCTTCGTCTCGTTCTCGCTGACGGACTTCTCGGGCATCCGCGAGTTCGGCGTCGGCCTGGCGGTGGCGGTGGCCATCGACGCCACGATCATGCGGATGCTGCTCCTGCCCGCGATCATGCGCATGCTCGGGGACCGGAGCTGGTGGCTGCCCCGCTGGCTCGGTGTGCTGCTGCCGCGTGAGCGCACGGCGCCGCCGCAGCCGGTCGCGGAGCCGGCGGGATGAGCGCGAACGGCCGGAGGCGGGTGGCCGTGACCGGCATCGGGGTGGTCACCCCGGTCGCGATCGGCGCGGAGCCCTTCTGGGAGGGGTTGCTCGAGGGCCGTTCCGGGATCACCCCGATCGACGTGTTCGACGCGTCGAGCCATCCGGTGCGCATAGCCGGGCAGGTGCGCGACTTCGAGCCGCGCGACTGGGTCGACGTGAAGGACGCCAAGCGCCTCGACCGCTTCTGCCACCTGGCAGTGGCCGCGGCGGTCATGGCGGTCGAGGACGCGCGGTTCGCACCTCGCCGGCCCGACCGCGTCGGCACCATCTTCGGCTCGGGCGTCGGCGGGGTCAAGGTGGCGGGCGACAACATCATCGCCGAGCACGAGCGCGGCCCGCGGCGAGTCGTGCCGTTCTTCATCCCGGGGTCGATACCGAACATGGCGACGTGCCAGGTGTCGATGCGCCTCGGCTTCTCGGGGCCGAGCACGTGCACGGTGACCGCGTGCGCGTCGTCGGCCGATGCGGTGGGCTGGGGCTTCCGCCTGGTGCGCGACGGCTACGCGGACGCCTGCATGGTCGGCGGCACCGAGGCGCCCGTCCACCCGGCCGTGATCGCCGGCTTCGCGAACATGCGCGCGCTCTCCACGCGCAACCACGACCCGGGCGGGGCGTCGAGACCGTTCGAGGCCGACCGCGATGGCTTCGTGCTCTCCGAGGGTGCGGGCGCGCTCCTGCTGGAATCCCTCGACGGTGCCCGTGAACGGGGCGCGAGCGTCTACGCGGAGCTCTGTGGCTTCGGCCAGGCCGGTGACGCCTACCACGAGACAGCCCCCGATCCGGCCGCCGGCGGCCCCGCGCGCGCGATCGCGAGCGCGCTGGAGGACGCCGGACTCGAGCCCGCCGACGTCGGCTACGTCAACGCCCATGCCACCTCCACCCGCATGGCCGACGAGGTGGAGACGAAGGCGATGCACCGCGTCTTCGGCGAGCGGGCGCGGGAGCTGCCGATCAGCTCGACGAAGTCGATGACGGGCCACATGCTGGGGGCGGCCGGGGCGGTCGAGTCCGCGGTCTGCGCGCTCGCGCTCCGCCACGGCTGGCTGCCGCCCACGATCAACTACGCGCGGCCCGACGCGGCCTGCGACCTCGATTACGTGCCGAACGAGCCGCGCCGCGCCGCCCCGCGGGCGGTGCTCTCGAACTCGATGGGCTTCGGGGGGCACAACGCCTGCCTCGCGTTTCGAGCGCTCGCGCCCTCGTGATCGCCCGAAGCGCTGAGCATCGCCCCCCGAAGCGGGGGATTGCTGGTGCGCCATCGCCATCGCGACTGGCGCCCGGCGAGGCTGCACGGCCGTGGTTGAGACCGCACAGGACGCACCGGCGCGCGTCGTGATCGACCTGCCGCACAGGCGGGGCGGGCACTGTGGCACGGGCTCGTTCCGCGACCTCCTCGAGTACCACGCGCTCGGGTACGGCGCCGAGCCGCTGTCCGAGAGCATGGTCCTGGGGCTGTCGGGCTCGCTCACGTTCCTGTTCGCCCAGCAGGCGGCGCCGCCCGACGCGCCGGGCCTGCAGCTGCCCCTCTACATGAACGGGCGCTCGGAGGACCTCGAGTCGCGCTTCTGCGCGAACGTCGGAATCGGCCTCGACCTGCGCAGGACGGACGACTCCGGCGAGGCGTGGGCGTGGCTGCGCGACGAGCTGACCGCGGGCCGCCCGACGATGGTCTGGGCGAACATCGGCGACCTCGACTACCTCGACGTCAAGCTCGACAACACCCGTCACGACGTCATCGTGACCGGCTTCGACCTCGATGCCGGCGTCGCGTTCCTGGCCGACTACGACCGCGACGAGCTGGAGCCCTGCGCACTCGACTCGCTCGCTCGCGCCCGGGCGTCGTCCGCCTTCCCGGGACCGGCGCGCAACGCCACCTGGGTGATGCGCTTCCCGGAGCGGCTGCCCGAGCCGGGCGTGGTGGTTCGCGTCGCGATCGAGTCGGTGGTGCGCAACATGTGCCGCCCGCGCGACCCCGCCCTGCCATACGGCGAGGGCCTGTGTGCGGTGCGCGAGCTGGCGGAGAGCTACCGCGACTGGCCGGAGCGATTCGGCGGCGAGCTGCGCTCCGTCCTCAAGCTGCTGCACGTCCTGATCGACAGGGCCGGGACGGGCGGCTCTCTGTTCCGCCGCTTCTTCGCGCGCTTCCTGGCGGAGGCCGCCGAGCTGACGGGCGACCGCAGCCTGGAGGGCCCGGCCGCGGCGTACGACGAGCTGGCGGATGCCTGGGCGGAGCTCTCGCGGACGGTCCGGCGCGGCACCCCGCACGCACACGAGGCGGGGATCGACTGCGTGGAGCGCGTGGCCGTGCTCGAGGCCCGCGGGGTTCGGCGGCTCCGGGGCTGGCTCGACCTGTCCGCACCGCCGGAGCCGGCGCTCGACCATGGCGAGGTGCCGGTGTGAGCGCGACGGTCAGCGCGGTGCGCGACGCGCGCGAGCTGGGGCTGACCTTCGAGCGCACCCTCTCGCGGCAGCTCGTCCACAAGGCCGCCGTCGACCAGGTGCTGCTCACCGACGCGGTCCAGCTCGGCGAGCGCGAGTTCGCGTTCGGCAGCCAGCTGCCGCGGTCGCACTCCTACTACAGCGACTCGATCCTCGAGGCATACGACCAGCTGCTGGTACTCGAGATAGGGCGCCAGGCCGCTGTCCTCGCCGCCCACGAGTTCCTCGACGTCCCGCGCAACTCCCAGTTCATCTTCTCGAACGTCGACGCGCAGGTGCACGAGCTCGAAGCGCTGCGCAGGACGTCCCGGCCGAAGGAGGTGGCCCTGATCATGTCGCTGGCCGACGAGCGCCGGCGACGCGGGCAGCTCACCGCCTGCGAGCTTCGCGGCGACTACTACATCGACGGTGGCCGCTCGATGAGCATGCGAGGGGCCGCGGTCTTCTTCGATCGCGACCGCTACCAGGCGCTGCGCCGCCACATGCGGAAGTGGGTGCGCCCGGAGCCGGTGTCCGATCCTCCCGAGCCGCTGGCGCCCGCCGAGGTGGGCCGCCGCGATGCCGCCAACGTGGTGATCGGCCAGGCCGCCGCGGTCGGCGGGGAGTCGCTCTCGTACCAGAGCGAGCTGATCGTGCGCGAGTCCCACGCCACGTTCTTCGACCACCCGCTGGACCACGTACCGGGGGCGCTGCTGATCGAGGCATGCCGTCAGACCGCCCTGGTGAGCGCCGCCCAGGCCCACGACCTCCCCGCGGCGGAGGCGTACGTCGAGGAGTACGCCGCCCGCTACGAGCGGCTTGCCGAGCTCGGCGCGAGCGTGCGCTGCCGGGCCGAGGTCGGTGCCGCCGGCCGCGCCGACGGGCGCTGTGCCGTGCCGGTCGACATCTCGCTGGTGCAGTTCGGCAGCGAGATTGCCCAGTCGCGATTCGTCCTCGTGTCGGAGCGCTGACGTGAGCTCCAATGGAGCGACCGCCGCGGGCAGGTTCGCCGTCGTCGGCGGCGGCATGTCAGGCGTCGCGGCGGCGCACCGGCTGGCCGCCCTGGGCCACAACGTCGAGCTGCTGGAGCGCGACGACGCCGTCGGCGGGCGCTGCAGGCCGGCGCGGCTCGGTGACCGCGAGATCGCCTTGGGGGGCAAGAACATCGGCCGCCGCTACCGGCTCTTCCGGGAGTTCACCGCGGCAATGGGCAACAACCCGTACGAGTACTTCGGGATCAACTCCGCGCGAATCGAGGACGGCCGCCTCCGTACCTTCGACGGTACCCGGAGATTGCGGAGCATGCTGGGCCTGCGGCACCGCATGACGGCCCGTGACGCGGTGCGCTTCGCGCAGGTCGGCCTCCTGGTGCGCTCGTCGGAGGCCAACCGGTACCTGGGATCGAGCGCGTTCGCGGCCCTCGGGGGCGCCGTGGACCCGACGCTGGCCGAGTGGTTCAGCCCGCGCTTCTGCCGCTCGATCCTGCGCTCGGTGACGGTGCGCATGAACGGCGCGGAGCCCGACGAGGCGCACCTTGGCAACTTCGGCACGAACGCCGGAATGCTGCTCGACAGCTACGACCAGCTGACCCGCGGGATGGGTCCGGTCCTCGAGCGCTTCGCGTCCACGCACGCGGTGCTGACAGGCGCCGACGTCGCGTCGCTGCTCGTCGAGGACGGGCAGGTGCGCGGGGTCCGGGTCCGCCACGCCGACGGCATCGTCGAGGCGCGCGGCTACGACGGGGTGGTCGTCGCGACCCCCGCCCATGCCGCGGCCGCGCTCCTGCGCGACCACGACCCCGGGCTGGCGGCGGAGCTCGCGGCGGTCCGCTACTTCCCCGCCGCCGTGGCCGTCGCGCGCTATGACCGCCCGGTGTTCTCGCGTGAGGTGCGTGCGCTCGTGTTCGGCCCGGAGGAGCCGCTCAGCAACGCCGGCGTGTACGGCGTCGACGACCGTGAAACCGTCCGCTACACGTTCAGCGGGCGGAGGGCGCGCGCGGAGATCGAGCGCGCGACGCCCGACGAGCTGGTGGGACGGGCCGAGGAGCTGCTGGGGCGTTACGTCCCGCTGGACGGCGCCCAGCGCGAGGAGGTCGTGTTTCGCCGCTGGCCCCAGGCCTACTGCGCCTATCTTCCCGACCATTCGCGGTTCCTCTCGCGCGTCCGGCTCGGCCTGACGCGCCTGCCGGGCCTGGAGCTCGCGGGCGACTACGTGTGCGGCGCGTCCATCGAGGCCTGCTTCCGCTCCGCGCGCGAGTCCGCGCTGGCCCTGCATGCGCGCAACGCCGAGCGCCGGCCGCGCCTGCCTCGCACGGCCGCCGTGATCCGGTGAGCCCGCGCGCCGCCCCGGACCGGCGCCGCCGGGTGGTGGTGACCGGGGTGGGGGCCGTCACCCCGCTCGGCTGTGGCGCCGAGCGGTTGATCGAGCGCTGGCTGGCCGGCGAGTCGGGGATCGAGAACGGAGAGGGGGCATGCGACGAGTTCGACCCGCGGGACCACCTGCGCAAGCGCGAGGTGCGCGGCACCGACCGCTTCGCGCAGCTCGCGATCGTCGCCGCCAAGGAGGCGCTCGACCAGGCCGGCTGGACGCGGCGGCTGCCGGTCGAGCCGTCGCGCGTGGGATGCCTGGTGGGGACCGGCTTCGGCGGGCTGCAGACGATCATCGATCAGATCGAGGTCTACCGCACGCGCGGGGCGCGGATGATCTCGCCACTCACGATCTCGCTGATGATGCCGAACGCCGCGGCCGGCGGGATCTGCCTGCACTTCGGGCTGAAGGGACCGGCTCACGCGGTCGGATCGGCCTGCGCGGCGGGGACCGACGCGATCGGGCAGGCGGCGCGGATGATCGCGGACGGCGACGTCGACGCGATGGTGGCCGGCGGAGCCGACGCCTGCCTGACACCCCTCGCGGTGGCGGCCACCGACAAGGCCGGAGCCCTGTCGAAGACGGGCATCTCGCGTCCGTTCGACGCCCGCCGGGACGGGTTCGTCCTGGGTGAGGGAGCCGGCGCGCTGGCGCTGGAGGCGGCCGAGGTCGCGGACGCGCGCGGCGCGGAGCGGCTCGGCGAGGTGCGCGGCTACGGCGCCAGCGTCGACGCCTTCCACATGACTGCCCCCGATCCGAGCGGCGACGGCGCGCGGCGAGCCATCGAGCGCTGCCTGCACGACGCGCAGGTGAAGGCGCTGGAGCTCGACTACGTCAACGCGCACGGCACCTCGACCCCGCTCAACGACCGCTCCGAGACGAACGCGCTCAAGCAGGCGCTTGGGCCGATCGCGCGGTCGGTGCCGGTCTCCTCCACGAAGTCGGTGATCGGCCACCTCTGCGGCGGCGCGGGCGCCGTGGAGGCGGCCGCCACGCTGCTCGCCCTGCGGCGCCGGCTGGCTCCCCCGACCGTCGGCTACCAGGAACCGGACCCCGAGCTCGACCTGAACTACGTCCCGGACGTGCCCCAGAAGCTGCATCCGCGCTCGGCCAGCGTGCCGCTCGTCGCGATCTCGAACTCCTTCGGATTCGGGGGCCACAACGCCGTCCTGTGCCTGAGCGCGCCGTGAAACGTCGGCCTGATGTCCGCTGCTGCACCCCCAACTCGGGGGATAGTCGGGGACGCCGGCCGGCCCGGCGCCCCGTGCGATGGGAGCTTGCCGGCATGACCGAACGGGACGGCGGCAGCGGGAGCCGCGCGCGACTGCTCGCCCAGATCCGCGACTACCTCCACGAGCAGCGGGAGGTCGACCCGCAGCTGGTCCAGGAGCGCGCCACGTTCCGCGACGACCTCGCGATCGACTCGCTCGACCTCGCGGCGATGGCCCTGACGCTCGAGGACGAGTACGGCGTCCGGCTCGACGACGAGCAGATCATGACGATCCAGACCGTCGGCGACGCGCTCGACGTGATCCTCGCCACCGTCTCCCGCCATGAGCAGACGACGAGCGCGGAGCAGTGACCGCCTACATCACGAGCATCGGCAAGTTCCTCCCCGGCGAGCCCGTGCCGAGCGAGCGGATCGAGGAGTACATCGGGGCGGTCGGCGGCGGCTCGAGCGAGCTGCGCGATCTGGTCGTCAAGAACAGCGGGATCCGGCAGCGCCACTACGCGATCGACCAGAGCCAGCGGACGGTCTACTCGAACACGGAGCTGTGCCGGCGGGCGATCGAGGACGCGGTCGGGCGCCGCGGGATCGCCGTCGACGACGTCGGCCTCCTCGTGGCCTCCACCTCGGCGCCGGACCTCATGGGTCCGGCGCACGCCACCATGCTGCACGGTGAGCTGTGGAGCACGCCCGCCGAGACGCTCTCGGTGAGCGGGCTGTGCTGCTCCGGCATGGGAGCGATGAAGGCCGCCTACTCGCAGGTCGAGAACGGCGACCACCCAAACGCGCTCGTGTCGACGTCGGAGCTCGTCTCGCGCCTGTTCAAGTCGAGCCAGTACGAGGAGAACGGACTGGCCGAGGACGGCTCGCTCGACTTCGACGTGGCCTTCCTGCGCTACATGCTGTCGGACGCCGCCGCCGCGACGATCGTCGAGAACCGCCCGGCGCCGGAGGGCCTCAGCCTGCGCATCGAGTGGGTGTCGCTCACGTCGTACGCGCACGTCACGAAGCCGTGCATGTACGTGGGCAGCCGCGACCAGACCCTCGAGCGCACCTGGCAGGACTACCCGACCTTCGGCGAGGCGGCGTCCGACGGCGCGATGGCGCTGCGCCAGGACATGAGGCTCCTGCCGCGGCTCGTGAAGACGGGGGCCGAGGAGTACCAGCGGCTGGCGGGGCTGGGGATGATCGACGCCGACGAGATCGACCACGTCGCGGTCCACTACTCGAGCGAGACGCTGCGGCCGTTCGCCCAGCGGGAGTTCGCGCGCCGCGGCCTCGACATCCGCGAGGAGCGCTGGTTCTCGAACCTCCCGACCGTCGGGAACGTCGGCTGCGCCGCGATCTACCTGATCCTCGAGGAGATGCTCGCGAGCGGGCGGATCGAGGAGGGGCAGAAGGTGCTCTGCTTCATCCCCGAGTCGGGCCGCTTCACGATCTCGTTCATGCTGCTCACGGCCGTCGGGCCCGGTGCGGACGGCGACGGCTCCACGGCTCGATGACCCCCAGCGCGCTGGTCCTGTGGTACTCGCAGACCGGCCAGCTCAGGCGAGCCGCCGAGGCGCTGGTCGAGCCGCTCGAGCAGGCGGGCTTCAACGTCGTCTGGGAGGAGCTCCGCCCGCTCGCGCCCTACCCGTTCCCGTGGTCGCCGCGCGGCTTCCTGCGCGTCTTCCCGGACGCGGTGCTGGGCGTCCCCGCGCCGCTCGAACCGCCCGCGGTGGTAGCCGACGAGCGCTTCGACCTGGTCGTGATCGCCTACCAGGTCTGGTTCCTCGCGCCGTCGGGACCGGTGGCGGGGCTGTTCGAGACGAACCTGCGCGCGCACCTGCGCGGGACCCCGGTCGTCACGCTCGTGGCCTGCCGGAACATGTGGTACTCGGCGGCCGCGCGAATGCGGCGGCTGGTCGAGTCCGCCGGCGGCGATCACGTCGGGCACGTCGCAGTGACCGACGAGGGCCCCGCGTGGGCGACCTTCGTGTCCACGCCCCGCTGGCTCCTGACCGGCCGGCGCGACCGCTTCCTGCGCGTGTTCCCGCCCGCCGGGGTCGGAGAGGACGCGATCGCGTCGCTCGCGCGCTTCGGCCGCCGGATCGTGGAGCGGGCGGACGAGCTGCGCGGCGCGCGGGGCCTGTTCGAGGGCCTCGGCCGCGTGCAGATCGAGGAGTCGATGGCGGTCGCCGACCTGGCGGGCGCGCTCGCGTTCCGCCCCTGGGCGGCCCTGATCGCCGCTGCCGAGGAGCGCGGCCCGGTACAGCGAGAGCTGGCCACCGCCGCGTTCGCGCTCTGGCTCGTCACGACGGTCCCGCTCGCGGTCCCGCTCATGGCGCTCGCCCGGCTGCCGTTCCGCGTCGCCGTCGACCGAGCGATCCGGCGCTACGTGGAGACGATCGCGCCGGGTGGCGTTGGCGCGCCGGGCGGCGACACGCTCGAATCGAGGCGCCTGGAGGCGGATGCCGCGCTCGTGTGAGACATCGGTCCTGATCGTCGGCGGCGGCCCGACCGGACTCAGCGCGTCGATGCTCCTCGGGCGGCTGGGCGTCGAGTCGCTCCTGCTGGAGCGGCGCGCGACGACGTCGGATCACCCGAAGGCGACGATCGTCAACACCCGCACCATGGAGCTCTTCCACGTGTGGGACATCGAGGACGAGGTCCGCGACGCCGGGCTGCCCGTGGAGCACGGCGCGGAGATCGCGTGGGTGACGCGCGTGGCCGGGCACGAGATCGGCACGCTCAGCCTGACCGACGACGCCGAGCGGCTGATGGACCTGATGTCGAAGAGCCCGACCGTCCCCGGCGTCTGCCCGCAGCACCGGATCGAGCCGATCCTGCGCCGGGCCGCCGAGGCGCAGGCTCCCTCGACGCTCCTGTTCGGCACCGAGCTGGTGGCGATCGAGCAGGACCGCGAGGGCGTGACCGCGACCGCGGTGCGGGAGACCGGCGAGGAGCTGGTGGTGCGGGCGCGATACCTGATCGGCGCCGATGGTCCGCAGGGGCCGACGCGCGCGGCGGTCGGGATAGGGATGGACGGCGAGGCCGGGCTGGCCGATGTCGTGAACGTCCACTTCCGTGCCGATCTCTCGCCGTGGCACGGCGAGGACGCGCGCGTTCTGACGTGGATCGTCAACAAGGACCTGCGCGGGGTCGTCCACGCGCTCGACGGCGGCGACCGCTGGCTCCTCAACACGCTCACGTACGCCGAGGAGGAGGGCAACCGCGGGTTCGACCTCGGACGGGCCGACGAGCTTGTCCGGCTGGCGCTGGGCGCGCCGGACTGCGACGCCGAGGTCCTGTCGGTCAAGCCCTGGACGATGAACGCGCTCGTGGCCGAGCGCTTCCGCGCGGGTGCCGCCTTCCTGGCCGGCGACGCCGCGCATCAGATCCCGCCGACCGGTGGCTTCGGGATGAACACCGGCATCCAGGACGCCCACAACCTGACCTGGAAGCTGGCGGCCGTCCTCCAGGGCTGGGCCGGCCCGGCGCTGCTCGACAGCTACGAGGCCGAGCGTATGCCGGTGGCGCGCGCGAACACCGCCCAGAGCGTCGCGAACGCCGAGATGATGCGCGACCACATAGCCGACCTGAGCGACGCGGAGCTGCGGGCGCTCGAGGCGCCCGGCGAGGAGGGTGCGCGGGCGCGGCGGCGGGTGGCCGACGGGATCCCGGCCCACCGCGCGCACTTCGACTACCCGGGGCTCGACCTGGGATTCACCTACGACTCGGACGCGGTGGTGCCCGACGGGACGCCCGCACCGGAGGTCGCCGACCCGGTCCGCGACTACGAGCCCACCGGCCGGCCGGGCGGGCGGGCGCCGCACGTGTGGCTCCGGCGCGGCGACGCCGAGGTGTCGAGCCAGGAGCTCTTCGGCCAGGCGGTGGTGCTGCTGACGGACCCCGACGGCGAGGAGTGGTCGGCCGCCGCCCGCTCCCTGGCCAGGCGCACCGGCATCCCCGTGCGGGTTCACCAGCTCGGGCCGGGCACGGACCTGGAGGACCTGCACGGCGAGGTGCCCGGTCGCTACGGGCTCGGCACCGGCGGCGCGGTGCTCGTGCGACCGGACGGCCACGTGGGCTGGCGGAGCGCGGAGATGGTGGACGACCCGGCGAGCGAGCTCGAGGACGCCCTCCGGCGGCTGCTGGGCCACGGCGGGGGCGAATCGAACAGAGGAGGACTACGTGCAGAGCATGCAGGAACGACTTGAGAGCCTGGGCGAGGAGCAGCTCGATCCGGATCGCTTTTCGGCGATCGTGCGCGAGGCGTCGGATCGCGAGCTGGCGGAGCTGCTGGGAAGCGAGCATCGCGAGCGGGTGCTGGACGAGATCTTCTTCCGCATGCCCGAGCGGCTGAACGCGGACCGCACTCGTGGGATGCACGCGGTCGTCCACTGGCGGATCGGCGACCGGCCGGGCGGCGGCGAGGACCTGTACGAGGTCGTGATCGCCGACGGCAGCTGCAGCGTGAGCCGCGGCGCGTCGTCCGAGCCCGGTGTGACGTTCAAGATCAGACCGGAGTCGTTCCTGCGGTTGATCGCCGGGGCTACGAGCGGCATGAAGCTGGTGCTGAAGCGGCGCCTGTCGGTGGAGGGCGACATGGCGCTGGCGATGCGCCTGGAGGGGCTCTTCGAGCGCGGGTGACGCGCACAGGGAGCGGGCGACTCAGCGCTGTAATGTCCCGCAGGATGACGGACGGGGTCCGCAGGGGCGAGATCCGCGCGCTGGGCCTGCGGACGCCGGTGCTGGAGACCGGGCCCGAGGACGCCTCCGAGGCCGTGGTGTTCCTCCACGGCCACCCGGGCTGCGGGGCCGACTGGGGCGACCTGCTCGCCCGTGTCGGCGCATCGGCGCGCTGCATCGCGTTCGACCTGCCCGGGTTCGGGGACGCCGACAAGCCGCGCGACTGGGACTACTCGCCCGGGGGCGGGGCGACGTGGCTCGCGGCCGCGCTGCACGAGCTCGGCGTCGAGCGCGCCCACCTCGTGGTCCACGACTACGGCGGCCCGATCGGGCTGATCTGGGGGCTCGCCCATCCCGACGCCTGGGCGAGCGTGGTGATGATCGACATCGGGGTGCTGATCGGATACCGCTGGCACCCGATCGCGCAGCTCTACCGCGTGCCCGTGCTCGGCGAGCTGATGTGCCGGACGACCTTCGAGGCGGCCTTCCGGCTCCTGATCGACCGCTACAACCCCCAGCCGCGCAAGCTGCCGCGCGAGTTCGTCGACCGCATGTGGGCCGGCTACGACCTGGGCACGCGCCGGGCGGTCATGAGCTTCTACCGCGCGAGTCCGCCCGGCGGGATGGAGCGGATGGTGGACGCGTACCGCGTGCTCGACAAGCCCGCGCTCGTCGTGTGGGGCCGCCACGACCCCGCGACCAGGGTGGAGCACGCCGAGAGCCAGCGGCGGAGCTTCCCGAGCGCGCGGGTCGTCGTGCTCGAGGACAGCGGCCACTGGGCGCACATCGACGATCCGGAGGGCGCGGCGAACGCCATCGTCCCGTTCCTGCGCGAGCAGCTGGGGGTCGCGACGCGTAGCGTCC
>DASVQK010000106.1:0-5337 GCA_036389105.1 Thermoleophilaceae bacterium
GCGGGGGTGGACACCGAGGACGTCGCGCTCGAGATCCGCGGCCGGCAGCTGGTCATCGAGGGCCAGCGGCGCGCGCAGGAGTCGGAGGGCCGGCTCTACCAGCAGATCGAGATACCGCACGGGCCGTTCCGCCGGGTCGTGGAGCTCGGGGCCGACGTGGACGCGAGCGAGGCGACCGCGACCTACGAGGACGGCGTGCTGAGGGTCGAGATCCCGATCGCCCAGCCGGCGAGCGACAACCGGCAGGTGCGGATCCGGCCGCGCGAGCGGAACGGAGGCCGGTGAGCATCCAGATAGGCCAGCCCGGGGCGGCGGAGCGGCCCGCCGCCGAGCGCTCGCTGCCGGAGGGCCTGCCCGTGCTGCCGCTGCGCGAGGCGGTCCCGTTCCCGGACACCCTCACCCCGCTCGCCATCGGGCAGGAGCGGTCGGTGCGCCTGGTAAACGACGTGCTGGGCGGCGACCGCATGCTGGCGATGGTCGCCTCGCGCGACCCGGAGAAGGAGGAGCCGGGCCCCGACGACCTCTACGACATCGGCGTGGCCGGCACCGTCGCGCGCATGCTCAAGGTGCCCGACGGCACGCTGCGGATCCTGGTGCAGGGCGGCCAGCGCGTCCGGATCAAGAAGTTCCTGGGCACGGAGCCCTACCTCGTCGCGCGGATCGAGGAGGAGCCGGACGTGGTGAAGCGCACGCCCGAGCTCGAGGCGCTCTCGCGCAACGTGCAGCAGACGTTCGGCCAGATCATCGAGCAGGTGCCGTACCTGCCCGAGGAGCTCCAGATCGCCGTGGCCAACGTCGACGACCCCGCGGAGCTGTCGTACATGATCGGGGGGGCGCTGCGGATAGGCACCGAGGAGAAGCAGGCGCTGCTGGAGGAGCGCGACCTGGCCAAGCGGCTGCGCAAGCTGTCCGAGGTGCTGGCGCGCGAGTCCGAGCTGATCTCGATCGGCGCCAAGATCCAGTCCCAGGTCCAGTCGGAGATGGAGAGCGGCCAGCGCGAGTACTTCCTGCGCCAGCAGCTCAAGGCCATCCAGGAGGAGCTGGGGGAGACCGACGAGCAGGCGGCCGAGGCGAGCGAGCTGCGCGAGCGCCTGGAGGCCGCGAACCTGCCCGAGCACGCGCGCAAGCAGGCCGAGCGCGAGCTCCAGCGCTTCGAGCGCCTGCCGCCGCAGTCCGCGGAGCACGGGGTGATCCGCAGCTACCTGGAGTGGATCGTGGACCTGCCCTGGTCGCGGTCCACCGACGACCACATCGACCTGAAGGCCGCGCGGCGCCAGCTCGACCGCGACCACTACGACATCGACAAGGTCAAGGAGCGCATCCTCGAGTTCCTCGCCGTCCGCAAGCTCAAGCCCGACGCGCGCTCCGGCATCCTCTGCTTCGTCGGCCCGCCCGGGGTGGGGAAGACCTCTCTGGGGCGTTCGATCGCGGCGGCGATGGGCCGCAACTTCGAGCGCATCTCGGTCGGCGGCGTGCGCGACGAGTCGGAGATCCGCGGCCACCGGCGCACGTACGTCGGCGCGATCCCGGGCACGATCCTCCGAGCGCTGCGCGACGCGGGCTCCAACAACCCCGTCCTGATGATCGACGAGATCGACAAGATGGGCGCGGACTTCCGCGGCGACCCGTCGAGCGCGATGCTCGAGGTGCTCGATCCCGAGCAGAACTCGACCTTCCGCGACCACTACCTGGACATGCCGTTCGACCTCTCCAACGTCATGTTCATCACTACGGCCAACCAGCTCGAGCCGATCCCCGGCCCGCTGCGCGACCGCATGGAGACGATCCAGCTGGCCGGCTACACGGCGGAGGAGAAGCTCGAGATCGCCAAGCGCTACCTGGTGCCGCGCCAGATCGAGCGCAACGGGTTGACGCCCGGCAAGGTCGACTTCACCGACGAGGCGCTGGCGCTGATAGTCGACGGCTACACGCGCGAGGCGGGGGTGCGGAACCTCGAGCGGGAGGTCGGCTCGGTCTGCCGCAAGGTCGCGCGCGAGTACGCGGAGGGCACGCGGACGCGCAAGCGGGTCGTGCGGCCGAAGACGGTCGTCGAGCTGCTCGGCAAGCGACGCTTCCTGTCGGAGACGGGCCGGCGCACGGACCGGCCGGGCGTGGCCACCGGCCTGGCGTGGACTCCGGTCGGCGGCGACGTGCTGTTCATCGAGGCCACGGCATTTCCGGGCGACGGCAAGCTCCAGATCACCGGGCAGCTCGGCGACGTGATGAAGGAGTCGGCGGCGGCGGCCCTGTCGTGGGCCAAGGGCAACGTCTGGCGCTTCGGCGACGGCATCCCCGAGAACTGGTTCCGCGAGCATGACGTGCACGTGCACGTGCCGGCGGGCGCGGTCCCCAAGGACGGGCCCAGCGCGGGCATCACGATGGTCACGGCGCTCGTGTCGCTGATCGCCGACCGCAAGGTGCGCTCCGACACCGCCATGACGGGCGAGGTCACACTCACCGGCCAGGTCCTGCCGATCGGCGGGCTCAAGGAGAAGGCGCTGGCGGCGCAGCGCGCGGGTATCTCGCGCGTGATCGCGCCGAAGCTCAACGAGCCCGACCTGGACGAGTTCCCGTCGCACCTCCTGAAGGACATCGAGTTCGTGTTCGCGGCCGAGGTCGACCGCGTACTGGACTCGGCGCTCGAGCCGCTGCGGACCGACGCGGACCGGCCCGCCGAGCTCCCGCGGCGCCGGCGCCGGTCGGGCGGCGCGGCCCGCGCCCCCGCCGCGGCGCGCGAGCGCTAGAGCGGACCGTGCGTTGCCCGGGGCCCCGCTCCGGGTATGTTTCCCCGCACGGAGCGGATTCGAGGAGAGCCATGGCATCTAAGACGAAGAAGGCCACGAAGGCCGGGGCCGGGGCGGTAGCCGCGGGCAAGGCCGCGCGGTCCAACCCCTACGTGCAGCGGATCGTCGAGGACGACCAGCTGCGCGACGACCTGCGTACCGCCTATGAGTCGGCGCGCAAGGCCTACGAGCGCATGTCGAACGGCAAGGGCCCGGCGAAGGCGCTGATGGACGACAAGAAGACCCAGCGGGAGCTGAAGGACGCCGCCAGCTCGCTGCGCAGCGCGGCCGACACGCTCCGCGGGGCGAAGGCCAAGAAGAAGCGCCGCCGGGGCGGACGGATCGTCCTCCTGCTCGTCGGCGCGGGCGCCGCGCTGGCGCTCTCGGAGGGCCTGCGCAAGAAGGTCCTCGACGCGCTCTTCGGGGCCGAGGAGGAGTTCGAGTACACCTCCACGACCAGCCCGTCGAGCGCCGGCTCCACGTCGCAGCCCGCCGGCGCCGCTACGTAGCGGTCGCGGCTCTCGGGACTTGGGAAGGGGCGCCGGACGGCGCCTCTTCTCGTTCCGCGCTCCGCGTCGGCGATCACGGCCCCGCTGGCTGGCCGGCCAGCTAGAGTAAGCGCCCGTGGAAGCGGCCACTCAGACGCGGCCCGAGCGCCGGCTCGACAGCGCGAAGGCGCAGCGCATCGTCGCGGCCATGCGCGCCAGCGTCGGCCGCCGCGGCGCGGCGGGCTCGACGTTCGACCACGTGGCGCAGGAGGCGGGCGTGTCGCGCGGCCTGCTGCACTACTACTTCGGCTCCAAGGAGCGTCTGCTCGTGGAGGTCGTCCGCCACGACGCGGACGTCCGCATCGGGGCCCTCGAGGAGCGCCTGCGCGACGCGCACTCGCTCGACGCGATCGTCGACGCGCTGGTCACCCAGCTCGAGGCGTTCGTGGGCGAGGACGCCGGCAGCCACGCGGTCATCCACGAGCTGCTCAGCGCGGCGCGCCGCAACGACGAGATCCGCGACGAGCTGGCAAACCTCTACCGGCGCGTGCGCGCCGAGGTGGCCGAGGTCCTCGTGGAGAAGGAGCGCGAGGGCATCGTGCGGCTGCGCGCCGAGCCCGAGGCCGTCGTGTCGATCTTCCTCGCGCTCGCCGACGGCCTGGAGGTGCAGCTCACCTCCGACGCCGGCTGGGCCGGCTCCGCCGCGGTCGACACCGCCGCGGCCGCGGCGCGGTTCCTGCTCGGCGACCCTCAGTGAGGCACCTCACACCGCCCTCGCGGCGCCTCGGGATCATCCGCTGGCACTAGTGCAGCGCGCGATGGACAGGCTGTCGGGCTGGGTGGAGCGCCACCGCCGGATGGTCGTCGCGCTCTGGGCCGTCGCGCTCGTGGCGGCGATCCCGTTCTCGCTGAAGCAGACCGACCACCTCACGAGCGGCGGCTTCGACGTGCCCGGCTCGGGCGCGCAGCGCGCCGACGCCGAGCTCCACCGCTTCCCGGGGGTCCACCGCGACCGGCTCGAGGCCGTCTTCGAGCTCGAGGACGGGGCCGGCGCCGCTCAGGTCCGCTCGGCCGCGGCGCGGCTGCGGCGCGAGGCGCGCGGCATCTCGCACCTGTCGATCCCCGTGGCCGCCGCGGGCGCGGACGCCCGGCAGCCGCGGATCCAGCGGGCGGGCGACCGCCGCGTGGCCATCGTGCCGCTGGCGCTGACCGGCAGCGAGGACCAGAACGCGGACGCGGCCTCCGACCTGCGCCACCGGCTCGACGTCGGCGACGGCGCGCGCCACGGGGTGGAGACGCACCTCGTCGGGCAGCAGGCCCTGTGGGCGGGCATGCAGGACCTGAGCAAGAAGGACCTGGCGTCCGCCGAGAAGGCGGGCTTCCCGATCGTCCTCGTGATCCTCCTGGCCGTGTTCGGCTCGCTGGCCGCCGCGGCGCTGCCGCTGGCGCTCGGGATCGGCAGCGTCACGCTCACGGGGGCGGCCATCTGGGGCCTGTCGCAGGCCACCGAGATGTCGGTCTTCGTGACCAACGTCGCGTCGATGATCGGCATCGGCGTGGCCGTTGACTACTCGCTGTTCGTGCTCGCGCGCTACCGCG
This sequence comes from Thermoleophilaceae bacterium, assembly GCA_036389105.1. Taxonomy (GTDB): domain Bacteria; phylum Actinomycetota; class Thermoleophilia; order Solirubrobacterales; family Thermoleophilaceae; genus AC-37. Next base: position 4,871 of record DASVQK010000106.1, read on the forward strand.
AGGAGATCCAGGGCGGCGCCGCTCCCGACGACGCGCGCCGCACCGCCATGCGCACCTCGGGCATCGCCGTCGCCTTCTCGGGCGTCACGGTGCTGATCTCGCTCGGCGGCCTTTTCCTGGTCGACTCCACCACGATCCGCTCGATGGCGATGGGGGCGATCGTCGTGGTGGCCGTCTCGATCCTCGGCGCCATAACGCTGCTGCCCGCCCTCATGAGCATCCTCGGTCGGCGCGCGTACGCCCGCAGCCGGGTGGCCACGATCACCGGGCTGCTCGTGCGCGCCTGGCGCAGCGCGCCGCGGCGGCGCGGGCGCTCGCACCCCGACCACCCGCGCCCGGCCTTCTGGCAGCGCTGGACCGAGCGCACGATGCGCCGGCCGGTCCTGGTGGCCACGCTCACCGCGGCGGTCCTCCTGACGCTCGCGTACCCGGCCCTCTCGCTCGAGTGGGGCGATGGCGCGCTCCGG
>DASVQK010000107.1:0-6596 GCA_036389105.1 Thermoleophilaceae bacterium
CCCGGTGCGCCGCGCGTTCCTGTTCGCCTGCGAGCGCCACGCGGACCAGCGGCGCCAGTCGGGTGAGGGCTTCATCGTGCACCCCGTCGGCGTGGCCAAGATCTGCGCCGGCATGCGCCTCGACACGGAGACCCTGTGCGCCGCGCTGCTGCACGACACGGTGGAGGACACCTCCGCGTCCCTGCTCGAGGTGCGCGACGAGTTCGGGGAAGAGGTGGCCACGCTCGTGGACGGCGTCACGAAGCTGACCGGCATCACCTTCCAGAGCCGCGACGAGCGCCAGGCCGAGAACTACCGGAAGATGATCGTGGCGATGGCGCAGGACATCCGCGTCGTCCTGAACAAGCTCGCCGACCGCCTGCACAACATGCGCACGCTCGGCGCCATGTCCAAGCAGAAGCAGCAGGACAAGGCCAAGGAGACCCTGGAGATCTTCGCGCCGCTGGCCCACCGGCTGGGCATCCACGCGATCAAGTGGGAGCTGGAGGACCTGGCCTTCGCCACCCTCCACCCGCGCAAGTACAAGGAGATCAAGGGACTCGTCAACCAGCAGCGCGAGGAGCGCGAGGGCTACGTGGCCCGCGCCGGCAACTACCTGGGCAAGGAGCTCGAGGCCGTCGGCATCGAGGCGGAGATCTCGGGACGGGCCAAGCACTTCTACTCGATCTACTCGAAGATGACCAAGAAGGGGCGCGAGTTCAACGAGATCTACGACCTCACGGCGATGCGCGTGCTGGTCGGCTCGGTCAAGGACTGCTACGGCGCGATCGGCGTCATCCACTCGCTCTGGAAGCCGCTGCCGGGGCGCTTCAAGGACTGGGTCGCGATGCCCAAGTTCAACATGTACCAGGCGCTGCACACCACGGTGATCGGGCCGGAGGGCAGGCCGCTCGAGATCCAGATCCGCACGCGCGACATGCACGAGACCGCCGAGTACGGCATCGCCGCGCACTGGATGTACAAGGACGACGAGGGCGGCGTGCCGGCCGGGGCACCGGGGTCGGCGCGCGACCGGATCCAGTGGCTCGAGCACCTGCTCGACTGGCAGAAGGACCTGAAGGACCCGCAGGACTTCGTCCAGGGCCTGAAGGTAGACCTGTTCGAGGACGAGGTGTTCGTGTTCACGCCGAAGGGCGAGGTCCGGTCGCTGCCCGCCGGCTCGACGCCGCTCGACTTCGCCTACGAGATCCACACCGACGTCGGCCACCGCTGCGTGGGCGCGAAGGTGAACGGCAAGATCGTGCCGCTGCACTACGAGCTCCAGTCGGGCGACATCTGCGAGGTACTGACCTCGAAGAAGGAGCGCGGCCCGTCGCGCGACTGGCTGGCGCTGGCCAAGACCACCCGCGCGCAGTCGAAGATCCGCGCCTGGTTCAAGCGCGAGCGGCGCGAGGACTCGGAGCGAACGGGCCGCGAGATCCTCCAGGAGAACATGAAGCGCGCCGGCCTGCCGGCGCAGAAGCTGGCGGGCTCGCCGCTCCTTGCCGACGTGATCCGCGAGATGGGCTTCCGCAAGGGCGACGAGTTCTACGTCGCGCTGGGCCAGGCCAAGATCTCGTCCAAGGTCGTGGTCAACAAGGTGCTCCAGCGCCTCAGGCAGGGCGAGGCGGGCGTCGAGCCGCCGCCCGCCGGCGAGGAGCTGCTGGCCCAGAGCCGCAAGGAGGTGGCCAAGCCCACCGCCTCCTCCGGCAGCTACGGCATCAAGGTCAAGGGCATCGACGACGTGCCGTTGCGGCTGGCCAAGTGCTGCCGCCCTGTGCCGGGCGACCCGATCCTGGGCTACGTGTCGCTGGGCAAGGGCATCACCATCCACCGCGACGACTGCCCCAACGCGCGCGCGCTCATGAAGAACCCGGAGCGCTTCACGCCGGTGGCATGGGAGGGGGAGGGGGCCACGTCGTTCCGCGTCGAGCTCCAGGTGGACGGCTGGGACCGCACGCGGCTCCTGGAGGACCTCTCGCGCACGTTCGCGGAGACCGGCATCAACATCCTCGAGGCGCGCTGCACGGTGGTGCACCCGATGGTCAAGAACCGCTTCGTCGTCGAGGTGGGGGACACCCAGGCGCTCAAGACCTGCATCCAGCGGCTGCGCAACGTCGAGTCGGTGTTCGACGCCTACCGCGTCACGCCGAGCGGCTGACCGGGGGGGTCAGCGGGCGGCCTCGACGGCAGCTTCGATCCGGGTGCGCACCTCGCGCACGAGCACCTCGATGTTGGGGTTCACGAGGATCGAGAGGTGGTCGCCGGGGATCCGCACGACCTCCAGCCCGCCGTCCACGTAGCGGTCCCAGCCGAGGGTGCGGCTGCCCGTGTAGCGCGCGGTGTCCTGCGTCGTGAAGACCACCGCGTCGCCCGGGTACCGCCGCGGGCGGTACTCCCGCTCGTGGTCGCGAAGGGCGCGCAGCCAGTCCGGCCCGACGGTCCCCGGCATCGGCTCCGCGGGCCCCGCCTCGTCGTAGCGCGAGTGGACGGCACGCCGCGCCGCGGCCGCCAGCAGGCCGGGGCGCCTGCCCTCCGGCCCCACGCCGAGCAGCTCGGAGCCGCGTGCCGCCGCCCGGCCGCGCCAGCGCATCGTGTGCGGAGCCGACTGGTCGAAGAGGCCGAGGAAGTCCACCCGCTCGCCGGCCTCGGTCAGCAGGCAGGCCATCTCGAACGCGACGCTGCCGCCGGTGGAGTGCCCGCCGATCAGGTACGGCCCGTGCGGCTGTAGCTCGCGCAGCCTGTCGACCTCGGCGGCGCCGATCTCGGCGATCGAGCGCTCGTCCGCATGGCCGTCGACGTCGCCGTAGACCCCGATGCCGTAGGCCGGGCGGTCGGGGCCGAACCCCTTGCTCAGGTGGCGCAGCGTGAACGGCCCGCCGGGGCCCGCGTACAGGTACAGGAACGGCGTCTCGCCGCCGTCTGCGTTGAGCGACACGAAGTCCCCCCGCGAGGCGGCGGCCGTGCCGGTCAGGCACTCGGCCAGGCCGCGGAGCGTGCTCGCCTCGACCAGCGCGCTGGCGGGCAGCTCGCGGCCGAAGCGCCGCGCGATCAACTCGAAGAGGTGGAAGCCGATCAGGGACTGGCCGCCGAGCGCGAAGAAGTCGTCGTCCGGCCCCGGCGGGCTCTCGAGACCGAGCACCTCCATCCAGAGCTCGGCCAGCGCCGTCTCCAGCTCCCCGCGCACCGGCGAAGCCGCGATCGCGGCGGGCGGATCCGGCAGGCGGTCGCGGTCGAGCTTGCCGTTCGCGTTCAGGGGCATCTCGCCGACGGTGACGAACGCCGACGGCACCATCGGCTCGGGCACCGTCCGGCGGAGCATCTCGCGCAGCTCCGCGGCGGTCGGCGTGGGCTGCCCGTCCGGCTCGACCCACGCGATCAGGCGCGCCTCGCCGGACGGCCCGGGGCGCGCCATCACCACCGCGCTGCCGATCCGCGGGTGCGCCGCCAGCGCGCCCTCGACCTCGGAGGGCTCGATCCGGACGCCGCGGATCTTGACCTGGTGGTCGATCCGGCCCAGGTGCTGGAGCACGCCGTCGGGCTCCCAGCGCGCCAGGTCGCCCGTGCGGTACAGCCGCGCGGACGGCGCGCCCGGGAGCGGGTTGGGCACGAAGCGCTCCCTCGTCAGCTCCTCGCGGCCGTGGTATCCGCGCGCCAGCCCCGCGCCGCCCAGGTACAGCTCGCCGGGCACGCCGGACGGGAGCGGCGCGCTGGACTCGTCCATCACGTAGGCCTGCGTGCCGGGGAACGGCCGCCCGATCGTGGGCGCCTGCCCCGGAGCGACCTCCGTGCCGGTGGAGTAGATCGTGTCCTCGGTCGGGCCGTAGGTGTTCACCACGCGCCGGACGCCGGGCTGAGCGTGCACCCGCTCCGACAGCTCCGGCGGGAGCGTCTCACCGCAGAAGCAGACCGTGCCCGCGGTCTCCGGCAGCGTCCGGTCGCGCAGCAGGGCGGCCATCAGCGACGGGACGGTGTTGATCATCGTGACGCGCTGGTCGGCGACGGAGTCGACCGCGAAGACGTTGTCCACCTGGACCAGGCTGCCTCCCGCGCACAGCGGCACGAACAGCTCGAAGCCGGACATGTCGAAGCTGAGCGAGGTGGCGCCCAGCAGCGCCGACAGCTCTTCGCGCGTGAACGTGGCGACGCCCCAGGACACGAACGCCGCGAGGTTGCCCTGTTCGATCATCACGCCCTTCGGCCGCCCCGTCGAGCCCGACGTGTAGATCAGGTACGCGAGGTTGTCGAGCCCCGGGCCGTCCCAGTCGGGGGCCGCGGCCTCCGCCTCCGAGGGCTCGCCGCGCGGCGGCTCCACCACCTCCTCCGCCAGGTCGGTGAGCTCCGGCTCGAGCGCCGGGTACGCGATCAGCACTCGGGCCCCGGAGTCCTCGAGCATGAAGCGCCGCCGCTCGACCGGGTAGCCGGGGTCGAGGGGCAGGTAGGCGGCGCCCGCCTTGTGCACGGCGTAGACCGCGACGATCGCCTCCGGCTGTCGCGGCAGGCAGATGGCGACCACCTGCTCGGGCCCGACGCCCAGCTCGCGCAGACGCCGTGCCAGGCGGTTGGCCTGCGCGTCCAGCTGGCCGTAGGAGAGGCGCCGCCCGTCGCGCACCACCGCCGTCAGGTCCGGCTCGCTGCGCGCGATCTCCTCGAAGCGCCGGTAGGCCAGGCGGCATCCGTCGGCGGGAAGCGGCCCGCCGTCGCCGAGCCGGATCAGCTCCTCGACACCGGGGCCAGCGGTCTCGTCGCCGCGCCCGGCCGAGCCCCCGCTCCCAGGGTTGCTGACGGTGCCCTTGTTGCGGGTCGAGTCCATGCGAACGCCGACGGCGAGAACTCCCCTCGTAGAGAGAGCGGCCATCCTGGCCGCCCCGTCGCCCACTCTTTAGTAGCACGGCCGGGGCCGGCTGACAACCTCAGGAGACGACTGCCAGGGCGGCCGGCGTCAGCCCGAACGTCACGTCCTCGAACCGCCCGATGTAGTCCCCGTCCACCTGGAGCGGGAACGGCGATCCATCTGCCGTCCGCACCCGCAGCTCGCGCAGGGACGGCACGCTCTCGATGTGCCGGTGCCTGGCCACTCGGTCCGCGCGGCCGGAGAACAGGCGCGGGATCAGCGTGGGCATGTCGATCGGGGAGGCGCGCCCCAGGACGGCCGCGGACAGCCGCCCGTTGATCCCGTCGGCGTCCTCGCAGACCCGTATCGGGCGGGGGCCGAAGTACGTGTACGGGTCGGAGTTCTGCACCACCACCGTGACGCCCTCGAGGGTCCGGCCGCCGGCCTCCACGCGGATGCGCGGCGGGTTGACCAGGTAGCGCCGGTTGAAGGTCGAGAGGGCCGCCCAGGTGAAGTACCACTCGCCGAATCGGGCCTTCAGCCGCGGCCGGCTGTCCACGCGCTCGACCACGCTCGCGTCCAGGCCGATCCCCGCGGAGAACGTGAAGTGGCGGTCGCCCGCCCGCGCCAGGTCCACGCGGATCGGATGGAAGCGGTCCGCCACCCCCAAGAGGTGCTCGGTGGCGTCGACGACGTCGTTGGGGATGCCGAGCGTGCGGCAGAAGACGTTGGTGGAGCCGCCCGGCAGCACGGTCAGCGGCGTCTGGCTGCCCGCCAGGCCGTTGGCCGCCTCGTTCACGGTGCCGTCGCCCCCGAAGGCCACCACCACGTCGTAGCCCTCCTCCGCGGCCTCGCGGCAGATCTCCGCGGCGTGGAAGCGTGCCTGCGTGTCCACCGCCTCGACCGAGTAGCGGCCCTGGAGCGCGTACACCACCAGGTTCTTGAGCCGGTCCGAGACCGTGGTGGCGTACGGGTTCACGATCACGAGCATCCGGCGCTTCGGCGCTCGGTCGGGCAGGACCCGCTCGGCGAGCTCCTCGGCGCGCTCGAGCGCGGTTTCGGGAGGCGGCATCGGAGGTGCAACCCCACGCTCGCCGAACGGTTACTCGCACGGCTGGCGATCGGGCCCGAGCGGCTCTACCCTAGGCGCGAACCCCCTCTGGACCCCGACCCCCTCAGGAGAGCATGACGCTAGGAATCATCGGCATGGGCTACGTCGGCCTGCCCCTCGCGGTGGCGTTCGCGGAGGCCGGTCACGACGTGGTGGGCCTGGACACGGATCCCCGCAAGATCGCCGCGATCGAGGCGGGCGACAGCTACATCGAGGACGTCTCGTCGGAGCGTCTGGCGGCGCTGAAGGACCGCCTGCGGGGCACGGCGCGCTACGCCGACCTGTCGAAGGCGGACGCCGTGATACTGGCGGTGCCCACGCCGCTCACCCGCAACCGCGAGCCCGACCTGGGCGCGCTGGTGTCCGCCGGCACGTCGCTGGCGGGAGTGCTCCAGGAGGGCCAGCTGGTGGTGCTCGAGTCCACCACCTACCCGGGCACGACGCGAGAGCGCCTGATCCCGATGCTCGAGGAGTCCGGCCTGGCGGCCGGCCGCGACTTCCACGTCGCGTTCTCGCCCGAGCGGGTCGACCCCGGGCGCACCGACTACACCCTGCGCACGACGCCGAAGGTGGTCGCCGGCCTCACGCCGGAGTGCGAGCGCCGCGCGCTGGAGCTCTACGAGCTCGTGTGCGCCAACCTGGTGCCCGTGTCGACGCTCGAGGCCGCCGAGC
>DASVQK010000108.1:0-11580 GCA_036389105.1 Thermoleophilaceae bacterium
GAGGCGGTGGAGCGCTGGATCCGCTACTACGAGGCCGAGCGCCAGGACGGCGAGCACTTCAACGACTTCGTGGACAGGACCGGGACGGAGGGCTTCGAGAGGGCGGCGAAGGACCTGTCGCTGCCGGTCGAGTTCAACCTCGAGAACCTGACGCACTTCATCGACTGGAACCGCAACGACCCCTACAGGGTCGAGCGCGGCGAGGGCGAGTGCGCGGTCTGAGGGCCGCGCCGGGAATCCAATCGTGGCCGTAGCCGTCCCACCCGATCTCGAACGCTCCTCCGCGGAGGAGGTGCTCCGCTATGCCGTCGAGCGCTTCCACCCGCGCCTGTACGTGGCCTGCTCGTTCCAGAAGGAGGCCTCGGTGATCATGGACATGCTCCTGCGGATCGAGCCCGAGGCGCGCTTCTTCACCATCGACACGGGCGTGCTGTTCGAGGAGACGCACGACACCCGCCGCGCGCTCGAGGAGCGCTACGGCGTCGACGTCGAGATCTTCGACGCCGTGAGCCCGGACGGCCGCCCGTGGACGCAGGCGCGTTGCTGCTCGGAGCGGAAGGTCGCGGCGCTGGGTCACGCGCTCGCCAACGCCGACGCCTGGGTCACGGGCCTGCGGCGCGAGCAGTCGCCGCAGCGAGCCGACACGCCCAAGCTCCACTGGGACGAGCGCAACGGGCTGTGGAAGGTCAACCCGCTGGCCGACTGGGACGAGCGCGAGGTCTGGCGCTACATCTCGCGCCACGACATCCCCTACAACGAGCTGCACGACCGCGGCTTCGACTCGATCGGGTGCGTCCCGTGCACGCAGCCCGCTCGCGGCCGGGACGGCCGCTGGCCGGGCAGCCCCCAGACCGAGTGCGGGATCCACGCGTGAGCGACCGCGGCGTCACGCTCTGGTTCACCGGGCTGTCGGGCGCCGGCAAGTCCACCATCGCGAGCCTGGTCGAGGCCGAGCTGCGCGAGCGCGGCACCAACGTCGAGGTCCTCGACGGCGACGTGGTGCGCACCAACCTCTCGAAGGGGCTCGGGTTCTCCAAGGAGGACCGCGACACCAACATCCGCCGGATCGCGTTCGTGGCCGACCTGCTCTCGCGCAACGGGGTGGTGGCCATCACCGCCGCCATCTCGCCCTACCGCGCCATCCGCGACGAGGCGCGGGCCACCATGGGCGAGCGCTTCGTGGAGGTCTACGTGAAGGCCTCGGTCGAGGAGTGCGCGCGCCGCGACGTCAAGGGCCTGTACGAGAAGGCGTTCAAGGGCGAGATCAAGGAGTTCACCGGCGTTTCCGACCCTTACGAGCCGCCGCTCGAGCCGGAGGTCGTGGCCGACACCGAGACGGAGACGCCCGAGGAGTCGGCCGCCAAGGTCCTGGCTTACCTGGACGCGCGCGTCGAGGTGCCCGCGTGAGCGAGCTGCGCCTGTCCGCCCGGCAGACGTCGGACTTCGAGCTCCTGGCCAACGGCGGCTTCGCGCCGCTCGACGGCTTCCAGGGTAAGGAGGCCTGGCGGTCGGTGGTCGAGACCATGCGCCTGCCGGACGGGCGCCCGTGGCCGATCCCGGTCACGCTGGCGTCGGAGACCGGCGCGGTGGGCGAGACCGTCGATCTGATCGGCCACGAGGGCACGCTGCTCGGCGCCATCGAGGTCGAGGAGGTCTACGAGCGCGACCTGCGGCACGAGGCCGAGCTGGTCTACCGCACCGCGGACGAGTCGCACCCCGGCGTGGCCGCCCTCTACCGCGAGGGTCCGCGCACGGTTGCGGGTCGGATCGCCACGCGGGCGCTGCCCGGCCACATCCCCGAGGTGGCGCCCTACGTGCTCACGCCGCAGGAGACGCGGGCCACCTTCGCCGAGCGCGGCTGGAAGACCGTGGTCGGGTTCCAGACGCGCAACCCGATCCACCGGGCCCACGAGTACCTGACGAAGGCGGCGCTCGAGATCGTGGACGGCCTGTTCATCCACCCGATCGTGGGCGAGACCAAGGACGGCGACATCCCGGCCGACACGCGCATGCGCTGCTACGAGGTGCTGATCGAGCACTACTACCCGCGCGAGCGGGTGGTCCTGGGCGTGAACCCCGCCGCCATGCGCTACGCCGGGCCGCGCGAGGCCATCTTCCACGCGCTGGTGCGAAAGAACTACGGCTGCACCCACTTCATCGTCGGCCGCGACCACGCGGGTGTCGGCGAGTGGTACGGCACCTACGACGCGCAGCACATCTTCGACGAGTTCGAGCCCGGCGAGCTGGGCATCGAGCCGCTCAAGTTCGAGCACTCGTTCTGGTGCAAGATCAGCCAGGGGATGGCCACCACCAAGACGTCCCCCTCGGCGCCCGAGGACCGGGTGTTCCTGTCGGGCACCAAGGTCCGCGAGATGCTGGGCCGCGGCGAGCGTCCGCCCGAGGAGTTCACGCGTCCCGAGGTGGCCGACGTGCTGATCGAGGCGTACGCGACGGAGCCGGCACCCGCCTGAGGGACTGACGTGGACCCGCTGATCATCGTCTTCGGGTTCCTGGTCGGCGTGCTGGTGGGACTGACGGGCATGGGCGGCGGCGCGCTGATGACGCCGATCCTGATCCTGGTGTTCGGCTTCAAGCCCGTAACCGCGGTCGGCACCGACCTGGCGTACGGCGCGGTGACCAAGACCGTGGGCGGCTGGCGCCACTTCCGCCACCGCACCGTGAACCAGAGCCTGTCCACCTGGATGGCGCTCGGCTCGGTGCCGTCGGCCATCGGGGGCGTGTACGCGCTGCACGCGCTCGAGAAGGCCAGCGGCAAGAACTTCGACGACGCCGTGCTCACGGCCGTGGCCGCGGCGCTCCTGTTCACCGGCGTGGCCGTGCTCGCGCGGGCGCTGTTCCTGCCCAAGCTGATCGAGCGCGAGCGCGAGACCTTCGTCATGGAGCGCCGGCACAAGGTGTCCGCGGTGGTGCTCGGCGTGTTCGTCGGCTTCGTGCTGGGCGTCACGTCGGCCGGCTCGGGCTCGCTGATCGCGGTGGGGCTGATCATGCTGTTCCGCCTCGCGCCGCGGCAGGTGGTGGCCACCGACGTGTTCCACGCGGCCATCCTGCTGTGGGCCGCGGCGATCGCCCACGTGGTGGCGGGCAACGTCGACTTCGCCCTGGCGGGCACGATCCTGATCGGGTCGGTGCCGGGCGTGTGGCTGGGCAGCCACTGGTCGGTGCGCACGCCGGTGCCCGCGCTGCGCACGGCGCTGGGCATCATCCTGATCGGGTCGGGGCTCGGGCTCCTGACCAAGGCCGGCATCGACATCCCGACGCCGCTGCTCGCCGGGGTGCCGCTCCTGCTCTTGGCCGGGCTCGGCGCCCAGGCGCTGCTGCGCTGGGCACGGCCTTCCGTCGCGGCCCCGGCGCCCGAGCGCTAGAGCGTCCGAGTAGATTTCCCGCCCGTGTTCTCGAAGGTACTGGTCGCCAACCGCGGCGAGATCGCGATCCGCGTCTTCCGCGCGCTCGAGGAGATGGGCATCGGCACGGTGGCCGTCTACTCCGAGCCCGACCGCGACGCGCCCCACGCCCGGCGCGCGGACGAGGCGTACCTCGTCGGGCCCGGGCCGGCCAACGAGAGCTATCTCGTGGTGGAGCGGATCCTCGAGGCCGCGCAGAAGGCCGGCGCCGAGGCGATCCACCCGGGCTACGGCTTCCTGGCGGAGAACGCGGCCTTCGCGCGCGCCTGCGAGGAGGCGGGCATCGTGTTCATCGGCCCGCCCGCCGACGCGATCGACGCGATGGGCTCGAAGACCCGCGCCCGCGAGCTGATGAAGAAGGCCGGCGTGCCGATCGTGCCCGGCACCACCGACCCGGTGGACACCGTGGAGGACGCCGCGCGCATCGTGGACGAGGCGATCGGCTATCCCGTGGCGATCAAGGCCGCGGGCGGCGGCGGTGGCAAGGGGTTCCGCGTGGCGCTGTCGGCCGACGAGCTGGAGAAGGCGTTCGAGGGCGCCGCGCGCGAGGGCGAGAAGTTCTTCAGCGACCCGACCGTGTACATCGAGCGCTACCTGCCCGACCCGCGTCACGTGGAGGTCCAGGTACTTGCCGACTCGCACGGCAACGTGATCCACCTGGGCGAGCGCGACTGCTCCGTCCAGCGCCGCCACCAGAAGCTGATCGAGGAGAGCCCGGCGCCGGCGGTGGACGAGAAGCTGCGCAAGCGGATCGGCGAGATCGGCACCGAGGCGGCGCGCGCGGTGGGCTACCGGTCGGCGGGCACCATCGAGGGGCTGCTGGCGGACGGCGAGTACTTCTTCCTCGAGATGAACACGCGCGTGCAGGTGGAGCACTGCGTGACCGAGATGACCACCGGAGTGGACATCGTCAAGGAGCAGATCCGCATCGCCGCGGGCGAGGAGCTGTCTCTTTCGCAGGACGACCTGCGGCTGTACGGGCACGCGATCGAGTGCCGGATCAACGCCGAGGACGCGTCGAAGAACTTCGCGCCGGCGCCCGGCGGCATCGCGGCCTACCGCGAGCCCAGCGGCCCCGGCGTTCGCGTCGACTCGGGCGTGGAGGCGGGCTCCGAGATCACGCCGCTGTACGACCCGATGATCGCCAAGCTGATCGTCTGGGACGTCGATCGCGAGAGCGCCACCCGCCGCATGGTGCGGGCGCTCGGCGAGTTCGAGCTCGAGGGCGTGCGCTCGCTGATCCCGTTCCACACCGTCCTGCTCCAGACCGAGCAGTGGGCGAAGGGCGAGACCTGCCGCGACCTGATCGAGGACAGGAAGTGGCTGAAGCAGCTGGCGCAGCCCAAGCCGGAGCCGCCCCCGGAGGGCGAGGACGAGGAGCCGCAGGTTGAGCGGAGCTACGCCGTGGAGGTGTCCGGCCGGCGCTTCGACGTGAAGGTGATCGGCGCCGCGCCGGTCAACGGCGCCGGCCCGGCGGCGGGCGCCGCCGCCGGCGCGCGCAAGCCGCCCAAGCGCCGCGAGCGCGGCGCCGGAGGGGGCGCCGGGGCCGCGGGCGAGATCGTGTCGCCGATGCAGGGCACCGTGCTGCGCGTGGCGGTCGAGAAGGGCGCCGACGTGGACCAGGGCGCCCTCGTGTGCGTCATCGAGGCGATGAAGATGGAGAACGAGATCGTCGCGCCGGCCGCCGGCAAGGTCGAGGAGCTGAACGTCTCCGAGGGCGGCTCGGTCGCCTCGGGCGACACGATCGCCGTCATCAAGTAGCGCTCGCTCGCCCGGGCGCCGACTAAGCTCCCCCCAGGGGGGTATGCGCAAGTTCCGTTCAACGCTCGCACTGATCGCCGCGGTAGCGGCGCTTCTGTGCGTGCTTGTCGTGCCGCAGCTGTCGCCGGCGCAGCTCCCCGCGGTGCCGGGCACGCCCGGCACCGACGTGAACAAGCCGCCGGCGCGCGACGACCAGCCGGTGATCCTGCGCGGGTCCCAGTTCCCGAGCTGGTCCGCGCCGGCCAACCAGAGGGTCCAGCCGCCGCTGATCGACCTCACGACGTGCCGGACGTTCGACGAGAAGTGCAACCACAACGAGTACGCGGAGGCGCCCGGCGGCGCGCCGAACGACACGTTCCCGGTGAGCAACGCCACCGGACTCGCCACGCCGGTTGACGATCTGCTGGCCTACCGCTGGGACGACAAGGCCAAGAACTGGAAGCAGGTCCCGTTCCAGGTCGACGAGGTCTTCACGCGCTACCTCGACAACGCGGCGTCTGGCTTCTCCGTCTACTCCGGCCAGGACAAGCACGACACCTACGCCTACGACCGCGAGGGCTTCCGCTACTGGAAGAGCGCGGACGACGACCCGTGCCGGGCGGTGCCGGGCGATCCGGGCGCAGCCGCCGCGCCCGACCCCGTCACCGGCCTCGACGACAACGACGAGATGGTGTTCATGGACTCCGACGCCGGTCCGCAGGCGCCGCTCGGCGTGCAGCTGCCCAAGGGCATCTCCGACGCGCGCGCGGTGCAGGTCCAGGACCCGCTCGAGCCGGGCTCGCCGTCGGGCTACGTGTACGTGATGAAGACGACCGGCGAGAAGGGCGCGCCCAAGCCCGCCTTCGACGCCAAGAACGGCTACGTGTCGTACAAGCGCGACGCCAACGCGGACATCTTCGAGCGCTCGGTGTCGAGCTACAGCGGCTACGGCAACGCCAGGAAGGGCGTCTACTGCGACGAGAAGGGCAACGTGGTCAAGGACCCGAAGACCGGCAAGCCGCTGATCGACAAGCGCCGCCCGCGCGACTACGCCACCGTCAAGACGGGTCGCTACAAGTTCCGCTACGACGGCCGCTGGCTGATGACCGCGGTCAACATCGCCGCGCAGGACGACGGCAACGTCTTCGGCCCGGACCTCGTGGACCGCTGGAAGGCGCGCGCCTTCGCCCAGGACCCCGGCTCGGAGACGCCCTGCTGCGGCTTCGAGGAGGAGGACACCAACTGGGGCGGCTCCAGCACGCTCCTGGGGGAGCGGGTCGGCCCCGTGCGCGCCATCCGCGAGACCTGGGGCGCCGACTCGGGCACCAACGTGACCCGTCGCGAGACCTTCTACCGCAACGAGATGCGGATGAAGAGCTCGCTGCGCGTCCACATCATCCCGCCACTGGACGGCATCTACGCGCAGTGGGACATGGCGGGTGGCTACATGAAGAAGTTCTTCAATCCCCAGCACACCGAGGGCCTCGACATCGACGGCCGCAACGACGAGGCGTTCGGCAACCTCGACGAACCCTGCAACGACAACTACCAGAAGAACGACACGAGCGCGATCGACCAGGGCTACCGCAGTTTCTACGGCGCCACGCCGGCCTGCGACATGTCCGAGTTCCACCAGAGCGTCGACATCTTCGACCCGACCGTGTCGCGCGCGAACGTGGCGCTGGAGTGGGCGCAGGCCACCGGCCCCTCGGGCACGATCATCGATCGCTACCTGACCGAGGTCAAGGACATCACGCCCGGCGGCGGGGCCCAGTTCCTGGCGGCCACGCCGTACTACCGCGACGACTCGTGCTTCGACGACGGGACGGGCACCGACCCGGGCCCCAAGCTCCACCTGCGCTCGGGCGACGAGCCCAGGACCGCCGCCGACGGGACCCCGCGCAGGTGCTGGCACCCGGAGAACGGGCTGCCGGCCGCCAGCGACCACTGGTTCCAGGGCAGCATCGCCACGCACGGGGTGCACCTGCTGTTCCTGGTCGACTCGGACAACGCCCGCCAGACCCAGCCGATCAGCGAGATCGTGTCCGAGAACCGGATGGTCATGCTGCCGGGCCAGCACGGCGCCGAGGCGGGCCAGTACTACGGCGGCCAGCCCGGCCAGCCGGGCCGCTTCGACCAGGGCCCCCAGGGCAAGCCGGGCGGGGTCAAGGGCCTGGTGGACAAGCGGCGGCCGCGCGTGCACCTGAAGATCGTCCGGCACCGCAGCCACCGCCGCCTCCACCTGCGCTGGGCCGGGATCGACGAGGGCGGCAGCGGCATCAAGTCCTACACGCTCCAGGTCAAGCGCGGCCGCAAGTGGAAGGGCCTCAAGAAGAACACCAAGAAGCTCCGCTACAACTTCATCACCGCGTTCGACGGCGGGGTCTACACCTTCCGCATCCGCGCGGTCGACAACGCCGGCAACGTCGGCAAGTGGGAGAAGAAGCGCGTGCGGATGCTCAAGTTCGTCGGGCACAAGCACTAGCGCCCGCCGCCTCGCCCCCTCAGCCGTGCTTGGCCAGGTTGCCCGCGTGGATCTGCCGCTGGCGCGCCGTATCGCGTCCTGACGGCAGCCGCGGGCGCTCCTCACCGCGCTCCAGCGCGTCCAGGTAGGCGCCGTCCTCCTCCAGCAGGCGCCGCGCGGTGTCGCGGTCGTGTGGCGTGCCGTGGCCGGGCACCACCACCTCCGCCCGGTCCAGCAGCGAGCCAAGCCGCGTGAGCGTGTCGCGGTAGTCCGTCAGCGAGCCGCCGGCCGCGATCAGCGGGATCTCCACGTCGGACAGGTAGTCGCCACACACCAGCACGCCCGCGAAGGGGGCCAGGAACGCGGTGCCGTCGCGCGTGTGCCCCTCGACGGGATGCGCCTCGATCTCGGCGTCGCCCAGGCCGACGTAGCCGGGCGCGGGCAGCGCCTGGAAGGCGCCCAGGGACAGCGGCGCCGGGCGCGCCACGTAGTGCTCGGCGTCGGCGTCGCGCAGCTCGCGCTGGGCGGCGCCCGGCTCGGCCCGCAGCCGCTCCGCCGTCGTCTGGCCGACCCCCAGGGCCAGCCCCGGGAAGGCCAGCCGCCCCAGGAGGTGGTCGTAGTCGGCGTGCGTTGCCAGCAGGCCGCTCGGGCGGAAGCCGGCCTGCTCGAGCAGCGTGGGCAGCAGCTCCAGCTCGTCGGGGAAGTAGGGCGAGTCGATCAGCACCGCCTCGTCGCCGCGGCGGATGGCCGTGGCGGTGGTGCGCCAGATCCGGCTCGTGACGACGATCGCGTCCCGGTGGACGGCGACCGCCCGCATCGCTACGCGCTACGCGACCTTCAGCAGCTTCGCCGCGTCGCGGAGGGTCTTGACCTCCTCGGTCGGCTTCTTCTGGTTGGCCTCGAGCTTCTGTCCGCGCCGGTTCACCCAGATCACCGGCACGCGCATCTTGAGCAGCGGCTCCACGTCGGTCTCGTAGCCGCTGGCGATGTGCACCCAGCCGGACTTGCCGCCGATCCGGCGCGCGCACTCCTTGAAGTGGGCGGGGTCGGGCTTGTAGCTGCGCACCTGCTGGGCGGTGACCACCAGGTCGAAGTCCACGCGGAAGTGGCGGCGCGTGGCGCCCAGCAGCTTGTCGTCGATGTTCGACAGGATCCCGATCTCGTACTTCTTGGCGAAGCGCTCCAGCTGGGCGTTGGTCTCGCGAAAGGCGGGCCAGCGAGGCACGCTCGAGGGCAGGAAGCCGGAGCGGGACGGCTCGAGGTCCCAGCCGAGCTCCTTGGCGGAGCGGACGGCGGTGCGGCGCAGCACCTCGGCGTACAGCTCGTAGGAGCCGCGCTCGATCTCGCGCTGGATGTCCAGGAACAGCGGGATCAGCGTGTTCCTGTCGATCGTGAAGCCCTCGCGCTTGGCCTCGGTCTGGTAGGCGTCGAACGCGCCGAGCTCCCAGTCGATCAGCGTCCCGTAGCAGTCGAACGTGACGAAGCGGACGTCCTTCGGTATGGGCAAGTGGTCTCCTCGCGGGCTGGAATGGCGTTTTCGATAGGGTGCCCGCCCGCCGGCCTGCCCGCCGAGGGACGCGCTACGCCCCCATTCTAGGTTTTCGTGGACCTTCTCGAATATCAGGGAAAACAGCTCTTCGCCAAGCACGGCGTCCCCGTGCCCGACGGGCGACCCGCAACCACCGTCGAGGAGGCCGTCGAGGCCGCGGAGGAGCTCGGCTATCCGGTCGTGGTCAAGGCCCAGGTGCTGATCGGCGGCCGCGGCAAGGCCGGCGGGATCAAGCTGGCCAAGGAGCGTTCCGAGGTCGAGCAGCACGCCGGCGCCATCCTCGGGATGGACATCCGCGGCTTCACGGTGCACGAGCTGTACGTGGAGCGGGCGTCGGACATCGCCGAGGAGTACTACGCGGCGATCCTGCTCGACCGCACGGCCAAGCGGCCGATGGCGATGCTCTCGCGCATGGGCGGCATGGACGTCGAGGAGATCGCGGAGACGGACCCCGACGCCATCGTCCGCGTGCACGTGGACCCGTTGCTCGGCTGGTCCGACTTCCACGCGCGGCGGCTGGCGTTCGCCGCCGGCATAGCCGACGACGTGGTGCGGCCCGTCGGGGCGCTCCTGTCGAAGCTCTACGACGCGTTCGTGGGGGAGGACGCGCTGCTCGTAGAGGTCAACCCGCTGCTCGTGACCGGCGACCGCCAGGTGGTGGCCCTGGACGCCAAGGTCACGATCGACGTCAACGCGATCTTCCGCCACCCCGACACGGCGGCGTTCCGCGACGTCGGCTCGGAGGACCCGCAGGAGCGCATGGCCAAGGAGCGCGGCCTGACGTTCGTCAAGCTGGACGGCGACATCGGCATCCTGGGCAACGGCGCGGGGCTCGTCATGTCCACTCTGGACGTGGTGGCCCAGGCGGGCGGCCGCCCCGCCAACTTCCTCGACGCCGGCGGCGGCTCGAAGGCCGAGGCGATCGTGGACGCCGTCGAGGTGATCCTCTCCAATCCCGGCGTGCGCGCCGTGCTGTTCAACATCTTCGGCGGCATCACCCGCTGCGACGAGGTGGCGCGCGGGCTGGTCACCGCGTTCGGGCAGGTGGACGTGAAGGTGCCGTTCGTGGTGCGGCTGGACGGCACCAACGACGAGGAGGGGCGCGCGATCCTGGCCGAGGCCGACCTGCCCAACGTCCACATCGAGAAGACGATGGACGGCGCGGCCGAGCGCGTGGTGGAGCTGGCGCGGGCCGGGGAGCCGGTGTCGTGAGCATCCTCGTCGGCGGCGGCACCAAGCTGGTCGTGTCCGGCCTGACCGGCCGCGAGGGCAGCTTCCACGGGATGAACAACCGCCGCTACGGCACCGACCTGGTGGCCGGCGTCACGCCGGGCAAGGCGGGTCAGGACGTGGAGGGCGTGCCGGTCTTCAACACGGTGCACGACGCGGTGGCCGAGACCGGCGCCAACACCTCGATGGTCTTCGTGCCGCCGCGCTTCGCCGCCGACGCGATCCTCGAGGCTGCCGACGCCGGGATCGAGCTGGTGATCTGCATCACCGAGGGGATTCCGGTGCACGACATGCTGCGCGTGTACACGCACCTGCGCCGCGGCCCGACGCGGCTTATCGGGCCCAACTGCCCCGGCATCCTTTCGCCGGGCAAGGCCAACGTCGGGATCATCCCGGCGCACTTCTTCTCCGAGGGCAACGTCGGCCTGGTGTCGCGGTCGGGCACACTCACCTACCAGATCGGCAACACGCTGGCCCAGCGCGGCTTCGGCAACTCGTCGATCGTGGGAATCGGCGGCGACCCGATCGTGGGCTCGTCCTTCATCGAGATCATCGCTCTGTTCAACGAGGACCCGGAGACCGAGCTGATCGTGATGTGCGGCGAGATCGGCG
This sequence comes from Thermoleophilaceae bacterium, assembly GCA_036389105.1. Classification (GTDB taxonomy): domain Bacteria; phylum Actinomycetota; class Thermoleophilia; order Solirubrobacterales; family Thermoleophilaceae; genus AC-37. The sequence continues at coordinate 11,018 of DASVQK010000108.1, forward strand.
GCGAGGAGGAGGAGCGCACGGCCGACTTCATCGCCGAGAACGTGGACAAGCCCGTGGTCGCCTACATCGCCGGCTTCACCGCGCCGCCCGGCAAGACCATGGGCCACGCCGGCGCGATCATCTCGGGCTCGAAGGGAACGGCGGCGGCGAAGGCCGAGGCGCTCGAGGCGAAGGGCGTGCGCGTTGGGCGCCCGCCGACGCAGGTGGCGGAGATCGCGGCGGAGATAGCGGGGGCCGGCGTTTCGTCGTAGCGCCGCGGCGCTCCGCTGGCGCTCGGCGCTAACGCCGCCGGCGGCCGCGCCGCCCCAGCGCCCGACCGAGCAGCGCGCCCGCGCCGGCCAGCAGCGCGCCCCGAGCGGCGGCGCGGACGGTCTCCGGGCGCGCGGCGGCGGCCGACACCGCGGCCCGCACGCGGTCGGGCGCGGCCGCCTGCATCTGCCTGACCGGCAGCGCCGCCGGGCGCGTCCGGGGAGCAAGCGCGCCGCCGGCGTCCGCGGCGGCGCCGGTCGGGCGAGCGGGAAACGGCGCCGCCGGGCGGGCCGCGCGCGGCAGCTCCGGCGGCG
>DASVQK010000109.1:0-5257 GCA_036389105.1 Thermoleophilaceae bacterium
CGACTACCTGATCGGCCACTCGATCGGCGAGCTGGCGGCCGCGCACGTCGCCGGCGTGCTCTCGCTCGCCGACGCCTGCAAGCTGGTGGCCGCGCGCGGGCGGCTGATGGGCGCGCTGCCGGAGGGCGGCGGGATGGTCGCGATCGAGGCGGGCGAGGACGAGCTCGGCGAGCTGCCGCAGGGCGTGTCGCTCGCGGCCGTGAACGGCCCGCGCGCGGTCGTCGTCTCGGGTGAGGAGGAGGCGGTCGCGGGGCTCGACCGGGAGTGGCGCGACAGGGACCGCCGCACCAACCGCCTGCGCGTCTCGCACGCCTTCCACTCGCACCTGATCGAGCCGATGCTCGACGACTTCCGCGAGGTCGTCGACGGGCTGTCGTTCGAGGCACCGCGCATTCCGATCGTCTCGAACCTGGCGGGACGCCCGGTCAAGGACGAGCTCACGGACCCGGGCTACTGGGTCCGTCACGTGCGCGAGCCCGTCCGCTTCATGGACGGCGCCCGCTTCCTCGAATCCGCCGGCGTGACGCGCTTCGTCGAGCTTGGCCCCGATGGCGTCCTGACCGGAATGGTCGCCCAAGCGATCGAGGAGGAAGCGCTGCTCGTCCCGGCGCTCCGCGAAGGCCGGGGCGAGGCGGAGACGTTCGCCGCCGCGCTCGGCGCCGCGCACGCCGCCGGAGTCGCCGTCGACTGGGGCCCGCTGGTGGGGAACCGGCGCCGCGTCGCGCTTCCGACGTACGCCTTCCAGCGCGAGCGCTACTGGCTCGCGCCCGACACCGTCGCGGCCGACGCGGGCGCCCTCGGGCTCGCCGCCGCCGACCACCCCCTGCTCGGTGCCGCCGTCGCGCTTGCGGGCGAGCGCGACGAGTGGCTATTCACCGGACGCCTGTCGCTCGCGACGCAGCCCTGGCTCCGCGACCATGCGGTGCTCGACACCGTGCTGCTGCCGGGCACGGCGTTCGTCGAGCTGGCGCTGCGCGCCGCCTCCGGCGCCGGCCTCGACGGCGTCGAGGAGCTGACGCTCGAGGCGCCCCTCGTCGTGCCGGAGACCGGTGGGCTCCAGCTCCAGCTCGCCGTGGGCGAGCCGGGCGAGGACGGCCGGCGCGAGCTGACCGTGTACTCACGGGGGCACGACGACCAGGCCGAGGCGCGCGGAGAGTGGGTGCGCCACGCCAGCGGCTTGCTCGCCATGCGGGGTGCCGGCGCGGGCGGAGGGGGCCTCGCGGACGAGGCCTGGCCGCCGCGGGGCGCGGAGCCGCTGGAGGTGGGCGATGCGTACGAGCGGCTCGCCGAGCGGGGCTTCCACTATGGCGACGCGTTCCAGGGCCTGCGCGCGGCCTGGGTGCGCGGCGACGAGCTCTTCGCGGAGGTCGCGCTGGGCGAGGGTCCCGCCGCCGAGGCCGGGCGCTTCCACGTCCATCCGGCCCTTCTCGACGCCGCCCTGCACGCCGCGCTCGTCGCGGGCGATGGCGACGATCCGCGCCTGCCGTTCGGCTTCACCGGCGTCAGGCTCGCGGCGACGGGGGCGACGGCACTGCGCGTGCGGCTGCGGCCCGTCGCCGAGCGTGCTCTGTCGCTCGAGGCCGTGGACGAGGGCGGCACCGAGGTCCTGGCCGTAGAGCGGATAGACACGCGGCCGGTGGAGGCGGCCCAGCTCGCCGGCGCGCGTGCGCGCGCGGACGGTCTGTACCGGGTCGAATGGGTCGAGGCGGGCGCGCCGCCGGAGGACGCCGCGCCGCCGCGGCTGGCCGTGATCGGGGAGCCTGGCGAACTGCCGGGCGCGACGGCGGTCGCGGGCGTCGACGCCTGGGACGACCTCACGGCCCTGAGCGCCGCCCTCGACGCCGGGGCCCATGCGCCGGAGGTCGTCGTCGCCACGCTCGAGGCGGGCGGCGACGGGACGTCCTCGGCCGAGCTGGCGGCACGCGCATTCGAGCGGACGGCCGCGGTGCTCGCACTGCTGAAGGCGTGGCTGGCCGACGAGCGGCTCGCGGGTGTCCGGCTCGCGATCGTCACGCGCGGCGCCGTGGCCGCGCAGCCCGGCGAGGCACCGGACCTCGTGGTCGCGCCGGTCTGGGGGCTCGTGCGCAGCGCGCAGGCGGAGCAGCCAGGGCGCCTCGCGCTGGTCGACCTCGACGGACAGGACGCCTCCACGGCCGCGCTGCCCCGTGCGCTCGCGAGCGACGAGCCGCAGCTCGCCGTGCGCGACGGCGCGCTGCTCATGCCGCGAATCGTGCCCGCCGCGGCGAGCGACGCGCTGCGCCCGCCCTCCCGCGGCCGGGACTGGAGGCTCGCGATCGAGCGGCCGGGCACGCTTGGGGGACTGGCGCTCGTTCACTCGGACGCCGGCGCTCCGCTTGGGCCGCGCCAGGTCCGTGTCTCGGTGAGGGCGGCCGGCCTCAACTTCCGCGACGTCCTCCTCGCGCTCGGGATCTACCCGGGCGAAGCGCCGCTGGGCAGCGAGGCGGCAGGGGTGGTGCTCGAGGTCGGCGAGGACGTGACCGGACTCGAGCCGGGCGATCGCGTGATGGGGTTGACGGCGGACGCCTTCGGACCGGTGGCGGTGGCCGACCGACGGGCGCTCGTGCCCATCCCCGACGGGTGGTCGTTCGCCCACGCGGCGGCGGTCCCGATCAACTTCCTGACCGCGCGATACGCGATCGCCGGGCTCGGCGAGGTCGGGCCGGGGCAGCGCGTGCTGGTGCACGCGGGCGCCGGCGGGGTGGGAATGGCGGCGATCCAGATGGCGCGACAGCTCGGCGCGGAGGTCTTCGCCACCGCCAGTCCGCCGAAGTGGGACGCCTTGCGGGAGCTTGGTCTTGACGACGACCACATCGCCTCTTCCCGCGACGCGTCCTTCAGGGACCGCTTCCTCGCGACCACGGGTGGCGAGGGGATGGACGTGGTGCTCAACGCCCTCGCGGGCGAGCTGGTCGACGCGTCGCTCGCGCTCCTGCCGCGCGGCGGACGCTTCCTCGAGATGGGCAAGACGGACCTCCGCGACGGCGACGAGGTGGCCGCGGCCCACCCCGGCGTGGCCTATCGCGCGTTCGACCTCGAGGAGCTCTCGCCGCCTGAGCTCGGCGGCGCGCTCACCGAGATCGTGGAGCTGCTCGCGCAGGGCGTCCTGCGGCACCCGCCGATCGCCGCCCACGACCTTCGCCACGCGGTCGACGCGTTCCGGACCGTGCGCGAGGGCCGCCACGTCGGGAAGGTCGTGCTCACCGTGCCCCCGGCGATCGACGAGCCCGGCACCGTCCTCGTCACCGGCGGGACCGGCGCGCTCGCCGCCGTGGTCGCCCGCCACCTCGCCGCCGCGCGCGGCGTCCGGCGGCTGCTCTTGGTGAGCCGCCGCGGACTCGACGCGCCGGGGGCCCCGGAGCTCGTGTCGGAGCTGGCCGAGCTGGGCTGCGAGGCGGTCGTGGAGGCGTGCGACGTGGCCGATCGGTCGCAGGTCGAGGAGCTGATCGGGGCGCTGCCCGCGGACCGGCCGCTGCGGGCCGTCGTGCACACCGCGGGCGTCATCGACGACGGCACGATCGACTCCCTCGATCCCGAGCGGCTCGAGCGGGTCATGCGCCCGAAGGTCGATGCGGCGCTCCACCTCCACGAGCTGACCGCGGACATGGAGCTCGCCGAGTTCGTCGTCTTCTCGTCGCTCGCGGGGGCGCTGGGCAATCCCGGCCAGGGCAACTACGCGGCGGCCAACGCCTTCCTCGACGCGCTCGCGCAGCGGCGCAGGGCGCTCGGGATGCCCGCGATGTCGCTCGGGTGGGGCCTGTGGGAGCAGTCCAGCTCGATCACGGAGGGCATGGACGACGCGGATCGCGCACGGATGCGGCGAGCGGGGTTCGTGCCGCTCTCCGACGAGCGCAGCCTGGAGCTCTACGACGCCGCGGCCGATACGGACGAGCCGCTGCTCCTGGCGGTCGATCTCGACCGCGCTGCCCTGCGCGATCGTGCCCGGGCGGGGATGCTGCCGCGGATGCTGCGCGGGCTCGTTCGGGTGCCTGCGGAGCGCAGCGAGACCCGCGGATCGCTCGCACGGCGTCTCGCCGCGACCGGCGAGGAGGACCGCGACCGGGTGGTGCTCGACCTGGTGCGCGGCCAGGTGGCGGCGGTGCTCGGGCACGCGGCCGCGGACGCGATCGACCCGCAGCGGCCGTTCAAGGACCTCGGGTTCGACTCGCTCGCGGCGGTGGAGCTGCGTAACCGGCTCGCGCAGGCGACCGGACTCGCTCTGCCCGCCACGCTGGTCTTCGACCACCCCACGACGGCGACGGTGGCGAAGCTCCTGAGGAGCGAGGCGGAAGGCGCCGAACGCGAGCGGGCGAGGCCCGCGCGCCGCGCCGCCCCCGCGCGCGTCGACGAGCCGATCGCGATCGTCGGGATGGCCTGCCGCTACCCCGGCGGCGTCCGGACGCCGGACGAGCTGTGGGAGCTCGTGGCGTCGGGACGTGACGCGGTCGCGGGCTTCCCGACCGACCGCGGCTGGGACGTCGACCGTCTCTACGACCCGGACCCCGACCACCCGGGCACCACCTACACGCGCGAGGGCGGCTTCCTCGACGACCCGGGCGGGTTCGACGCCGGGTTCTTCGGCGTCTCGCCGCGGGAGGCGCTCGCGATGGACCCGCAGCAGCGGCTCCTCCTGGAATCCGCCTGGGAGGCGCTCGAGCGGACCGGGATCGATCCGGCGTCGCTGCGCGGCACGGATGCGGGCGTCTTCGTGGGCGTCAGCCTCGCCGACTACGCCTGGGTGTCGCGTCCGCCGGAGCTCGAGGGCTACTTCGGCACGAGCGCCGGGGCGCCGAGCGTGGTGTCGGGGCGGCTCGCGTACACGTTCGGCCTCGAGGGCCCGGCCGTGACGGTCGACACCGCCTGCTCGTCGTCGCTCGTCGCGATGCACCTGGCGTCGCAGGCGCTGCGCCAGGGCGAGTGCTCGCTGGCGCTCGCGGGCGGGGTCACGGTCCTGGCGACGCCCTTCCTGATCGTCGAGTTCAGCCGCCAGCGCGGACTGGCGCCGGACGGGCGGTCGAAGTCGTTCGCGGCGGCCGCGGACGGGGCGGGGTGGGCCGAGGGCGTCGGCGTGCTCGCGCTCGAATTGCTCTCGGACGCGGAGCGAAACGGCCACGAGGTGCTCGCGCTCGTGCGCGGCTCGGCGGTCAACCAGGACGGCGCCTCGAACGGCCTGACGGCCCCGAACGGCCCCTCGCAGGAGCGCGTGATCGCCCAGGCGCTGGCCGCCGCCGGACTCGAG
>DASVQK010000110.1:0-12958 GCA_036389105.1 Thermoleophilaceae bacterium
GGACCGGATCGCGGCGCTGGCCCGCGAGCTGGGCGTGGACACCTATCCCACGCACGCGAGCGGCGAGCGGCTGATCGAGTGGCGGGGAGCGCTGCACCGCTACCGGGGGCGGATCCCGAAGGTGGGCATACGTGTGCTGGCGGACCTCCAGCAGGCGCAGTCGAAGCTCGACCGGCTGGCACGCAGGGTGCCGCCGGAGGCCCCGTGGGAGGCGCCCGGCGCCGAGCGCCTGGACTCGCGGACCTTCTGGTCGTGGATGCGGCGCAACGTGTACACGACCGGCGGCCGCGCGCTGATCGAGCTGGCCGTGGAGGCGGTCTGGGCCGTCGAGCCGGCGGACGTGTCGCTCCTGCACGTGCTCTTCTACATCCGCTCGGCCGGGGGCTTCGGCCTGCTGCTCGAGACGGAGGGCGGCGCCCAGCAGGATCGCTTCGTGGGCGGCTCGCAGATCGTCTCGCTGCGCCTGGCGGAGGAGCTCGGCGACGCGGTCAACCTATCGGCGCCGGTGCGCCGGATCGAGCACCGGCGAGACGGGGCCACGGTCCACGCGGACGGATTGACCGCCCGCGGCCGGGCGGTCGTGGTGGCCGTCCCGCCCGTGCTCACCGCCCGGATCGCCTACGACCCGCCGCTGCCGGCACTGCGCGACCAGCTCACGCAGCGGATGGCGCAGGGGTCGGTGATCAAGTGCATGGCCGTCTACGAGCGCCCGTTCTGGCGCGACGACGGGCTGTCGGGCGAGGCGACCAGCGACGTCGGGCCGGCCAAGCTCGTGTTCGACAACTCGCCGCCGGGCGGGGAGCCGGGCGTGCTGGTGTGCTTCCTGGAGGGCGCGCGGGCGCGGGATCACGGCCGGATGCCCCCCGCGCGCCGCCGAGAAGCCGTCCTGGGCGGCCTCGAACGGCTCTTCGGCGACCGCGCGCGGCAGCCGGAGCGGTTCATCGAGAGGAGCTGGGCGGAGGAGGAGTGGACCCGCGGTTGCTACGGGTGCTACATGCCGACGGGCGGCTGGACCGCCTTCGGACCGGCCCTGCGAGCGCCGATCGGGCCGATCCACTGGGCGGGAGCGGAGACCGCGACCGTCTGGAGCGGGTACATGGACGGGGCGGTCGAGTCGGGGCAGCGGGCCGCCGCGGCCGTCCTGGCGCCGTACACCTGATCGGGGGGTTTAGCACCACACCCGTCTCGGTACCTCACCTTTGGGAGAACTGGGAGAACGCGCATGGGCAAACTCGACGGAAAGAAGATCGCGTTCCTCGCCGCCGACGGCGTGGAGCAGGTCGAGCTCACCGAGCCCCGCAAGGCCGTCGAGGCCGAGGGCGCCGACACGGAGCTGCTTTCGCTCGAGGACGGCGAGATCCAGGGCTTCGAGCACCTCGACAAGGCCGGCACCTTCGACGTGGACAGGTCGGTGAAGGACGCGGACGCGTCCGACTACGACGGCCTGGTGCTGCCGGGCGGCGTGGCCAACCCGGACCTCCTGCGCGCGGACGAGGACGCGGTGGCGTTCGTGCGGGCGTTCTTCGAGGCGGGCAAGCCGGTCGGCGCGATCTGCCACGGCCCGTGGACGCTCGTCGAGGCCGACGTGGTCCGCGGCCTGAAGCTCACGTCGTTCCCCAGCATCAAGACCGACATCCGCAACGCCGGCGGCAACTGGGTCGACGAGGAGGTCGTGGTGGACAAGGGCCTCACCACGAGTCGCAAGCCGGACGACCTGCCGGCATTCAACGAGAAGATCGTCGAAGAGTTCTGTGAGGGCAAGCACGAGGAGCTAGCTGCCGCGACCAGCGGCTCCGAGGCGGATTGATACGAAAAGCTCCTGGCGCGCTGCTTCGTCACCACCCGCGAATTACCCGGTGACGCGCTAGCCCGCCTGCGAGGTGAACACCACGTGGAGGTCTGGCCGGGCAGGTCGCCCCCCGACCCGGCCGACCTCCACGGTGGTTGCCTCGAAGCCGACGCGCTGCTCTGCCTGCTGACCGACCCGGTCGGCGCGGAGCTGTTCGAGACCTCCCCGCGCCTGCGGGCCGTGGCCGTCTACGCGGTCGGCGTGGACAACGTGGACCTCGACGCCGCCACCGAGCGCGGCGTTCAGGTGGGCCACACCCCGGGGGTCCTGACCGAGACGACGGCCGATCTGGCCTTCGCGCTGATCCTGGCCGCGGCGCGGCGAGTGGCGGAGGGCGACGCCGCGGTGCGCCGCGGCGAGTGGAAGCCGTTCGACCCGGCGGCGTTCGTCGGCGAGGAGGTGCACGGCGCCACGCTGGGCGTCGTCGGCAGGGGCCGGATCGGCTCCGCCGTGGCGCGCCGCGCCGAGGGCTTCGCGATGGATGTGCTGTGGTCGAGCCGTTCCGGCGGGGCGCCGCTGGAGGAGTTGCTCGAGCGGGCGGACTTCGTGAGCCTGCACGCTCCGCTGACCGCCGCGACCCGCGGCCTGATCGGGCACGCCGAGCTGCGGCGGATGAAGCCCACCGCGTTCCTGGTCAACACCGCCCGCGGCGGCCTGGTGGACACCGGCGCGCTGGTGCGCGCGCTGCGGGAGGGCTGGATCGCGGGGGCGGGGCTCGACGTGACCGATCCCGAGCCGCTGCCCGCCGGCCACCCGCTGCTGGCTTTGCCCGGCGTGGTGGTCACGCCGCACATCGGGTCGGCCTCGCGGCGCACGCGCGAGGCGATGGCGGACATGAGCGTGGACAACCTCCTGGCCGCGCTGCGCGGCGAGCGGATGCCGCACCTGGCGAATCCGGAGGTGCGCGCCGGCGCTACTCCCCCAGCACCTTGATCACCAGCCGCTTGGGGCGGCCGCCGTCGAACTCGGTGTAGAAGATCTGCTGCCACGGGCCCAGGTCCAGGCGGCCGCCGGTGATCGGGACGATCGCCTGGTGGTGCACCAGCATGTTCTTCAGGTGGGCGTCGCCGTTGTCCTCGCCGCCACGGTGGTGGCGGTAGTCCCCGCCGGCCGGCAGGAGCTCGGCCGCCACGTCGTTCGGCGGCGGCTGCCAGCTGGCGGGGGCGAGCTTGTCGAGCCACTCCAGCGCGTCCTCGTGGATCCCGGGCTCGTCGTCGTTCACCCACACGCCCGCCGTGATGTGCATGGCCGAGACCAGCGCCATCCCCTCGGCCACGCCGGCGTCGTCCACGGCCGCCTGCACGTCCTCGGTGATGCGCACGAACTCGCGCCGGCGCTCGGTGTTGAAGGTGCGGTAGACGGTGTGGGACCTCAACGATGCCTCCTCTGCCGGGACGGGGGACGGGCGGCGGCCTGGGATCATGACGCCGTGGACCTGGGCCTGAGCGGACGCGCGTGCATCGTGACCGGCGCCAGCCGCGGCATCGGGCTGGCCACCGCGCGGGCGCTGGCCGGCGAGGGAGCGCGGGTGCTGCTCCTGGCCCGCGACGAGGCAGCGCTCGCGGAGGCCGCCCGGAGCTGCGCGGAGGCCGGGGGAGAGGCGGCCGCCCTGGCGGTGGACGTGACCGAGCCGGAGGCGGGGGACCGGGCGGTGAGCGCCTGCGAGGAGCACTTCGGCGCCGTGGATGTGCTGGTGAACAACGCCGGGATGAGCCGCGTGGTGCCGCTGGACGAGCTGACCGACGCCGACTGGCAGGAGCAGTGGGACCTTCACGTGATGGGCTCGCTTCGAATGATGCGCGCCGCGGCCCCGCGGATGGCCGAGCGCGGCTGGGGGCGGATCGTCAACGTCTGCTCGTCGGCGGGGAAGCGGCCGTCGAGCACCAACGTCGCGTACGCGGTCAGCAAGGCGGCGCAGCTGTCGCTGTCGCGCGCGTTCGCCGACGCCTACGCCGCCCGCGGCGTGCTGGTCAACGCCGTGGCGCCCGGGGCGGTGGAGTCCCCGCTGTGGATGGGGGACGGGGGCCTGGCCGACCAGGTGGCCGAGCGCCAGGGGGGCGACCGCCAGGAGGCCCTGGACGCGACACGCGCCAAGATCCCGCTGGGACGCTTCGGAACCGAGGAGGAGATCGCCGCGGTGGTGGCGTTCCTGTGCTCGGAGCGCGCTTCCGACGTGGCGGGCGCCGCCTGGTCGGTGGACGGCGGGAGCGTGCCGACGATCGTGTAGCGACGAGCTCGCGCCGCTCGTGGGTCTACGCGGCCTAGCGACCCGCCTCCACCGCGCGGGGCAACCACTCCCGTACCGCGGCGGCCACAGCGTCGGGGTCCTTCTTCAGCCCGTGGTCGCCCGGTACCACGACCACCTCGCGTCGGGGAGCGGGCGGCGGAATGCCGAACCGGTCGCGCTCGCCCTGGACGACCAGGATCGGCGCGGGCACCGCGTCGAGCTCGTCGAGCCGGCTCTGGGGCGGACCGGAGCGGCGCGGCGACAGCAGCGGGAACGCCAGGCACAGCACGGCGTCCGCGCCTGTCGCCTCGGCGGTGCGGCAGGCCACTCGCGCGCCGGCTGACCGACCGCCCGCTATCAGCGGCAGCCCGCGCAGCTTGCCCTCGCCGAGGCGCGCGACCACAGCGGTCCAGGCCGCGTCGAGCTGCTTGGCCGCCGGGGACGAACGGCGGCCGGCGACCCGGTACGGCTGCTCCACTAGCGCGACGGTCATCCCCTCCGCGCGAGCGGCCTCCGTCACGGCCACGAGATCCGGAGCGTCGATCCCGCCACCTGCCCCGTGACCCAGCACCAGCGCCGCTCGCGGCTCGGCAACGGCGTGCAGGTGGACGCTCGCGGGCCCGTGCGGGGTGTCGACCGGGGCCGTCTTCACTCAGGGGATCGTCGCAGCGCGGCCGACTAGAAGTCGGTGTCGTTCGAGCCGCTCTCGGTCACCAGGGTGCCCGCCGAGGTGCTGAAGGGGTTCCCGGCGCGGTCATACGCGCCGGTGGAGGGGGACCACTGCAGCGCGCTCCCGCCGCGCGTGCTCAGGTTGCTGGGGACGGTGGGCGTACCCAGCGTGACCGTCACGGCGGCGCCCGCCTGCACCATCGACGACGCCGTGAAGTCGACGTTGCCGCTGAGCCGGTTCGCCACCCCGGCCGCCCCGAGGTTGGCGAGCGTCGTGCCGGCCGAGTTGTACACCTCCACGTAGTCGCTGGTCCCGTTGTTGGTCGCCCTGACGGTGACGGTGAGCGGCGCGCCGGTCCAGCCGCCCAGGATCGAATCCGGGTCCATGGTGTCGCCGAACGTGAGCGTGAAGGTGTCGCCCGTCTCCATCTTGCCGGCCGTGCCGCCCGCCTTGTTCTGGGTCTGGTAGTCAGCCCCGGCGATGGTCGGCGCCGTGTTGTCCACGTTCACGCTGGAGCCGCTCCAGAGCTTGGAGTTGCCCGCCACGTCCGTGGTCGTGAGCGTGTACGCCTTGCTGCCCGCGGACAGACCGGCGTTGGCCGTCTGGAGCGCGCTGCGGTAGTTGTAGGAGACGCCGCCGGCCGTGTAGGTCCCGGCCGTCATGGTGAGCGCCGTCTGGCCGGTGGTGACGTTGCCCACGTCGGCCTTCACGGTGGCGATGCCGGACGCCGGGTTACCGGTGTCGGCCACGTTCGCGTACACGTAGTAGGAGCCGCCCTGCTTGATGTAGTTCGGCGTGTAGCCCGTCGGCTTGGCGATCGTGTTGGCGCTCACGGTGGGAGCGGTGAAGTCGGGCGCTCCGCTCAGCGAGCTGGCGTTGGTGGTCGTGGCGCTGAACGCCGACCAGGTGGCGCCCCCCGCAACGGCGGCCACCACGGCCGCCGTGAGTGCGGCCAGCGCGGCGCGACGGCGTCCGCGAGGCGCGCTCATCGCACGCGCTCCTCGGCGCGCGGGGCCGGCATCGTGTCGAGGTCGGGTACGCCGTAGGGCAGCGGATCGATCTCGTCGCCGGGGAGCCGCTCGGCGGCGGGCACCGGGTGCGGAGCCAGGTCCGGGACCAGCTCGGGAGCCTCCTCCTCGCGGCGCGGCCGCCAGATCCGCAGCAGCTCGTACACGCAGAACGCGAGCGCCGGGACGATCACGAACGCCAGGCGCCCCCACGGGCGTCGCACCTGGAAGAGGGCGAAGCCGAGCTTCGGCAGCCGGTAGACCACTCGACCCAGACGCCCGTTGCTCGCGACGCTCCAGCGCTCCACGGCGTTGTTGGCGTCGCCCTTGGTGACCACGTCCACGCGACCGCCGCGCCCGCGGTGCACCGAACGCACCCTGTGGGTGACCATCCGCCGGCTGTTGCCCGGGTCCTTGAACGTGACGATGTCGCCGACGCGCGCCTCGAGCGGGGCGATCTGCTCGTCCACCACCACGTCGCCGGTGTGCACCGCCGGCTCCATGCTGCCGGACATCACCGTGTAGGAGTGCAGCCCGAAGGCGATGGGCCCCGCCACGGCGAGGAGCACGCCGGCGATCAGCCCCAGCGCCAGCCAGCCGAGAGCCACTGAGATCGCGCGCGGGACGGTCACTTGTTCTTCGCCTCCCACGTGAACGTCGCGTTGGCCGACGCGCCCTGCGCGGCCGCGGGGGCGTCGGCCCGAAGCGTGGCGGTGAAGCGGTAGGAGTGCGCGCCGGCCGAGCTGTTCCAGGTGGCGGGCGACGCCGCGGTGGGCTCGTTGGCGGCCGTGGCCGACGTGGGGAAGCTCGACAGGAGCCCCGAGTAGACCACGCCGGCCCCGGCGCCGATGTAGTCGGTCGGGTCGGGCGTGAAGGTGCCCGCGCAAGACGAGAAGCTGGGCGAGGAATCGGTGCCGCGCGTGACGGTCAGGTCCACGTAGTCGCCAAGGGACCCGGTCACGGCCGCGTACATGCGGACGTACGCGTTGAGCGAGCCGGAGTAGGTGACGAGGATGCAGCGCGTGCTGGAGTCGCCCGGCTTGGCGTTGGTTAGCGAGAGCAGCGCGCCGCCGAGGTCGTTGTCGCCGATCGTGACCGTGCCCGCGGTGAGCTTGTTGCTCGAGCTGCTCGTGGTGCTGAAGAACGCCGACCAGGTGGAGGCGCCGATCACCGCGCCGGTCAGGCCGATGGCCAGGAGCGACAGCAGGATTCGGCGGCCGGTGGTCATCCCGTCGCCCCCGCGCGGCGCGCGCCCAGCTCGAGCGGCACGTCCACGATCGCGCCGCGGTAGCGCTCGTGCGCCCCGGCCGGCACCCACGCCCGCACGGCCAGCTTCAGCCGCTTGCCCGCCGCCAGCCCGGCGCCGCCCCGCGACCAGCGCCGCAGGCCGCCGAGCGGTCCGCGATAGAGGCGCGTGCCGTCGCCGTACAGCTCCACCCAGAGCTCGCGGTCCACGCCGCGCGAGTCGGGCAGGGCGCGCGCGCGGACGACCAGCCCCGCGCCCGTCTCGTTGCGGAGCGTCGTGTGCCCGCTCGCGACCCGCCCGGGCGCCAGCCCGGTCGCGGTCACGAAGGCGCCCGCGGGCCTGACCGACAGCTCACCGCTGTTCGACGCGATCATGCGCAGGTCGAGCCCCAACTTGCCGCTTCCGGGCTCGATTCGCCACCCGCCGACCGCGAGGGCGACGGCTGCGAGCCCGGCCGCGAAGGCCGTCAGGGAGATCAGGCGATGGAGGGTTCGCTTGCTCACTGTTTACCTTGGACGCGACGAAGGGGGACCCACCATCGGCGAGCCCCCCTTCGCGATGCCGGCGTGTACCCCGCCGATTACTGGTTGCGCGCCTCCCAGGTGTAGGAGTGCAGGCCGGTGGTCAGGCCCTGCGCGTTGTTGTTGTCCTGGACCGTGTAGGAGAACCGGTAGACGACCGAGTTGTTCTGGGCCCACTTGGTCGCGCTGCCCGGGCTGCTGGCCAGTCCGCTGCCCCAGCTGTTGTAGGTCGAGCGGAAGTTCGACAGCGTGCCGGTGTAGATCGTGCCGCCCGGCGAGTCCGCCTGGTAGCCCGTGCAGCCGAAGTTGGCCGGCGGCGCGCCGGGGAAGCTGCCCTTCTCGATCGTCACGTCCACGTAGGGCGCGAGCGTGCCGAGGCTGGCGTCGGTCGTGTAGAGCTTCACGTCCGAGTCCAGCGTGCCGCTGTAGCTGACCTTGATGCAGCGCTCCACCTTGTTGGCGCTGCCCGGCTTGCCGCCGGTCACGTTGTTGAACATCGCGACGTCGAGGTCGTTGTCGTCGACGATCACCGAGCCGGCGGTGAACTGGTTGCCGGTGTTCGACGTGGTGTCCGAGAACGCGGAGAACACGCCGAAGGAGAGGGCGCTGCCGGCGATGCCCACGACGAGCATGGTCAACAGCAGCTTGCGGGCCTTGGTCATTGGGGTCCTCCGAGGGCTTGGAAGGGGATTTGCGGTTCTTGGACCCCCCGGATTGGGGGGAGCCTCCTTACTAGTCGGTTTGAGGTATCCAGTCCTTTAGGCCCCCTGCCGGTAACACGTCCCCCGTTTGCGGTACCGGCTAGGGTCCGACGGCGGTGAGCGCGGCCAGCCACAGCGCCGGACGCGTCGTGATGGCGCTGCTCTTCTTCCCGCGCGGAGGATCGGCTCAGGTGATGCGCTACCTGGCGCGCGGCCTGCCGCGGGCGGGCTGGCAGCCGACGCTCGTGGCGGGCTCGCTGGGCGGGCCCGGTGAGCCGTCGCACGCCGGCACCTTCTTCAGCGGTGTGGCGGACGTGCGCCCGGTGGACTACACGGCCTCGGCGCGCGCCGAGGACCCTCTGGCGGCCGACCCGCCGTTCCAGCCCTCGTACGAGGACCGTGCCGACGCGCCCGACCGCGTGTTCGCCAAGGTGGACGACGACGCGTTCGAGCGCCTGGTGGGCGTCTGGCGGAGCCGGCTGGCGGAGGCGGGCGCCGCCGAAGCCGATCTCCTGCACCTGAACCACCTCACGCCGATCAACGAGGCCGCGGCGCGCGCGTTCGGCGACGTGCCGCGGATCGGCCACCTGCACGGCACGGAGCTCCTGATGCTGCGCGCGATCGAGGAGGGGCCGCCGGAGGACTGGCCGCACGCGGCGGCCTGGGCGGAGCGGATGCGCGGCTGGGCGCAGCGCTGCGAGCGGCTGCTGGTGCTCTCACCGGACGCGGTCGAGCGCGTGCCCGGGCTGCTCGAGGTGGAGCCCGAGCGCGTGGTCTGGGCGCCCAACGGCTTCGAGCCCGACAGCTTCGACCGCCGCCCGCTGACCGGCGAGGAGCGCGTTGCCCTGTGGCGCAGCTGGCTCGTAGAGGATCCGCGCGGCTGGGACGAGTCCGGCCGCGCGGGCAGCGTCTCCTACTCAGAGGAGGACCTCGACGCGTTCCGCGACGGCCCGGTGCTGCTCTACGTGGGCCGCTACACCGAGGTCAAGCGCATCCCGCTCACCATCCGCGCGTACGCGCGCGCCCGCGAGCGCTTCGGCTGCCGCGCGCCGCTCGTGCTGCTCGGGGGCTTCCCCGGCGAGTGGGAGGGTGAGCACCCGATCGAGACGATCCGCGCGACCGGCGCCGAGGATGTGTTCCTGGCGGGCTGGCGCGGACACGAGGAGCTGCCGGACGGGCTCAACGCGTCCGACGCCCTGGTGCTGGCCTCGGTGCACGAGCAGTTCGGGCAGGTGCTGGTGGAGGCGATGGCCTGCGGCCTGCCGGTCGTGGCGGTGGACGCGCACGGACCGGCGACGATCGTCGACGACGGCGAGACGGGCTGGCTCGTCCCGCCGGACGACGAGGAGGCCATGGCCGAGGCGATGGTGCAGCTCGTGACCGGCGAGGACGAGCGCCGCCGGCGGGGCCGGGCGGCCTACGAGCAGGCGCGCTCGCGCTACTCCTGGCCGGCCCTGATCGAGAGCCTCGTCGAGGTCTACGACGAGGTCCGCGCCGGGCGCCGACCGGGCCCGGGCCTATCGTCGCGGACTTGAGCTCCAGCCCATACCGCGACCCGGCCATCCCGTACGCCGTCCGCCGCTCGGACCGCGCGCGCCACGCGCGCATCGAGGTCGACGCCGCCGGGGTGCGGGTCATCGTGCCGCGGCGGATGCCGCTTCGCGAGGTGGCTCCGTTCGTGGCGCAGAAGCAGCGCTGGATCGAGCGCACGCTGCGCCGGTACCGCCAGGCCGAGGCCGAGGCGCCGCGCGTGCGGCTCGCCGACGGCGGCACGGTGCCGTACCTCGGTCAGGAGCTGGAGCTGCGGGTGCGGGTCGAGCCGGGGCGGGTCCGCCCGCACGTGGCCCGGCGCGGCGACGCGCTGCACGTGGCGGTCGGGGCGCGCGGGCCGGCGGCCGTTCGCGACGCGCTCGAGCGCTGGTACAGGCGCCAGGCGCGGGTGGAGGTGGCCGAGCGGCTTGACGCGGCCACCGAGCGGGCGGGCAGCCGCTACTCGAGCCTGTCCATCCGCGGGCAGAAGAGCCGCTGGGCCAGCTGCACCAGCCGCGGCGGCATGAGCTTCAACTGGCGGCTGCTGCTGGCGCCGGAGGAGATCCTCGACTACGTGGTCGAGCACGAGGTGGCGCACCTCGACGTGCTGGGTCACTCGCGCCGCTTCTGGTCGCTCGTGGAGCGCCGCTGCTCGGACTACAGGCGGCACGAGCGCTGGCTCAAGCGCTACGGGTCCACGCTGCGGCTGTAGCCGCGGTCTACTCCCAGCGGAAGAAGCGCACCGCCAGTACCACGCCGCCGATGGCCCACGCGCCCAGGGCGGCCAGCGCGCCCGCGTGGTGCCCGAGGCCGGAGCCGGTCACGATCGACGCGCGCAGGCCGTCGATCACGTGCTTGAGCGGCAGCGCTCGGGCCAGGCCCTCCAGCGCGCCCGGCATCGAGCTCGTGGAGTAGAAGGTGCCGGAGATGAAGATCATGGGCAGGAAGACGGCGTTCACGTAGGCGGGCGCGGAGTCGAAGTTCGGGATCGCGTGGGCCAGCGCGATGCCCAGCGACCCGAACGCCGTCACGCCCACCAGCGTGAACACGATCAGCTCCAGCCAGTCCTTCGGCCAGTTCAGCCCGTAGACCAGGTGCCCGACGGCCACCACCAGGCCGACCTGCACCAGCGCGTTCGTCACGGCGTTGGCCAGCACGCCGCCGAAGTAGGCCACCGGCGGCATCGGCGTGCCGCGCACCCGCTTCAGGATCCCCTGCTCGCGCAGGAAGGTGATGTTGAACGCCAGCGCCGTGAACGTGGTGGTCATCACGGCCATGCCCGCGATTCCGGGCACCAGCGTGTTCAGGTCCTTCGTCGTGTGCCCGAACACCGACGCGATCAGGAACAGGAACAGGAGCGGCAGCAGGAAGTTGAAGAACGCCGCGCTCGGGTTGCGCCAGAACATCCTGCGCTCGAAGCGGAACTGCCTCCACATGATCGCCGCGGTGCTCACGGGGCCGGCTCCTCGGCTGCCGCCGGTTCCTCCGCGGTCAGCTCCAGGTATACGTCCTCGAGCGTCGGGCGCGTCACCGACAGGTTCTCCAGCCGCTCGCCGCGCGCCAGCGCGTCGCCAGTCAGGCGGTGGAGCAGCTCGGTGGGATCGTCGGTCTCGAGCTCCTCGCGGTGGCCGTTGCGGCTGTAGGCCACGCGATAGCGGGACCGGCCGGGGGACAGCTCCGAGGGCGGCCCCTGGGCCACGATCAGGCCGTCCTTGACGATCGCCACGCGGTCCGACAGCGACTGGGCCTCGTCCAGGTAGTGGGTGGTCAGGAGCACCGTCTTGCCCAGGCCCTTCAGCCGCTCGATCACGCGCCAGGCGGCGCGGCGGGCGGCGGGGTCGAAGCCGGTGGTGGGCTCGTCGAGGAAGATCAGCTCCGGGTCGCCCACCAGCGCCAGTGCCAGATCCAGACGGCGGCGCTGGCCGCCGGAGAGCTGACCCGCGCGCGCCTCCTCCCTGCCGTCGAGGCCCACCAGGGCGATCGTCTCGGCGGGGTCGCGCGGCGCCGGGTAGGCCACGGCCATGTGCTCCACCGACTCGCGCACGGTCGCCCGCGGGTAGAACCCGCCGCTCTGGAGCACGATCCCCACGCGCCTTCGCAGCTCCATGTCGCGGGCGGCGGGATCGCGGCCCAGGACGGCGATCTCCCCGCCGCTCCGCTCGCGGTAGCCCTCCAGGATCTCGACCGTGGTGGTCTTGCCGGCGCCGTTGGGGCCCAGCAGGCCGAACACCTCGCCGCGCTCGACCTCGAAGGAGATGCCGCGAACCGCCTCGAGCGGCCCGTAGCTCTTGCGCAGGTCGCGCACGCTGATCGCGGCGTCTGGCACGTGTCAACTATGGCAAGCCGGGGCCCGGCTCAGGCGCCTGCGGCGGCGGCGCGCTCAGGCGCCGGCGCCCGCCCCGCCGCGGCCCTCGCCGGCCGCGAACCGCGCGGCCCCCCGCTGGGCGACCGCGAACACCTCCCAGCCCGCCTTCGCCTCGTGGGCCAGACCGTCCTCGAACGGCATCCCGATACCCTCGATGGCCGCGCGCCGGTCGGACAGCATCGTCTCCTGCGGGAAGCGCGCCAGGGCCTCGGCCAGCACCAGCGCCCGGGTCAGGTGCTCGCCCGCCGGCACGATCTCGTTCAGGAGCCCCATCTGGAGCGCCTCCTCGCCCGGCACCATCCGGCCGGTGAGGATCATGTCCAGCGCCCTGCCCAGGCCCACGACGCGCGGCAGCCGCTGGGTGCCGCCGTCGATCAGGGGCACGCCCCAGCGCCGCTCGGGAAAGCCCAGCGTGGACCCGGCGGCGGCGATGCGCAGGTCGCACCACAGCGCCAGCTCCAGGCCGCCGGCCAGGCACCAGCCCGATATGGCGGCGATCGTAGGCTTCGAGGGCGTCACGCGCGTGAAGCCGAGCGGGCCGTTGGGGTCCTCGAGCCGCGGGGCGAAGCTGTCGATCGCCTTCAGGTCGGCCCCCGCGCAGAACGCGACCCCGCCCGCGCCGGTCAGGATCAGGACGCGCGCGGCGTCGTCGGCCTCGAAGCGCTCGTAGCCGGCGGCAAGCAGCTCCGCGGTGGGGCCGTCCACCGCGTTGCGGCGCTCCTGGCGGTCGATCGTGAGCACCGCCGCGGCGCCTTCGCGCTCGTATCTGACGGGCTCGGCCGGCACGGGGCGCATGCTTTCAGACCCCGGAATGGGGCGCGGCTCCGGGCGGGGGCACCGGA
>DASVQK010000111.1:0-31095 GCA_036389105.1 Thermoleophilaceae bacterium
GCCCTCCAGCCGCTGACGGCGAAGCCGGTGCAGATCGTGGCCAACGTGGCCGAGGACGACCCCGCGACCGTGCCGCCGGCGGTGGCGGAGCACGCCGCGGCGACCGGCGCCGTGGCCGTTGCCGTGAGCGCCCGGCTGGAGTCAGAGCTCGGCGAGCTGGACGAGGCGGAGGCGGCCGCCATGCGTCGGGACATGGGCGCGGCGGAGTCGGGGCTGGGGCGCGTGATCCGGGGCGCGTTCGAGCTGCTCCTGCTGATCTCGTTCTTCACGGCAGGGGCTGGCAAGGAGGCGCGCGCCCACGCCGTGCGCGGCGGGACCACCGTGTGGGAGGCGGCCGGCAAGGTGCACACGGACATCCAGCGCGGCTTCGTGCGCGCCGAGATCGCGCCATGGGACGCGCTCGTCGAGGCGGGCGGCTACGCCGGCGCCCGCGATCGCGGTCAGCTGCGGCTGGAGGGCCGCGACTACGTGGTGCGCGACGGCGACGTGGTCACGATCAAGTTCACGCCCTAGCCGGTCGCGGTCGGACGGCTGCCGAAGCGCCTACTGGCGGGCGCGGGAATCGCCTCGGTCTCGGACCCGCTCGCGGCAACCCCCACCGGCTCGGCCGGCACGAGGGTGAGCGGCCCCCCGCAGCGCGGGCAGCGCTCGCCAGTCTCGACCAGCGTCTTGGCCGCCGCCGAATATGACGCGGCGGCGCACTGATTGCACAGCAAACGGTCCATGTCCCCTATACGTCCGAAATCCCCTGCGAGAGCAGCCATGCACCCCTGCGCGACGTGCCCCTCGACCCGAATAGTGCCAAATCCGGCGCTTCTCGGGCGCCGGTGGCGCGTCAGGGCTCGGAGCGGGCCCTCCAGGTTGCCGCGGGCCAGCGCCACGATTCCGCGGGCGCCGGCGGCGGCGCGGTGGCCGGCGCGGGTGCCTGGGCAGCGGCAGGGGGCTCGGCCGCCTTCGCGGCCGGCGCGGGCGCGCCGCCGGGCTTCTTCAGCGACGGGAAGGTGGCCCACGTGTCGTACAGCCCGAGGCGCGCCCTGAGCGCCGCGCCGCGCACGCGGGTTCGCCCGCGGGAGCCGATCACGTCGGCCCAGACAACCCGCGGGGACACCCCCCGCTTCACCACCGCGATCCCCCTGAAGGTCCCCTTGACGAGGCTGCCCAGCTTGGCCTGCACGCGCGCCTTGGTGAAGGTGAGCTTCCAGGTGTGCCGCGGGGCGCTCGTGTCGTAGCGGTCCACCACGCCGCGGAGGTACGGCTGGGACGGCGAGCCGTAGAAGGAGTTCTGGACGTCCTCCGTATGGCCGCCCGACGACGAGAAGAAGAACGTGGTGGCGATCCTGTCGCCGTAGCGGACCACCTGGCCGGCGGTGGCGTCGACCGCCGCGTTGGTGGGAGCCGTCTCGGAGCCCATGCCCCTGTAGACCTGAGAGCGCGTGTCGGGGTACTGGTCGAAGACCGTGCTGGCGTGCGTGGTCAGCCCGTAGCTGCGAGCGGCCACGGCCTGGGCCTTCAGCGCCTCGGCCGGCCAGCTCGGGGGGACCTCGCCGGGCACGACGCCCTTCACGTAGTCGTCGGAGCTGACCGCGTTGATAGCCATCAGCCCGCTGCCGCCGCTGGGCCGCAGCTCGAGCGCGCCGCGATAGGCGCCGTCGGCCACGCCGTTCAGGGCCGTGCCGCCCAGCCTCAGGCTGTTCCTGGAGCTGGCGATGCGGAGCGGTGACGAGAACGCGCCCACCTGCTTGTCCCCGTGGCGCACGACGATCGAGCCGAACGCCAGCCGGGCGGTGTAGGTCTTCGTCCGGGAGAGCTTCTTCGAGCCGGCGCGCGTGGCCCCGGTGAACGAGATCGTCCCGCGTCCGCTCTGGAGCAGTACGCGGATCTGCTTACCGGCGGCCGTGCCCAGGGTGGTGCCCGTGTAGTAGTGGCGCAGGATCCGGTCATAGGTCAGGCCGTGCTGGGCGTACCCGTAGGCGCCCCACTGACTCAGGCCGACGCCGTGCCCGTTGCCGTGCCCGCGCACGACGTACTTGGACGCGGCCCCGGCGGGAGCGGCGCCCAGCACCAGGAGCACCGCGGCCGTGAGCAAGGTTCTGCGCATCGGCCCAAGGGTAGAGTCCAAGCATGGCCGCCCGCCGCGCTTCCGACGTGTTCGTCGAGTGCCTCGAGGCCGAGGGCGTGAAGCACGTCTTCGGCATCCCCGGGGAGGAGACGCTGGACCTGAACGAGTCGCTGGCCGACTCGTCGATCGAGTTCGTTCCGGTGCGCCACGAGCAGGGCGGCGCCTACATGGCGGACGTCTACGGGCGGCTGACGGGGCGCGCCGGGGTCTGCCTGGGCACGCTCGGACCGGGCGCCATGAACCTCGTGACGGCCGTGGCCGACGCGTACCTCGACCGCGCGCCGCTGGTTGCCCTCACGGGTCAGGGCGACCTGGAGCGCATGCACAAGGAGTCGCACCAGTACATCGACATCGTGCGCGTGATGCAGCCGATCACGAAATGGAACGCCCGCCTGTCGGACCCCAACATCATCCCCGAGGTGGTGCGCAAGGCGTTCAAGGTGGCCGAGTCCGAGAAGCCGGGCGCCACGCACATCGAGCTACCCGAGGACGTGATGGAGGAGGAGCTGGACGCGGTGCCGCTGCCGCGCCGCAAGCCGGTCCAGCCGGAGCCGGCGGCGCGCGAGCTGCTGAAGGCGGCCGACCTGATCCGCGGCGCCCTCAACCCCGTGGCCCTCGTGGGCAACGGCGTGACCCGCGGCGGCGCGGCGGCGGCGCTCCGCGAGTTCGTGCGCTCCACCGGCATCCCCGTGGCGGAGACGTTCATGGGCAAGGGCACGATGAGCGCCGACGACCCCAAGGCGCTCGGCTCGGTGGGCCTCCAGTCGGGCGACTACAAGATGGCCGGCTTCGAGGTGGCCGACCTGGTGCTCGCGATCGGGTACGA
This sequence comes from Thermoleophilaceae bacterium, assembly GCA_036389105.1. Classification (GTDB taxonomy): domain Bacteria; phylum Actinomycetota; class Thermoleophilia; order Solirubrobacterales; family Thermoleophilaceae; genus AC-37. The sequence continues at coordinate 2,946 of DASVQK010000111.1, forward strand.
CCTGGTGGAGCACGCCCCGAAGCATTGGAACCCCGAAGCCGACAAGACGATCGTCTGCATCGACACCCTCCCGGCGGAGATCGACTCGCACTTCATCCCCGAGGTCGAGCTCGTGGGCGACATCTACCACATCCTCTCCCGGCTCGGCGAGGAGTGCCGGCACGTGCCGCACTCGGGCGGGTCGGACCAGCTGCGCGAGGTGGTGCAGAGCTACTTCGAGCGCTCCGGCACGGACGCGCACTGGCCGATGCAGCCCCCGCGCGCGCTGTGGGAGATACGCCGGGCGCTCCGCCGCGACGACATCCTGGTCTCGGACGTCGGCCTGCACAAGCTGTGGATCGGGCGGATGTTCCCGGCGTACGAGCCCAACACGGTGCTGATCGCCAACGGCCTGGCGGGGATGGGGTTCGCCGTGCCCGCGGCCGTGGCCGCCAAGCTGGTGCACCCCGACCGCAACGTGGTGGCCGTGAACGGCGACGGCGGCTTCCTGATGAACTTCCAGGAGCTGGAGACGGCCAAGCGGCTCGGCACGCCGTTCGTGTCGGTCGTCTGGGAGAACCGGCAGTACGGGTCGATCGTCTGGAAGCAGGACAAGAAGTTCGGCCGACACTTCGGTGTGGACTTCACGAATCCGGACTTCGTGAAGCTGGCCGAGTCGTTCGGCCTGCCGGCCTGGCGGTGCGAGTCCGTGGACGACTTCGGCACGCAGCTCCAGCACGCGCTGGGGCTGGACGTGCCGTCGGTGATAGTGCTGCCGATCGACTACTCGATCGACGTGGCGATCTCTGAGGAACTAGGCGCGGAAACGGTGGCGACATGAGCACAGCGACGCAGAGCAAGCAGGAAGAGGCCGCGATCGAGGGCGTGCGCAGGCAGCTCTACATCGGCGGCGAGTGGCGCGACGGCGCGGAGGGCGGGACGCTCGAGGTGGAGGACCCGGCCACGGGCGAGACGCTCTGCGAGGTGGCCGACGCCACGCCCGACGACGCCTCGGCGGCGCTCGGCGCGGCGCACGACAAGCAGGCCGAGTGGCGCGACCACCCGCCGCGCGAGCGCGGCGAGATCCTGCGCCGCGCCTGGGAGCTGATCGGCGAGCGCGAGGAGGAGCTGGCGCTCCTGATGACGCTCGAGATGGGCAAGTCGATCAAGGAGTCGAAGGCCGAGATCGCCTACGCGGGCGAGTTCTTCCGCTGGTTCGCCGAGGAGGCGGTGCGGATCGACGGCCGCTACGCAACCGCTCCGAACGGCGCCGGGCGCCTGCTGACCATGAAGCAGCCGGTGGGCCCGTGCATCCTGATCACACCGTGGAACTTCCCGATGGCCATGGGCACGCGCAAGATCGGCCCCGCCGTGGCGGCCGGGTGCACGATGGTGGTGAAGCCCGCCAAGCAGACGCCGCTGTCGATGCTCGCGCTGGCCTCGATCCTGGAGGAGGCGGGCCTGCCCGGCGGCGTGCTCAACGTGGTCACCTCGTCGTCGTCCGGCTCGGTGATGGAGCCGCTGATCAAGGACCCGCGCGCCCGCAAGCTGTCCTTCACCGGCTCCACCGAGGTCGGGCGCAAGCTGATCGAGCAGTCGGCCGAGCAGATCCTCAAGGTGTCGATGGAGCTGGGCGGCAACGCGCCGTTCCTGGTGTTCGAGGACGCCGACGTGGACGATGCGGTGGAGGGCGCGGCGATCGCCAAGATGCGCAACATCGGCGAGGCCTGCACCGCGGCCAACCGCTTCCACGTGGCCGACGGCGTGGCCGACGAGTTCGCCGAGAAGCTGGCCGAGAAGATCGGCTCGATGAAGGTCGGCCGCGGCACCGAGGAGGGCGTGGAGGTGGGGCCGCTGATCGACGGCGACCAGCGCGACAAGGTCGCGGAGCTGGTCCAGGACGCGACGTCGAAGGGCGGCAAGGTGCTGGTGGGCGGCAGCGCCCGCGACGGCGCCGGCTACTTCTTCGACCCCACCGTGCTGAGCGACGTGCCGCCCGAGGCCAAGCTGCTCAAGGAGGAGATCTTCGGCCCGGTGGCCCCGGTCGCCTCGTTCGAGTCCGAGGAGGACGCCGTGGCGGCCGCCAACGACACCGAGTACGGGCTGGTGGCCTACGTGTACACGCGCGACCTGAAGCGGGCGCTGCGCGTGTGCGAGGCCCTCGACACCGGCATGGTCGGCCTCAACCAGGGCATGGTCTCGAACCCCGCCGCGCCGTTCGGCGGCGTGAAGCAGTCGGGCTTCGGCCGCGAGGGCGGCGTCGAGGGGATCGAGGAGTACCTCGAGACCAAGTACGTGGCCATCAATCTCTAGGGCGCGGTCAGGGCGCCGGAACGGGAGGGCGCTGCGCCGGCACCGTCCCCCCGGTCTTGCGGTCGATGCTCTTGATGTGCGTCAGGGCCTCGCGCTGCACGGCGAGTGTCTGGAGCTGGGTGCGGACCGCGATCCGCTGGGCCGTCAGCGTCGCGAGCTGCACCCGCAGCAGCCGCCTGATCAGCGGCGGCGTGTCGCGGCCCGCCTGGGCCGAGATGCGGACCAGGTCGTAGGCGCGCACCTGGTCGAGCACCTGCGCGGCGTCGACCAGGCGAGGGATACCCGGGGTGGCCGCCGCGATCGCCTGAGCGGATTCTGCGATCGGCCCGATGGCTGCGCCAAGGCTCCGCACCAGCGGACGCACGTCGTCCAGCAGCGGCGGCAGCTCCCTCGCCTCGGGCGTCGCCGCGCGTACCTTCTCGAGCAGCACGGCGGTCTTCGCGTCCTGCGCGCGGATGTGGTCGCGCGAGCCCTTCAGGATCACGATCAGAACGCCTATACCTATGACCATGAGCACCAGCAGCACGCCGCCGACCACGCCCGCCACCAGAGCGAGCGGGTGGACGCGCGGACTTGTTTGTTCAGCCGACGCCATGAGCGGACAGGACTACCCGTCAGACCCGGTTACTAAAAGGCCGACGGTGGGGAGGATCGGTTTGGCCTGCGCCGCCGCCATGGCGCTGCTGGCCGCGGGCTGCGGCGGCGGCGACCGCGAGACGACCGCGCAGGCCCCCAGGCCGGCCACCGGCACCACCACCGCGGCCAAGCCGCCGCCCAAGCGGCCCAAGGCGCGCCGGGGAGACCGCTCACGCGGCGCGGCCCTGCGCGTGCCGCCCGGGCTGACCGTCTCCAAGAAAGCCGAGAAGAGCCCCGGCTGGCCGCGGCCCCTCAAGGTGGCGGCTTCGTTCCCGATCGCCCACACGCCCGCCAACGCGTCGTGCCCCACGGACGTGATCCGCTCGATGCCGGACGACGGGATCTACGTGCTGGTGGCCGAGTACACCGAGCCGCCGCCGAAGGGCGTCCCGCGCCCGACGGGGCTCGGCCCGCGGCCGGACCTTCGCGAGCTGGACATCCGCCCCAGCGAGGTGGAGTGCTACGAGGAGGGGCTGAGCGGCGTGGCGCGCTTCACCGAGCACGGGCGCGCGTTCCGGGTGCAGGTGCTGCTGGGGCGCAAGGTCTCGGCGGCGCGCCGGCGCCAGGTGCTGGACGCCCTGGCGACGCTGCGTTTCGGCTGACGGGCGGGCGGGCTAGCGCCGACGGCGCTTCTTGTGCCGCGTCTGCTTGAGCGTCTTGTCGGGGCGCAGCGTGATCGTCGCGCTCGTGGTCTTGCGCTGGGTCGGGACCCCGGCGTTGGCGCGGCCGTCCGAGTCCGGCGCGTCGTGGGCCTCGGCCGTGACCTTCGTCGTCACGACCTTGCCCTTCTGGATCAGCTTGACGATCGCCTTCGACAGCGGGACCTGGACGCTGGGCGTGCTGTTGGGCGCGATCTTGAACGGCACGCTGCCCAGGGTCCTGTTGCGGCCGCCCAGCGTGGCCTCGAGCGTCATGGTGCCACCGCAGTGGCCGTAGCTGGGACCGGGGCAGAAGGTGCGCACCTTGACGTAGCGGGCGCGCGTCCTGACGGTCGCGCTCTGCGGCGTCTTCACGTCGACGCCCTTGAAGATGTGCTGCTGGTAGCCGCCGGGGCAGATGTCGGTGGCGTCGGGACCGGTCGCGAGGGTTGTCTGCATCAGCAGCTCCTCGCCCTGCTTGGTCTCGGCCGGCTTCCACTGCGAGCCGACGTTCGTGCCGTCGTTCATCGAGTAGAAGTCGGTGGTCGAGCCCGACACGCGGCTGAACACCTGCCACGGGATGCCGTCGTACTTGCCCCAGTGCCACTCGTTGCCGCCCCAGTCGTTGAAGTCGACGTAGTCGCCCTTGTGGACGCAGAGGTTGATCGGCTCGTAGGAGTTGATCTGCTGCGTGTCGCCGCCGACCGGCGTGTAGAAGGCGCCGGAGCTCAGCTCCACCGACATCGCACCGTCGGACTGGGGATGCAGCACCTGGAAGTGGAACATCGTGATCGGGTTGATACGATCGCTGGGGTCGGGGATCACGGTCCCCTTGACGCGCACGCCGGTGATCTGGCCGTCGGCGGGCGCCTTGGTGGCGTCGCCGCCCTGGAGCTGGACGTTCCAGAACGCGCTGTCGGCGCCGTGGTGCTCGATCACGTTCGCGGGATGGGAGAGGTCGCTGCCGAACGTGGTGACGGCGGCGTCAGCCGGCGCCGCGGCGGCGAACAGCATCGCGCCCGCGGTCACGCATGCGGCCAGGGAATGTCGAAGGGTGGCGGCCATCCCCATAGGTATCGGAACACGGCCAGCTACCTGAAGTCACGGACGGGTTTCTGGACTCAGCCGGCCGGAGCCGTCTTGGCCCCGCGTGCCATCGCGTGGAGGTCGAGCGCCTTGTCGAGCGTCTCCTCGTCCACGCCCTTCTCGATCGCCACCTCGCGGATCGTGCGCTTCGAGGCCACCGCCTCCTTGACGATCTCGGTGCCCTTGTCGTACCCGATGTACGGGTTCAGGGCGGTGGCCACCGCCGGCGTGGACTCCGCGTTCCGCTCCAGGACCTTGCGATTGGGCTCGATCCCGTCCACGCACCTCTCGGCCAGGGCCATCGCGGCGGCCGTCAGGATCTGGATCGACTGGAGCACGTTGCGGGCGATCAGCGGCACGCGCACGTTGAGCTCGAACTGCCCCTGCGTGCCCGCGACGGTGACCGCGGCGTCGTTCCCGATCACCTGGGCCGCCACCTGGAGCACCACCTCGCAAATCACGGGGTTGACCTTGCCCGGCATGATCGACGAGCCCTTCTGGAGCTCGGGCAGCGCGATCTCCGACAGTCCGGTCCGCGGGCCGGAGCCCATCAGCGCCAGGTCGTTCGCGATCTTGGTCAGCGAGACGGCCACGACCTTGAGCGCCCCCGATAGCTCCACCAGCGCGTCGCGGTTGGCCTGGGCCTCGAAGGGGTCGGCCGGGCCCTCGACCGGCAGGCGCGTGGCCTCGGTGAGCCGCGCGCGCACGCCCGCGGCGAAGTCGGGGTGGGTGTTCAGCCCCGTGCCGGTGGCCGTGCCGCCCAGCGGGATCTGCGCCACGCGGGGCAGGGCGTCCGACACGCGGTCGCGGCCGAGCCTGACCTGGGCCGCGTAGCCGCCGAACTCCTGTCCCAGCGTCACGGGCACCGCGTCCATCAGGTGCGTCCGGCCCGCCTTGACCAGGTCGGCGAACTCGTCCGCCTTCGCGCCGAGCGAGCCCGCGAGCCGCTCGAGGGCGGGCAGCAGCTTGTCGCTGGCCTCCGCCAGCGCCGCCAGGTGGACGGCCGACGGGAACACGTCGTTCGACGACTGCCCCATGTTCACGTGGTCGTTGGGGTGAACCCCGTCGCCGGCAAGGGCCGCCAGCACCTCGTTGGCGTTCATGTTCGACGAGGTGCCCGAGCCCGTCTGGAAGACGTCGATCGGAAACTGGTCGTCGTGGCGGCCGTGGGCCACCTCGTCGCCCGCGGCCGCGATGCGCTCCGCGACGTCCTCGTCCAGCAGGCCGAGCTCGGCGTTGGTGCGGGCGGCGGCGGCCTTGATGCGGCCGAGCCAGTGGACCACGGCCGCGGGCACGCGCTCGCCGGATATCTGGAAGTTCTCAACCGCCTTCGTCGTCTCGCCTCCCCAGAGCTGGTCCATGCACTGAAATCTATCCGTGGTCGCGCCCGGCGCGGCGGCCAGCCTGGAAACGGGGCGCGTTCGTGTCGACTCCGGCCAGCTCGGCGTCGATGCGCCGCACCAGCTCGCTGTAGATGCCCTGCGCGCCCGCGCCGCCGCGGTGCACCGCGCCGACGAGGAACCCGAGCCGCATCGCCGCCGGGCCGCCCGGGTGGTCGCGCGCGGCGGCCGCCAGGGCCGTTACGGCGGGCAGGAAGCTGAGCCCAACCGCCTGCACGTCGCCCTGGCCACTGCCGCGCGTGAAGCACGACGACAGGCGCACGCCGCCCAGACGGACGTCCAGGGGGGCGCGCTTCAGAGCGGTCCGGATCGCCGCCGGGCCCTTCTTGCAGGACACCGGAACGCCGGTGGAGGGGTTATCGCCACAGCCGGCCGCGACCGTCGCCGCTGCAAGCGCGACGGCGATCGCACGCGATCTGGCTCGATTACGCGCGCCGATCCGCTGCAAATCCTTCAACCCCCTCCACCCGCACCGTTCTCATGTTCTCATCGTCGGCGAGGGGAATGGACTCCCCCGGGAGAGGAGCAAGGATGAGGCATCTGGCCCGGGTGCAATCCGCCTCCGCGCAGGGATCTGCGCCGGAGAGCGGAGAGCTGACCCGATTCTGCACGCATTGCGCATCGCTGTTCGATGGACCGAGCATTCCGGCGGGCGGACGCCCACTGCGGGGACGCGTATGCGCCCGCTGCGGCCTGGGGGTCGTCCTGACCTGTGCCGGGGACATGCTGACCGGCCCCGGCGAGGCCTTCCTGGTGGTCACGGCCGACCTGAGGGTCAGCGCCGCCAGCGAGGCGGCGGAGCACCTGTTCCAGGTGCCCGAGGGGACGTACGGACGGCCGCTCTTGTCGCTGATGACGAGCCCGGAGGGCGTCAGCGAGCTCTCGCGGCGCGTGGTGATGGCCGCGAACGGATCGCAGGCCATGACCACGATCCAGGTCGAGCCCGCCTCGTCGAGGCTGCCCGAGGGCGTGCTCGAGGCGCGCATCGGGAGCTGCGGGGAGCCGCCGGCCGCCCTGGTCGTGCTGGAGCCGTCGATGCGGTGAGGCGCGTGCAAGATCGCGTTCAGATCTTGCGCAGAGCGGGGGAAAGCTGTCAAAACTCCATGGCACGCGGGATGGTTTGCGCTGCGTGCGCGGCGCGAACCTGTCCCGAACCCTTAAAGGTCGGGTGTGCACCTGCCGAAGGAGAGCCTGTGAGCGGGATTCGAACCAACGCTGCGGCCGAGCTGCTCGGCGTCAGCCCGAACACCTTGCGCAGCTGGGAGCGCCGCTTCGGCTACCCGGCCCCGCGCCGCACCGCCGGCGGCCACCGCCAGTACGAGCTCAGCGAGCTGGAGGCCCTGCGCCGCGCGCTGCTCGAGACGCACAACATCTCATCGGCCATCCAGGTCGCCCGCCAGCGCGGTGAGGGGCTCGGCTCCTCCTCGCGACTGGTCGAGGCGTTCGAGCGATTCGACGAGGGCCTGGCCGACCGCCTGATGGAGGAGAGCCTGGCGCTTCGCTCGGTCGAGCGCAGCGTGGAGGAGCTCCTGCTGCCGGCCCTCGAGCTGGCCGAGAACCGCGACGGCCGCGAGGCCGAGTACGAGCTCGCCTGCCGCTGGGCCACCGGCTGGCTGCACGCCGCCCGCCGGGTCTGCCCCGCGGCGTCGCGCAACGAGGGCGTCCTGCTCTTCGACTCGAGCCCCGGCCTGGGCCTCGAGGGCCTTCAGGTGCAGGCGCTCGAGCTGGGCCTGCGCCGCGCCGGCTTCCGGGTCCTGCTGCTCTCCGTGGGCCTCGCCCAGGAGCGCATGACGCGCGCCATGCGCGCCCTCGACCCCACCGCTCTCGTGCTCTGCGGCACCGGCGCGACGCTGGACGTGGTCGGCCGCCTGGTCTACGCGGTCAGGCAGCTCGGGTCCTCCGCCCCGCTCTTCGAGTACCGCGGAGCGATGCCCGTCTCGGGGACGCACAACATCCCCTCGCTCGGCGGCACGCCGGCCGAGGCCGTGCGCAACCTCAAGGCGCTGGTCGACGGCCCGGCGTTCGGCCGCGTGGCCGCGATGAGCGCCCGCGCGGGCGCCCGCTAGCCCCGCTCCCGCCCCGGCCGCCCCAGGAGACGCACCTAGAATCGGGCTCCCTTGAGCCCGTTCCGAGAGGTCGATCCCGCGCAGTCGTTCCCCGCCCTCGAGGAGCGGGTGCTCGAGCGCTGGCGCGAGCGCGACGTGTTCCACGAGTCGATCCGCCGGCGCGAGGGCGGCCCGCCGTTCGTGTTCTACGAGGGCCCGCCCACCGCCAACGGCCGCCCCGGCTCGCACCACGTCCTGGCGCGCGTGTTCAAGGACGTCTTCCCGCGCTACAAGACGATGCGCGGCCACCAGGTGCACCGCAAGGCGGGCTGGGACTGCCACGGCCTGCCGGTGGAGCTCGAGATCGAGCGCGAGCTCGGCCTCTCGACCAAGTCCGACATCGAGCGCTACGGCGTGGCCGAGTTCAACGCCCGCTGCCGCGAGTCCGTCCTCACCTACATCGACGAGTGGAACCGGCTGACCGAGCGGATCGGCTTCTGGATCGACGCCGGCGACGCGTACTTCACGCTGTCGAACGACTACATCGAGTCGGTGTGGTGGTCGCTGCGCGAGGTGTGGCGGCGAGACCTCCTGTACGAGGGGCACAAGGTGGTGCCGTACTGCCCCCGCTGCGGCACGGCACTCTCCTCGCACGAGGTGGCGCAGGGCTACCGGGACGTGGTGGACCCGTCGGTCTACGTGCGCTTCCCCGTGCGCGGCGAGCAGGGCGTGTCGCTCGTCGGCTGGACCACCACGCCGTGGACGCTCCTGTCGAACGCCGCGCTGGCGGTGAACCCCGACGTCACCTACGTACGCGCGCGCGTGGGCGACGAGCGGCTGATCGTGGCCGAGGCCCTGGTCGAGCAGGTGCTGGGCGAGGACGCCGAGGTGGAGCAGCGCATGAGCGGGTCGGACCTGGCCGGGACCGCCTACGAGCCGCCGTTCCCGTTCATCGCCGACTACGGCGAGCGCGGCCACACCGTGCTCGCGGCCGACTTCGTGACGACCGAGGACGGCACCGGCGTGGTGCACACGGCCGTGGCGTTCGGCGAGGACGACTTCCGGCTGGGCGAGACCTACGGCCTGAAGGTGCAGAACCCGGTGCGCGAGGACGGCACCTTCGACGAGCGCATGGGCCCGTTCGAGGGCCGCTTCGTGAAGGACGCCGACCCGGACATCGTGGAGGCGCTGCGCGAGTCCGGCCGCCTGCTGCGGGCCGAGGAGTACGAGCACGCCTACCCGCACTGCTGGCGCTGCGGCACGCCGCTCCTGTACTACGCCAAGGCCAGCTGGTACGTGAAGACCACCGCCGTCCGCGACGAGATGCTCGCGGCCAACGAGGGGATCGGCTGGCACCCCGACCACATCAAGCACGGGCGCTTCGGACGCTGGCTCGAGAACAACGTCGACTGGGCGCTCTCGCGCGAGCGCTACTGGGGCACGCCGCTGCCGGTCTGGCGCTGCGAGGGCGGGCACGAGCGCTGCGTGGGGTCGCGGGCGGAGCTCGAGTCGCTGGCCGGCGACGTGCCCGAGGACCTGCACAAGCCGTTCATCGACGAGGTCGCGTTCCCGTGCCAGGACTGCGGCGCCGAGATGCGGCGGGTGCCGGAGGTGATCGACGCGTGGTGGGACTCCGGCTCGATGCCCTTCGCCCAGTGGCACGCGCCCTTCGAGAACGCCGAGCTGTTCGCCGAGCGCTTCCCGGCCGACTACATCTGCGAGGGGCTGGACCAGACGCGCGGCTGGTTCTACTCGCTTCTCGCCACCTCGGTGCTCCTCTACGGCCGGTCGTCGTACCGCACCGTCCTCTGCCTCGGCCTGATCCTCGACCCCGAGGGCCAGAAGATGAGCAAGTCGCGCGGCAACGTCGTCGTGCCGTGGGACGTGATCGAGCGCCACGGAGCGGACGCCTTCCGCTGGTACTACTTCACCTCGAAGCAGCCCTGGGACGGCTACCGCTTCTCCGTCGACACCGTCGGCGAGAGCGTGCGCCAGTTCATGCTCACGCTCTGGAACACGTACTCGTTCCTGGTGCTCTACGCCAACGTGAACGGCGTCGAGGACCCCGCCGGCCACGACGGGCCGCTGGAGGACCTCGACCGCTGGGCGCTCTCGCGCCTCCAGTCCACGGCGGCGACCGCCATCGAGCGCCTGGACGACTACGACACCACCGCCGCCGGCCGCGCGATGGCCGAGCTGGTGGACGACCTCTCCAACTGGTACGTGCGCCGCTCGCGGCGGCGCTTCTGGGACGGCGACCCCGCGGCGTTCCACACGCTTTGGCGCTGCCTGTCCGACACCGCCCGGCTCCTGGCGCCGCTGATCCCCTTCGTGGCCGACGAGATCTACGAGAACCTCGACGGCCGCGAGCCGTCGGTGCACCTGTGCGACTACCCGCAGCCCGACGCCTCGCTCCGCGACGAGCGGCTCGAGTGGGACATGCAGGTCGCGCGCGACGCCATCGAGCTCGGCCGCGCGGCGCGCGCCCAGGCGCGGGTGAAGGTCCGTCAACCGCTGGCGGAGGCCGTGGTGGTGGCCGCGGGGCGCGAGCGCGAGGCCATCGAGCGCTTCCAGTCGCTCGCGCTCGAGGAGCTGAACGTCAAGCGCCTGCGCTTCGTGTCCGAGGCCGACGAGCTGGGCCGCTTCGAGCTGAAGCCCAACTACCGCGCGCTCGGGCCGCGCTTCGGCAGCCAGATGCCGCAGGTGGCCGCGGCCGTGGCGGCCCTGGACGCCGCGCAGACGGCGGCCACGCTGCGGGCGGGCCGCAGCGTCGGCATCTCGATCGACGGCCACGACCACACGCTCTCGCCCGACGACGTCCAACTGGCGATGCAGCCGCTCGAGGGCTACCGCGTCGAGCGCTCGGGCGCGCACGCGGTGGCGCTCAACCTGGAGCTGGACGACGCGCTGCTGCGCGAGGGAGTGGTGCGCGAGGTGGTGCACGCGGTCCAGGCCGCGCGCAAGGCCGCGGGGCTGAACGTCGAGGACCGCATCTCGCTCCAGCTCGGCGGCGACCCCGAGCTGCTCGAGGCCGTCCGCGCGCACGAGGCCTACGTCGCCGGCGAGACGCTGGCCACCTCGGTCTCCTACATGGACGGAGTCGTGACCGGCGAGCCGGTGACGATCGAGGGCCGGCCGCTGCACATAGTCGTCACGCGCGCCTGACGCGGCGGCTCGCGCGGGCGCGGGGGCGCACTAGCGGCGAGGCGCCGTCCGACCACTCTGAGGATGGTCTCCACCCCACCCGGGCTGCCGGCGGTGCGGGGTTACTAGCCCTGGAGCTCGCCGCCCATCGCCCACTCGGACTTGGGCGAGTCGACGAACCGGATCCAGACGTGCTCGCGCTGGGTCTTGCCCACGTCCACCAGCAAGTCGGTGAGCTTCTCGGCCAGCTCGCGCTTCTGCTCGGGCGAGCGGCCCTCGTACCACTCGATCGTGACGATCGGCATGGGGCGAGGGGTCCGGGCTAGGCCAGGGCCGGCTCGAGCTCCTGGACCAGGCGCTTCTTCGGCAGGGCGCCGATGATCTTGGTGGCGACCTCGCCGTTCTTGAAGACGATGAGCGTGGGGATGGACATGACGTCGTACTTGGCGGCGGTCTGCTGGTTGTCGTCGACGTTGAGCTTCACGACGCGCAGGTTGTCCTGCTCCTCGTTGATCTCCTCGACCACGGGCGCGATCACGCGGCACGGACCGCACCAGGGGGCCCAGAAGTCGACGAGCACGGGCTTGTCGGACTCGAGGACCTCCGCCTGGAAGTTGGCGTCGGTCACGTCGTTGATCGCTCCTGCCATTTCCGGCTCCTTACTCGCTCGCTCGCTTCATTAAGTAAAGCATAGGGGCGGCTCGGAGGCCCCCTCCCGCTGAATCAATGCTTATCACGCATGCGCCAGCGGAGGGCCGGCACCTTCCAGACCGCCTCGGCCGCGATCTTCGAGTCCATCTTCGACGTGCCGGCGCGGCGGTCGTGGAACACGATCGGGATCTCGCGCACGCGAAAGCCGGCGCTGATCGTGCGGTACGTCATCTCGATCTGGAAGCCGTACCCGTCCGCCTGGATGTCCTCGAGGTCGATCGCCTCCAGCACGCGGCGGTGGAAGCACTTGAAGCCGCCGGTGAGGTCGCGGATCGTGACCCCCAGCATCGTGCGCGCGTACCAGCAGCCGCCGCGGCTGAGCAGCCTGCGGTGCCACTCCCAGCCGGCCACACCGCCCCCGGGCATGTAGCGCGAGCCGAGCACCAGATCGGCGTCCGCGGACGTCTCGATCAGACGCGGGACGTCCTCCGGATCGTGCGAGAAGTCGGCGTCCATCTCGAGGAGCAGCTCCGCGCCCTCGTACATGGCGTGCGCGAAGCCGGCGAGGTACGCGCGCCCGAGGCCCTCCTTCCGGGCCCGGTGCAGGACCTCGACCGCGTCGTGGGCGGCGGCCAGCCGGTCGGCGATCCGGCCGGTGCCGTCCGGCGAGGCGTCGTCCACGATCAGGATGCGGTGCTCGGGCGACGCCGAGGCCAGCCGCGGCAATACGGCGTCCACCAGCGGCTCGATGTTCTCGGCCTCGTTGTAGGTCGGCAGCACCAGCCAGGCCGCGGGCATGGCCGCGTACCCTAGAGCGCGGGATGCGCAACGCCGAGATCGCACTCCACTTCGACGAGCTGGCCGACCTCTACGAGCTCGACGGGGCGATCGTGCACCGCGTGATGGCGTACCGCAACGCGGCCAAGTCGATCCGGGACGCCACCGCGTCGGTCGAGGAGTTGACGAGCGCGGGACGGGTGACCGAGCTGCCCGGAATCGGCAAGACGATCGCCGAGAAGCTGGGCTTGCTGTTCGAGACCGGCGAGATCCCGTCCGCCGCGAAGCTGAAGGCGAAGTACCCGCCCGGGCTCGTGGAGATCACGCGCCTGCCCGGCTTCGGCCCGAAGCGCGCACGGAAGGTCTTCGAGGAGCTGGGCGTCGACTCGCTGGATGCGCTGCGGAAGGCGGCGGAGTCCGAGCGGCTGCGCGAGCTTCCCGGGTTCGGGCCGAAGGCCGAGGAGGCCGTGCTGCTGGCCCTCGACGCGGGTCTGGACGACCGCACCAAGCCGCGGGTCCTCCTCTCGCGCGCGCGGCAGATCGCCGAGGCGCTCGCCGAGGCCCTGCGCGAGCACCCCGCCGCGGAGCGCGTGGAGATCGCCGGCAGCGCCCGCCGGCAGACCGACACCTGCAGGGACCTCGACCTGGTGGCCACGGCGAGCGACCCGGGCGCGCTGGCCGAGGCGTTCTGCGGGCTGCCGCTGATCGGGGAGGTTCACTCGTCGGCCGTCGCGGGCGTGAAGGCGGTGACCCACAACGGCCTGAGCATCGACCTGCGGATCGTGCCGCCGGAGAACTTCGGCAACCTGCTCCAGCACTTCACCGGGTCCAAGCAGCACAACGAGGCGCTGCGCGCGGACGCGGTGCGGCGCGGGCTGCACGTGAGCGAGTACGGGGTGACCGACGACTCCACCGAGACGACGCACGCGTGCGCGACCGAGGAGGAGGTGTACGAGCTGCTCGGCCTGGCCTACATCGAGCCGGAGCTGCGCGAGAACCGCGGCGAGCTGAAGGCGGCGCGCGACGGCACCCTGCCGGAGCTGGTGCGGGTCGAGGACCTGCGCGGCGAGCTGCACTGCCACACGGTGGCCTCCGACGGGCGGAACACGATCGCGGAGATGGCGGCGGCGGCGCGGGAGCGCGGCTACGAGTACATCGCGATCACCGACCACTCCGCCACCCACGGCTTCGGCAACGACGTGCCGCCCGGCGAGCTGCGCCGCCAGATCGAGCGCATCCACGAGCTCGACCAGGCCACCGAGGGCGTCCGGATCCTGGCCGGGTCCGAGGTGAACGTCCTGCCCGACGGCTCCCTCGACTACGAGGACGACCTGCTGGCGGAGCTCGACTGGATCGTGGCAAGCCTGCATTCGTCGTTCCGCATGGAGGAGCGCGAGCAGACCGAGCGCATGATCAGGGCGATGGAGCACCCACTCGTCGACGCGATCGGACACCCCACCGGCAGGCTGATCGAGCGCCGCGAGCCGTACGGCCTGGACGTGCAGGCCGTGGCCGAGGCGGCCGCCCGCACCGGCACGTTCCTGGAGATCAACGGCAATCCCGACCGGCGCGACCTGAACGAGGTGAACGCGCGGATCGCGGTGGAGGCGGGCGCGACGATCGTGATCGACTCCGACGCCCACGGAACGGAGACGCTGCGCAACGTGGGCTACGGGGTCGCGACGGCCCGCCGCGCGTGGCTGACCGCCGCGAACGTGGCGAACACGCGCCCGTGGGCGGAGCTGGACTCGCTGCGCAAGCGCGGGGCACGGGCGGCGGGCGCGGGGCGGGCGTCCGCCTAGGGCGCGGCCCCCGCGCGAACGTCGGTGGGCGGCGGCTCGTTCTTGCGAAAGCCCGGCGTACGCAGGAGCTCGGTGGGCTTGAAGGGCGAGTTGTGCTCGACATAGAAGCGCACCCCGTCGCGCTCCTCGACGGCGGTGACGGCCGCGCCGTGGTTGCGCCAGGCCAGGGCGAAGATCAACGCGTATCCGGTGCCCACGGCGGGGACCTGCGGCAGGAGGAAGGCCACCGATCCGGCGGCGACGGTGAACAGCAGCAGCCACCACAGGCGGTTGAAGAGGATCGTGCCCGGCTGGAGCTCGGGGAGGAGCGGGGTGGTGCGCGCGTCCGCCAGGAGCTTGGCGGTGGCGCGGTTGGCGATCGAGCGCCGGCCGAGCCACGCGCCGGCCAGCGCCGACGTGACCCACCACGCCATGGCCACGTAGAGCAGCGTGTCGTTCTCCTTTGCGTGAGCGCCCGCGATCGACACGACCGCGAGGGCCGTGGCCGAGCCGGCGAACAGGAGGACGGCGGTGCGCAGGAAGTCCGGGTAGCGCACCGGCCCGGGCCTCAGGCCTCGGCCAGCGCGGCCAGCGCGGCCAGGAACCCGGCCGGGCCCTGGACCACCAGGTCGGCGCGATCCAGGATGGCGGGCGGCCCCTCCTCCGACGCCACGCCCACGCGGACCGCGGCCTCCAGGCGACCGTCCGCGACGAGCCTGTCGAGCGCGTCGAAGGCGTCGAGGTCGGTGCTGTCGTCACCCGCGTAGAGCGCACGGACGACGTCGGCGCGGCCGACCAGCTCGTGCACCGCGCGCGCCTTCGTGACGGGTACCGGCGGCCTCACCTCGAGCACCTTGCGCCCCCAGTGGGTGGCCAGCCCGTCGCCGTCGATCCTCGCGACGAGGTCGCGGAGCCAGGCGTGCGCGGCGTCCTCGTCGGGGGCGCCGCGCCAGTGGAGCGCCACGATCGGGCCCTTGTCCTCCACCCGCACCCCTAGCGCGCGCAGCCCGTCGTCGTCGAGGCCCGCCACGAAGCGGTGGACGGGCTCGGCGTAGTCCGCGAACTCTGGCAGGATCGCCGGCTCCCGCGCTCCCGGCTCGAGCAGCTCCGCGCCGTGCGCCCCGGCGTACGCGATGCCGCCCACGCCGACCAGCCGGCGGGCGTCCAGCGCCGAGCGCCCGGAGACGCACGCCACCACGCCGTAGCGGCGCGCCATCGACGCCAGCGCGCGGGTGGCATCGGGCGGCACGCGTGCTTGCTCGGCGCGCTCGACGATCGGGGCGATCGTCCCGTCGATGTCGCACAGCACGGCGGCTCGCTCCGGCGCGTCGGTAAGCGGTCGCAGTGCCGCGCCCAGCATGTCCGCCGTCGGCGCTGCCACCCGACGTAGTATGCCCGCCATGTCATCGAGGCTCCTGCGGCTGGCGCTGATCGGCAGTGCCGCCGGGGCCTTCAGCGGCCTGTTCGGCGTCGGCGGCGGAACGGTGATCGTGCCCCTGCTGATCCTCTTCTTCGCGTACGAGGAGCGCGAGGCCACCGGCACGTCCCTGGCCGCGATCGTGATCGTGGCCGCGATCGCGGCCGCGGTGCAGGGCCTGCACGGGCACGTGCACCTCCTGGAGGGCGTGGTGGTGGGGGTGCCGGCGCTCGGGGGGGTGGTGGCCGGCACGGCGCTTCAGCAGCGCATCACGCAGCGGGCGATCTCTGGCGCGTTCGCGGTCCTTCTCCTGGTGTCGGCAGTCCTGCTGGTCCTGTAGTGGACCCCGGGAGCGTTGCGGCCGCGGCCGCGATCGGGTTCGCGGGCGGCGTCACCGGCGGCCTGCTCGGGGTGGGCGGGGGCGTCCTGTTCGTGCCGGCGCTGGTGTTCTTCATGGACCTGTCGCAGCTCGACGGCGAGTCCACGTCCCTGCTGGCGATCGTGCCGGTGGCGCTGATCGGAGCGTGGCGCCAGCACGGCTACGGCAACGTCCGGCTGCGCGACGCGCTGATCGTCGGCGCACTGTCGCCGCCCGGCGTGATCCTGGGCACGGCGCTGGCCAACACCGTCTCCGAGCGAACGCTCGAGCTGTCGTTCGCGGCCCTCCAGGTGCTCTTCGCGCTCAGTCTCGCGCGGAGAGCGCTCGAGCGGAATCGGGTATAAGCCGCCCATGGGCAGGAAGATCCTGGCGCTGGTCGCGGAGCCCGTCTCCGGCGAGGTGCTCAAGAAGGCCGTCGGGGAGGAGGCCGCGGCCGACGCCGAGGTGCTGGTGGTGGCGCCGGCGCTCAGCAGCAGGCGGCGCTTCATCCTGGCCGACCCGGACCCGGCGATCGAGCGCGCCGAGGAGGTCCAGGAGGAGACGGTCGAGCGGATGGACGAGGAGGGGATCGACGCCGCCGGCGACACCGGCGAGTCCGACCCCCTGCTGGCGGTGCAGGACGCGCTCCAGACCTTCGAGGCCGACGAGATCGTGCTGTTCACGCACCCGGGCGGGCAGCGCAACTGGCTGGAGGAGGGCCTGGTCGAGGAGGCCAAGGAGCGCTTCGAGCCGCCGGTGCGCCACTTCGTCGTCGAGTAGCGGTGCGCACCTACCACCACGCCGGATTCCCCGCCGAGCGCCTGGCGGCGGAGCGCACGGACAGCGTGTCGGTGTGCCTGCCCACGCGCGAGGAGGCGCGCACCGTTGGGGCGATCGTCTCGGCGCTGGTGGACCTGCGCGAGCGCGGCGCGATCGACCAGGTGGTGGTGGTGGACGCCGACTCGGCGGACGGCACCGCCGAGATAGCGGCCCGCCACGGCGCCGAGGTGCACCAGCAGGCGGCGCTCCTTGCGCAGTTCGGACCGGTGCTGGGCAAGGGCGACGCCCTGTGGCGAGCGCTCACGGTGGCCACCGGGGACGTGGTGTGCTTCCTGGACGCCGACTCCGAGGACTTCGGGCCGCACTTCGCCTGCGGCGTGGTGGGGCCGCTCGCGTGCGAGGAGGGCGTGCGGTTCGCGAAGGCGTTCTACCGCCGGCCGTTCAAGCTGGGCGACGCCGTGGCGCCCGAGGGCGGCGGGCGAGTGACCGAGCTGACCGCTCGGCCGCTCCTGAAGCTGCACTACCCGGAGCTGGCGGCGCTCCGCCAGCCGCTGGCGGGCGAGATGGCCGCGCGGCGAGAGCTGCTGGAGCGGCTGCCGTTCGTGACCGGCTACGGCGTGGAGATCGCGCTGCTCATCGACGCGTACCGCGCGGTGGGCCTGGACGCGCTTGCCCAGGTGGACCTGGACGTGCGCCAGAACCGCCACCAGCCGCTGAGCGAGCTGGGACCGATGGCGGACGCCGTGCTGGGCGCCGTGGCCGACCGGCTGGTGCGCGAGGGGCGGTTGGCCGCCTCAGAGGCGGCCGGCGCCGCCGCGCTGGTGGAGCGGCCGCCGCTGGCGTCGCTGAGCGCCGCGGCCTAGCTGCGCGCCTGGGCGGCCTGACGACGCCGAGCGCCGCCTACTGCTTCTTGGCGGTCCACTTGGCCTGGCCGATGCAGGAGTCGAACGTGCCCGAGCTCGAGTTGTACTTGGGCGAGCTGAGGTTGACCTTGCCGCTCGCCTTCTTGCCCTTGATCTTGCCGTCGATCTCGATGTTCGATCCGTCTGCCTTGTCGCGGCCCTTGTAGTGGAACCTGCCGTCCTTGCCGATCTTCATCGCCTTCGGCGGGATCACGGCGTCGAAGTACGTCCCCGACTGCACGCAGTAGACGTTGATGCCGGCCTCGAAGCCCTTGACCTTCCCGCCGCCCTTCTTGAAGGTGACCGGCCGGTTCTGCTCGGTCTTGCCCTTGTACTTGGCCGCGGCGGCGACCGCTGACCCGGCGAGGACGAGCGCGAGGGCCAGGATCAGGCAGAGCGTCCTGTTGAAGGTCCTCGCCGCCACGGCTTCACCCTAAGCGTGGTTCGGCCGACTCGTAAATGTGTTGGTGCGCCAGGTTCCGCCGTCCGCCCTCGCCGGCTGGACCGGCTGGACCGGCTGGACGGGGTGGAACAATCGCGCGCGGAGCGGCAGGGGTCTGGTGGCCCATCCGGTCTTCAAAACCGGCAGGGCGGAGCAGCCCTCCGCTTGGATGGTTCGATTCCATCGCCGCTCCGTGGGTGGACATCGCAGGTTTTGGCTGGTTCGGGAGACGGTCCGTCCGACACGGCCCGCAAGAGTGTGTCCCGAATATGTCCCAGGAAGTCCACACCCGCCGGCCCGTGTCCGGCCATGTGTTCCGGGTCGAGCGCAAGCGCGGGCCGGTGTGGTACGCGAAGTACCGACTGCCGGATGGTCGTCAGGTGCAACGGAAGCTCGGGCCCGCGTGGACGGGGCGTGGTCGACCGTCGGCGGGCTACTTCACGAAGAGAACGGCGGAGGCGTGGCTCGACGACACGCTGGCGCAGGCCCGCCGGGGCGAACTGCCCGGAATGGTCGCGACCGGCGCGACGGTGGCCGACGCGGCAGCGGAATGGCTGCGCTGGGCAGAGCATGACCGCGCCTGCAAGCCGTCGACCTTGAGCGACTACCGGCACACCGCCGATTGGATCACGCGCGACCTGGGCGATCTGCGGCTCGAGGACGTGACGCCCGACCTACTCGAACGCTGGAAGGGGACGCTGACCGCCTCCAATCGAACCGTGGCGAAGTACCTCGTCGTCCTGCATGGTGTCTTCCGTCGTGCGATGAAGGTCTGGGGCCTGCCGCGCAACCCAGCAGCTGAGGTCGAGCGACCACGCTTCCGCGTTTCGGACGACATCGACGCCTTCTCGCCGGAGGAGATCCACGCGGTCGTGCGCGCGACCGGCTCGGATCAGGATGCCTGCCTTTACCTGACCGCCGCCTTCACCGGACTTCGCCTCGGCGAACTGCTCGCACTCCAATGGCGCGACGTCGACTTCGCGGGCGACGCGATCCGTGTCCGGCGCAGCTACAACGTCCATGGTGGCGTCGGCACCCCGAAGAGCGGCAAGGTACGTTCGGTGCCGATGGTCCCGGAAGTCGCGCAGGCGCTCGCGCGACTCGCCGAACGACAGTGGTTCACCAGCGACAGAGACCTCGTCTTCGCGGGTGACCTCGGAAAGCACTTGGACGCCTCAGCACTGCGCGACCGCTACAAGGCCGCACTCGATCGCGCGGGACTTCGCCCGCTGCGCTTCCACGATCTGCGGCACACGTTCGGAACGCTCGCGGTGAAGCGAGCCGAGATCCCGGCCGTCCAAGCGTGGATGGGGCACGCGCACGTCGGTACGACGATGCGCTACATCCACCACCGCGACCGCGGCGACGAGGCGGACCTGCTCGCGGAGGCATTCGCCCCGACCCGACCCCGGTCAGGCGCACGAGTCGAGGTCGACTAACCCGGCCGAACGATCACTGCCAGCACCCCGCCTGCGGAGACTTTGGCTGGCTGACGTCTCACGCCACGGCTGGCTGAGCGCAGGCGCTTCATACGGATCGACCTGGAAGGCGTGCACCCAGCTGCGCCACGCTCTAGTCGCAACGCATCGCGTTCGCCCAGCTGACATCCCGCGAGCGGTCACAGATCATCCTGAGCGACGTAACGCGCCGCGTCCAGTTCGTTCCATCAGGCAGACAGCTCCGCATAGACCAGCCGCTCGGCCTCCTGCTAGGAGAGTCCGGCCCGTGTCTGACTGACACCGAGCCGCAGCGGCCTCAGGGAGGCGATTATGCGGTCCGCCTTGTCGCTCGCCTCAGCGTTCCGCGTTCCCGCTCAAGCGCGCCGGGCGTATCGTTCGCCTGATGCAGATCGCAGAGCTCGTTGTCTGCTGCGCGGACGTCGGCTCGATTGCTCGAGGCAACTTCGGCTGGGCGCGGCGTGACCCCGCCGCCGGCGCGGTAGAGGAACACCGAGGTGGCGAGGAGATCATCGGCTTGGCCACCACCGTCAAGGACGACCTCCAGCGCGATCGTCCAGTCGCGCTTGGATTCGAGTGCCCCCTTTTTGTCCCGGTCCCCGAAGAACCGTTGGCGCTCGGGCGGGCCCGAAAAGGCGATGGCAACCGGGCGTGGTCAGCCAGTCCCGGGACGGGAGCGCTCGCCACGGGCGTTGTGCAGGCCGCCTGGCTTCTCACCGACATCGCCAACACCGTTCCCTCGGTCCATGCGACCTTTGACTGGCCGACGTTCTCGCGCGCAGGCCACGGCCTGTTTCTCTGGGAAGCGTTCGTGACGGGCGCGGCCAAGCGAGACACGCACGTCAACGATGCGCGGGCCGCGGTCGACGCGTTCGTCGATGCCCTACCGGAGCCATTCGAGAGGAACGCTCTTGACGAGACGCGTGTTCTGTCACTGATCGGCGCGGCCGCGATTTGGAGCGGCCTGGCCCGCGACATCGGCCTGTTGGGCGCGCCGTGCCTCGTCCTCCGTGCAGCCGACCCGACCGGATAGGAGGGCGGGCACACA
Organism: Thermoleophilaceae bacterium; assembly: GCA_036389105.1. GTDB lineage: Bacteria > Actinomycetota > Thermoleophilia > Solirubrobacterales > Thermoleophilaceae > AC-37. The sequence goes on from DASVQK010000111.1 coordinate 23,800, forward strand.
TAGTGAGCCGACCGTGGGCAAGGCGGCCCGGTGCCGCTCGCCGCTGTCGGTGCTCTCTAACTCGGTGGCAACGATCGGTCGAGCTCGTACATCACGAGGCCCGTGTACCAGACGCATCGCCGTCCATCCTCGGGCCCAAGCGGCGCGCCCTCCCTTTGCGATCCGTGCTCCTGGCGCTGGGCAACACGGGTGGCCGCCTTCCACAGCCCCAAAAGCGCGGCGAGCAGGTCGTGCGTCCGCTTGCCAAGTGCGCTCTTGGAATGCTCGATGACCGCACCGATCGAGTCGAACGTCCCCTTCCCAGGAAGCGCGAGACCGTGTTGAGCGACGAGCGACGAAGCAAAGTGCTGAAGCGCCTCGCGGCAGTCGTGGCCGATCCGAGTCGCGTTCTCGACCGGGTCTGCTGCGAGCAAGGCGGCCGCCCGCTCCCACTTCGCGTACGCCTCGGAGTGCCTTGCCTTGAACTCGCTCGATTCGAGATACCCCTGCACGCTCTCCTCGATCCTTACGAGAGGCTCGCCGCGCTGCCTCAGATCACCGGCGTAGGCGAAGCCATGCTGCGTGATGAAGAAGTCGTACGAGCCGCGCATGTTGCCATCGACTTGGATCAGGCCGTAGTTGCGTAGCTCACGAAGATCCTGGTCGGCTACCTGGTACTGACCCTCGATCCCTCCACCGGAGACGATCGAGCCTGGGAGTTGATCCACTTCGAAAACGAAGAACTGCTGCTCACTCCGCGGAACCGTCTGGGCGCGCTCGACGAGGTGCGACAGCACCCGCTCGATCTCCGGGTCGAGCGGCGGCATGAGCGTGCCGGGTTGCGGTCCATGCGCCATGCACAAACAGTAGGAGCGCCGGCGGCGGCGGACCGGAGTGGTAGTGCCACGGCAACGACCGAAGCTAGGGCCGTGACTTGCGCAGCGACTTGAGCTCCGCCAGGTCGAGATGACGAATCCACTCGAGCTGAGCGCGCAAACGATCGTCTTCGATCACATCGAGGTCGGCTGCGTTCACCTGCTCGAGTAGCTCCGGGAGAGTCTGTCCGAGCGCCGCCCCCGCACCCGAGAAGGCCTCAGGCGCAATCTCGTTGATTAGTGACTGGCAGTCCGCTGCGAGCCCATCGACACGCTCAACAATCGGATCGACGCCTTCTCCGGTGGAGAAGGCAACGGCCACGTCCAAGTCCTCCATGAACCGGTGGACCAGCTGATTGCGCCGACCGATGACTTCCTGGATACGGCCGGCGAGGTCGAGCGGAATGTCTAGCTGGCGAAGTGTCTTGAGGAGCGCACCCGCAGGCTGAACCTCAACCGTCGAGAGCTCGCGCTCAAGCCGCTTGGTCAGGCCCTCGGCCGCAGCGCGGCGCTGCGCGAGGTCGAGGAGGAGGATCCGTTCCAACGCGGCGGCGCCCAAGACGGCGCGTCCAATCGCCTGCGCGAGTGGGCGGAGCCTCTCCTCGATCGGGTCTAAGTCTGCCGCGTTCATGATGCGAGGGTACGGCGCGTGGCAGCCCGACTTGGAGTTCTAGCCGCCCGTCACCAACCCACTCGCAACACCGACTAGGCACTCAGCCCGGCCTCAAGCGATCCCTTCACGCGAGCTTCAGTGCCAACCGCACAAATCGCGTCACACACTTGCATCTGGGCTACGCGTAGCGTTGTGAACGCCCGCGTTCTCTACGTCCCTCTAACGAGTCTCTCGACCTGGTCGGCCACGTTGATCGGATCCTCATGCTCCCACGCCCGCACGATCCTCCAGCCCGCCGCCCGCAGTGCCTTGTCGTTCCGGGCATCCCGAGCTCGGTTGCGATCTACCTTGGCCCTCCAGAATCGCGGGTTGCTTTCTGGGGACCGGCCATGAGTGGGACATCCGTGCCAGAAGCAGCCGTCAATGAAGACCACGACTCGTTGCCGCGGAAACATGATGTCGACCTGGCACCGCAGTCCGCTCAGCGGTCGGGCGTGCTTTCGGAAGCGCAGGCCGCGTCGGTGCAGCTCGGTTCGGACCGCCACTTCGGGACGCGTGTCGCGTCCGCGGTTGCCCTGCATGATGGCCCGCACCTGGACGGAGGAGGCCGCCGGAGCGCGCGAGTCGCTGCGAGGCAGTGCGTCAGCCAACGCTACGACGACTTCTTACTCGAACCGGTGATGGTGTAGCCCGTCTTAGCGAGTCGCTCGAGAGCGCGGTCGTGCCGGGCCTTGTCCTCGTCGGTCCACGTGCTCTTGTTCCGCATCGTCCGGCGTGCGAGGAACTCCCAGTCCACAACGGCGTCGTTCTTTCGGTCTGCGATGTAGTCCGCGACCAGCAGGCGCAGAGCCTTGACGTGCTCGGAGGCATCGCGCCGGACGAGCCGACCAGCCTCGACTGCGATGGCGAGCGCGAGATCGACCGCTTCCTCGCCATTGTCGAGGTCGAACATCTCGGCCCAGAACTCCTCGGAAGAGGGACGCCAGACCCCGTCCTCGAATGTGCTCGTCGTCTTGCCCGCGGCGATCGCGTAGTTCGCCCTCACGCTCTTTGTGCTCTTGGACTGGCGCAGCTGCTTCTCCGCCGCCCGCGCATTCCGCTTCAGCGCGCTGATGATGTCGCTGTTGCGGGTGACGAGCCCGCTCTTGAGGACGTACAAGTGGTATTCGCCGCTCGAAGCATCGAACCGGTCGAGGTCGATGCCGGCGATGCCCGACTTCCTCAAGTCAGGTCGAGCTCCGGTCGCCAGGGCCTCGATCGCCCATCCGCCGGCCGTGACGAAGTTCCGGCTGTTGTAGTCCTCCACTATCCGCTCGGCTGTCTCGGCCGCATCCAGCCCATCGCATTGGATGCGGCGAACGAAGGGGTTGATCCGGGCGATGAGGAGCGGCCGATACTTGGCTACCGCGTCCCGCATCACGCGGATGTACCAGTAGTCGAAGGCCTCTACGAAGTTGATGACCGCGTCGGCGATGCGATCGTCGTCAGGCCCCTTGCCAGAGGCGAGGCCACTCGTCGCCCGAACGTTGGCGGCCACCTTCTTCCTGTCCAGCGCCATCGGTCCCATCATGCACGAAACCCCAAACGTGGTCTGGGCGGAGCGCCTTAAGGGTTACTGCCATCCCGTCACCCGGGCTCGCGACGGCCCAACCGTGAGTGCCGATCCGCCGGTTGGCCGAGACCTTCCTCCACGGAGGCGGACTGGGCTCAGGAGATCGCTCGCCGCCGATGAATGCCGCCAAATGCTCCCCGAGGCGCGCCCCCAACAGCGGCGGAACGGCATTGCCGATCTGCTGGTACTGCGACCGAGGACTCCCTGCGAATCGTGTGCCGAGGGGGAAGGTCTGGATCGCGGCGCACTCGTTGACTGACAGGCAGCGAATCTCGTCGGGATGGATCAGGGCCGTGCTGGAGTGGTCGGGCATGCCGAGGATGGTCGGTGCGGGTGCATCCCAAGAGAGCCGACGCCACCAACCGCTCTTTCCGCCCTCCGCGTGGTACGCAGCGCCCATCGTCGCGCGCTGCATGTCGTCGGAAAGATCGCGCCAGTTCCCGCCAGGAGGGATCTGCGCGTACACCTGGCTCTTGCGCTCGCTCAAGGGTTGGACCGGTCCGATCGCGGCTATGTCGGCGAGCGCGTCCCGAATCGTCCGGTACGGCGGTAGCCCGGGCCCGCCATATCTCGGCTCGGGCAAATAGCAAGGCTCCTCGCCTTGAATGGCGATGAGGATCGCGCGCTGGCGAAGCTGTGGAACCCCATGGTCTGCGGTCTCTATGACGCCCCAGCTCACCGAGTAGCCAAGGCCGACCAGCTGGCTCACGAGCCAGCGCAGGAAAGAGCCCTTCATTTCATCGAGGTGGAGCGGCGGATGCCCCCTTCCTCGTTGCGCGAGCGGACGATGCCGGAGGGCAGCTGACAGTATGCCGTCGACGTTCTCGACAAGTAGGGCGTGCGGCAAGAACTCCTCGACGAACGCCAGGTAGGCGGGGAAGAGCGACGATGCGCGATGGTCCAACAGCGCCCGGCGCAGGCCCGATGTCGTGAACGGCTGGCACGGCGGGCCCCCGGCAATCAGGGACAGCTCGCCGCGCTTCATCCCCAGGTCGCGTCGGAGGTCGGCTGGCGAGACATCCTCGATCGGGGCGGGGCGAACTTCGGAGGGGTGCTCTCTTAGTTCGTTGTGGAGGGCCAGAGTGTCGGCACAGTCGAGGTCCATCTCAACCTGGACGAGGACATCCCAACCCGCAGCCTCGAGCCCGAGGTCAAGGCCCCCCGCGCCGGAAAAAAGGGATAGCGCCGTGCCCACCCGTCGCGGTTGGCTCGGTTCGGTGCAGCGCTTGGTGGCCTCTGCTCGGCCGGCGATCAGGGAAGTCGTCATGAGCAGGGTGGAGACTGGACGCGTAGCGCTTCGAGGGCAAGTATGCAAATTTGCATACTACGTGGACCCCCAGACGGCTCGACTTCTCGACGCGCTCAAGCGGCCAGGCGCCGCGTTCCTCGTCCGACTGCTCGAGGGGCCGGCCACTGAGGCCGAGCTGATCGCGGCCGCACCGGACGTCGTTCAGACGACGGCGAACCGACGTCTCGCGAGGCTCCAGGAGCTCGGGCTAATTGAGCGAGAGCCAGGCGAGGCGCACGTACCAGGGCGTCAGTGGGTCTTGACTGCCGCGGAAGAGGTAGACGCCCTACTTACAGCCGCGGTCGAGCTCTCTACCTCGCTCGCTCGCCGGGAGCAGGCGCGGCGCGAGGCGACCGGGGCGCGGCTTCGGCGAGCGCGGGCGCGGCGACGTCTGCGGGACGTCAGTGGGGAGACCGGGTGATCTGTGCCTCACGTATAGAGTTGGAGGTCCACCCTCGCGAACTCGATTTCCCTCCTACAAGAGCTTGGCCGTTTCGCGATGGAGTTGCCTCTCACGGAGAAAAGCCGTGTGGCAAACGAAGTCCAAACAGGAAGCTCCCCACAGGGAGAAGTAACCGGATCGTTCCCGCGCCTTCGCCCGCATCCTGGCCGACGAACTCGAGGTTGCTGACCCTGTCTTAGGTGCTCCACCGCCGGCGCTAAACGCGGTACGCTTCGCTGCCCGCTAAAGCTAGCAAAGAGCTAGCTCGACGAAAGAAGAAGACGGACGGCTAGGAAATGCCGGGATTCCCTCGTAATTCGCGGTTGGTTGAAGCGGATCCCAAGCCACTCGGTCAGCGGGTTCCCGAGCCACTCCACACGCGCGTCGAGGCACTATGCGACCGCGTTTACCGGTCTGGTCGGAGGAGGCCGGCGAAGGCGGATCTAGTGGCCGCACTCTTGCTCGCGGCGTCCACCGATGCTGACGAGTTGTCCCGCCATCTGGATTACTACTTCTCCGCTTCGGTGCAAGACGCGCTGCTGGATGCGCCACCCGAGCAGAGGGCAGATGTCGTCACATTCCCACGCCGTCGCCCAGGACCCCGATCGGGCCGCGCAGGATGACCACGATCGACACGATCACGCGGTCGCGGGCCCAGATCAGGGGCGACGGTGCCGAGCACGAACATCCGCTCGACGGCGCGTTCCTGCCCGCCAGCGTTTACCTCGCGGTCGATGATCGCAAGGCGCTGGAACAGGCTGTCTCGGCGATACGAAGCTATGCAGGGACATTTGGGTTCGAGGAGTGCGAGCGGTTGGAGCTGCAATACGGCTCGCTCTTCCAACGTCTACGTCTACGGATGCGAAACCCCGCAACGCGAGAGGAGCTCGCCCGACGCGTCGAGCTCGCCGAGCACGCTCTGATGCAACAAACCCTAGGACGTACGCAGGCTGAGATCAACGTGATGCAGGCTGAGGCCGCTGAGCGAGCGGCGCGCATGATTCAAGGCAACGACAACCAGGTCGTGGCGTTCGGCTCCATCATCGCCGTGGCACGACGCGAGCCGGATGGGCACATCGTCCGCCACGTAGTTGAGCTCACGCCCGACGAACTGGTGGCTGTCTACAAGAATCGACGACCGCTAAGGAATCCAGCGGCCTTTATCGAGTTCCTCGCAGGCCGGCGGGCCGAGTCAGACGTCCACGACGCACAGCTGCTCTTGCCGGTGAGCGAGGTGCCTGCGGGCCAACTCGAGCCCTAAGCCCGCAGCGGCCGGCTCGCGCGCGGAGCGGCAGGGGTCTGGTGGCCCATCCGGTCTTCAAAACCGGCAGGGCGGAGCAGCCCTCCGCTTGGATGGTTCGATTCCATCGCCGCTCCGTGGGTAAGAGACAGCTGACCGCCGCGGCGACCGCTGCTCCATCCACGAGAGGACCTCGATGACGAAGAAGGCCGAGTTCAACGCAGAGGAATGGTCGACGGTCGTGGAGGGACCGCTGCTCGCCGGCCTGCGGGTCATCACCGCGGACCGGGGCGGGACGATCCGCGAGAGCCTCGCGATGGGCAAGGTGTACGAGAGCGCGCGCCAGCAGCATGGGGAGAGCGAGCTTCTGGACGAACTGGTCGCGAGCCCGCCCGCGCTCGACCAGGAACGGGTTCGCTCGGCGGGTGACGTGAGCTCGGCCACCGGCGAGCGCCTGAGCGAAGCCGTCCGGATCCTGGAGCAGAGGGCATCGCCCGAGGAGGTCGACGCCTACAGGCGCTTCGCGCTCAGCGTGGCCGACGCGGCAGCCAAGGCCCACAAGGAGGGCGGCTTCGTCGGCATCGGCGGCAAGCAGGTGAGCGAGAGCGAGCAGGCGGCCCTCGACGAGATAGCGGCCACCCTCGGGACCGCCGCCGGCACCGACGTCTGACGGTCCGGGTGCTCCGCGACGCCGCCACGCGCGTCCTCACGCACGGAGCGGGACGCATCCCGGGCCTGCGACGGCTGCCGATCCTCAAGGTCCTCGCGATCGGGGAGATCGCGCTGCTCGCGCGGAGCCATCTGAGCAAGCTCGACCCGGACGAGCGCCGGCGCCTGGTCGCGCTGATCCGCGCGGGCCGCGGACGCCCGCGAAACCTGTCCACGGCCGAGCGCGACGAGCTGACCGGCCTCGTGGCGAAGGCAGAGCCGCGGCTGTTCGCCGGCTCGGTCGCCGACAAGCTCTCCCCGGTGCCGCTTCCGCGGCGCGTGGTCCAGGGTCGGGCCGGCCGATAGGGCGGGTCCCGACGCGGGCGTCAGAGCCCTGACCAGCTGCGCAGGAAGCGCCGCAACGCGCCGCGGCCCCGCGTCAGCCGGCGGTCGGCGACCCCGACCTCTAGCACCCGGCCGCTCCGTGTCTTGAAGACGAAGGTGGCTCTCGAGCCGCGCTTGGCGAACCACGTGTTGCGGCCGAGCACGACCCGTCGCGGGCGGTGCAGCGTTCGGCGCAGGTCCGTCACGGTCGAATT